>CAZJBA010000279.1:0-2501 GCA_964544065.1 uncultured Anaerolineales bacterium | reverse complement strand
CCAACCGGGCATGATGTCGATGCAACCATCAAGGTTTGCACCGAAAATGGCCTGGGCGGCGACTGTATGACCAAGTCGCTTAACTTCACGCCGTGAGCTACGTCACCAGTTCCATATGGCAGTTCCGACATCACCCTGTGGGCCGCGCCCTTGCGGATGGGCTTGGCCATACGATTATTATTATCACCCACGATATGCCAATCGTGGGGCTATACGCAAAACGCCTCATTGCGATGGCGCAGGCCGAGATCATTGCTGACGGCACTACGCCAGCGGTATTCACACAAGCAGAGATATTAAAGCAAGCCTTTCTTGCCCCACCACAAATAACACAATTAGCCCAATCTACCCAACACTTAGGATTTTCTCCGGGTACATTATCCGTTGAGGAAATGATAACGCAATATAAGCAGCTAACAAACTAATGCTATTGCAAAGGCGAGATGACCAGCACGTCCTGCCGATTACCTGTAACGCAATGTGATTAAGTTAAGGTGCGATGCACTTACGAGTGACCTCAATCTCAAGTGCAACACACACTCTGGACGTGCAGCGCGCCTGAAATCAACCTGCTAAAGTACATTGCACCTTGCGATGGCTTAATGACAATGACATTGAGGTGGCAGCCATTTTCAGTATGACTGTCATCTTACGGTTAAAACGAAGCAAAACCGACAAACACATCCCTGAAAAACAACAACGCCACCGCACTGGCGACCAGGAAGGGGCCGTAAGGAATGGGGGTGAAGGCGCGGTAGCGGCCCAACACGGCCATGACGAGCAAATAGAGCAGACTGACCGCGCCGCCGAGCAAGATCGCCAGGATCAAACCGGCAACGACCCCGGGCCAGCCCAGCATCAGGCCGAGCACGCCGGTCAGGGTCACGTCGCCGAAGCCGAGGGCGACTTCGTCGGTGTCTTCGCCGCGCAGCCGTGCCAACCAGCGGATGAAGAGTCCCCCTAACAGGTACAGGAGCAACATACAAACGAATCCCGCCGCGCCGCCTAGCAAGGTGTCGATCAGGCCGTGGCGCCAGAGTCCGAATCCCAGGCCCAACAGAGCACCGGCCAGGCTGACGGGGTGGAGGATCAAACGATGCTCCAGATCGATGACGGTGACGGTGCCAAAATAGACCATCAGGGCCATCCCGACGAGATAGGGCATCCCCTCCGGCGGGGCGATCCACAGCCACAGGCTGATGGCGATGAATACGATCTCGACCAGCCAGACCCGCAAGGAGCGGTTTTTTCCACAGTGGGGGCAACGCCGCGGCCAAATCAGGTACTCGAACCAGGCCTGCTCGTGGTGACAGGCGAGGCATACCGGGGTTGTCAAGGCACGCTTCACCGGCAAGATATCGGCCAGGTAATTGACGCCCGCTCCGGCAAGCCAACCGACTACAACAAGGATGATGACCATACGATCTCTCTTTTCCAAGGAAACCAGGATCCAGGAAATGCAAGCTTTCCCGGATTCCAAAACAAATTCGGGTGGTGGTTAGATAGTAAGTGACGCTTAAAAAGCAGACGAGACGCTAGTGCTCTAGCCGCCGTCCTCGGCGGCGGGGACGCCGCCTAGAGCACTAGGAAGGCAACCATCACTTACTTTGTGACCACTATCCAAATTCAGATTATCCGCCGCCAAGCGACGCTGGCTGAGCCGTCACCATTATACAACGAAGAAGAGATGCATTGAAGCGCGAGCCATACTATAATTTCAGCATGTCTGCACCGATTGTTTTCCTGACCGACTTTGGCGACCGCGACCCTTTTGTAGGCATCATGAAAGGCGTCGTCGCCATGATCAGCCCCTCTGCTCCGCTGATCGATTTGACCAACAAGATTCCACCGGGCGATATTCAGCGTGCCGCGATGGCTCTGTGGCAGGCGGTGGACTATTTCCCCGACGAGAGCGTCTTTCTCGTTGTAGTCGACCCTGGCGTGGGCACCTCCCGCAAGGCGATGCTGCTCGATTCCGGGCGCCACCGTTTCATCGGGCCCGATAACGGCGTGTTCAGCTTCATCTCGGATGACGATGCCCAGGGATGGGAATTGAGTAACCCCGATTACGGTCTGCCCGATCCGGGGACGACCTTTCACGGGCGGGATATCTTCGCCCCGGTGGCGGCCCACGCCTGGCAAGGAATCCCCGGCCCGAAGTTTGGCGAAGCGATCCCCGACCCGATCAGGCTCCCGGACCCGCTGCTTGAACCCGGTCCCGGGGGCGCGTTGCGCGGCGAGATCCTCCACGCCGATCATTTCGGCAACCTGCTGACCAGCCTGGGCCAGTTCCGGCGCCTGGAGAACGGCCATCTGCGCCTGACGCCCTGGCTGGGCGTGACCCCCGGCCTGGAGATCAACCCGGCCTCAACCCGCCTGCATCTGCCCGATGGCACCGAACTGCCCTGGGCACGCACCTTTGCCGCGATTCCCGAGGGGGCGTGCGCCGCGCTCATCGGCAGCAGCGGCCTGATCGAAATTGCCGCCAACGGCCAAAGCGC
>CAZJBA010000278.1:0-2542 GCA_964544065.1 uncultured Anaerolineales bacterium | reverse complement strand
CGCCGTTGTGTACTAGAGAGCGGTTTTAGGGTGACCTTGCGCTGTAATAGTAGGACAGCGTTTGAATTCTAGTCTTCGGGCTTGCCGACGTCAATAGTTCTTGGGCAACGATATGGGAGATTCTTATGCAGTGGAAACGCCTTACCTATTACTTGCTGATCAACATCGTTGTTTCGGCGATCACAACCTTGATTGTTTTGAACCTGTGGGAACGAAGCCATCAGGCTAGCGTCGATAACACCACCCCTGTCGCGGACTTGCCGACCCCCGTACCTACAAAGCCGCCGGCTTCGCCGACCCCCCGCTTGACCCGCACGCCGAATTATCGCGTTCACGAGGTGGAATCAGGCGACACCTTGGGTCGCATCGCCACAATGTATGACCTGACCATCGAAGACATCATTGATGTCAACAACTTGGAAGACCCCGACACCTTGGAAGTGGGCCAAAAGATCTATATTCCTTCTCCCGAGGATGAAGAAGATGCAGGCCAAGAGGTCACCCCAGAACCGGACGAAACAAGTGCACAAGCGACAGACGCGGACGCACAAGTCGCGGTGGAGGCCGGCGCCCAAATCGAAATCGTCACCATCATCGGAGTCGGCGACCTGGCTACCGAGAAGGTAAAAATAGGGGACTTGAAAGGCGAAAAACATTCCTTGGAAGGTTGGTACCTGAAAGACGAAGACGGTCATAGATTCACATTTCCGCAGACCACCCTTTATGAAAATGGCGAAATTTTGATAAACACCAGGCCAGGCACAAAGACCGCTCTTGATCTATTTTGGGGCCTCGATGAAGCTGCCTGGGAGCCGGGCGAACTTGCTGTCCTCTATGATCCTGATGGGAACGCTCAAGCCACCTACCAGGTCCCCTGAACCCTCCTCTGGCGACAATCTTGGCCTTCTGTTACACTTCATCAAGCCACCTAACCTCCTAACCTCCTAACCTCCTAACCTCCTAACCTCCTAACCACCTATGCCTCAAGCCTATTACCAAAAATGGCGACCCCAAACCTGGGATCAAGTTGTCGGACAGGAACACGTCATCACCACCCTGCAGAACGCCGTGACCGCTGACCGGGTTGCCCATGCCCAACTCTTTGCCGGGCCGCGCGGGACGGGAAAAACCACCACAGCCCGCCTCTTGGCCAAGGCGGTCAATTGTTTGGCCGAAGACACGGCCGAGCGCCCCTGCAATCAATGCGAGCATTGCGTCGCCGTCAACCAGGGCCGTTTCCTCGACTTGATCGAGATCGACGCGGCCTCCAACACCAGCGTGGACGATGTGCGCGATTTGCGCGACAAAATCAACTTCTCGCCCAATCAGGGCCGCTACAAGGTATATATCATCGACGAGGTGCACATGCTCTCGACCGCGGCTTTCAATGCCCTCCTCAAGACTTTGGAAGAGCCGCCCGGGCACGCCATCTTTGTGTTGGCCACCACCGAGGTGCATAAAATTCCCGCCACGGTGCTCTCTCGCTGCCAGCGCCATGAGTTCCGCAACCTGGCTGTCACCGACATGGTCGCCCAGTTGGAAACGATTTCCGCCAGTGAGGGCCTGGATGTTGATCCCGATGCGCTCACCCTGATCGCTCGTCAGGCCACCGGCAGCCTGCGCGATGCCATTTCTTTGCTCGACCAACTGGCTTCCACCTCATCGGAGATCACGCTCGAAATGACCCGAGATGTCTTGGGTACCGCTACTAGCCAGTCTGTTTTGGCTCTTGTGGAGGCGCTCTTGGATGGCGATTCCGCTGCTGGGCTGGATCAATTGCATCAAACCCTGGATGCGGGCCGCGATCCGCGCCAGTTTTCCCGCCAGATGGTCGATTATTTGCGCGGCCTATTGCTTGTCCACATGGGCAACGCCGATCAGATCGATGTGCCCGCCGACATGCGCGCCCAGATGGCCGAGCACGCCCAGGCCTTGGATGTTTCTGCTCTCTTGGACGTGATTCGCAACTTCAACCACGCGGCCAGTGAGGCGCGCAATGCCTGGCAGCCTGCTTTGCCTGTCGAGATGGCTTTGGTTGAATCGTTGAATCGGCTCTCTCAGGAGGAGGAAACGGCTCCCCAAACGGCCACCCCCGCTGAGGAAGAATCAAAACGCTCCCCTAGCAGGCCTCTGCCCTCGGGGCCTGATCCCGTTCCCCAGCAGGAATCCGCCCCGGCTGAATCTCAAATTGATTCTTTACCCCAACATGTGGCCGATAATTGGAACCAAATCCTGCAACAGGTCCGCGATCAAAATCCCCAAACTCAAGCCCTGCTCAATTCGTGCAAACCGATGGGCATGAAGGGGAACGCGCTGGTGCTGGGGTTCAATGGCGAGTTCGCCAAATCGAAGATGGAATCCGAAGAGAATTTGAAGATTTTTCTGAAAGTCCTGGAGCAGGTCTTGGGCAAACAGATGCCGGTCATTTGCATGGTAGCCAAGGGCGGTAAATTGCCCCCAGACATCGATCAAGATGGCTTGGTCGCGACCGCCTTGCGAGACCTTGGCGGCGAAATTGTCGATATTCAATAGACATACTTAC
>CAZJBA010000277.1:0-2545 GCA_964544065.1 uncultured Anaerolineales bacterium | reverse complement strand
CTAGAGCATTTAAGTCTACCTGCTTTTTAAGCGTCACTTACTATTAACCACATCCGTGATTTGGAATAAGGAGAAACGAAAATGATGATGGGATTTGGTGGAATTGGTTTATTGGTGATGCTTCTGGTTTGGGGCGCTTTGATCCTCGGCGGCGTTTTGCTGCTGAAAGCATTGTTCGCCTCCGGTCAGGGCAATTTGAACAACGTAACGACTTCGAACAATGCCTCTGCTCGTGAAATCATAGATCAGCGTTACGCCCGCGGTGAGATCACCCGCGAGCAATATGAAACCATGAAACAAGACCTGAAGTAGCAAGCCGGACAGACCATTTTTTGATAGGAGTCACGCACTTGAGACATCGGAAGTTTTACAGGCAGCGTCAGTACCAAAATTTACTCGATGAATTCACTAATTTTGCCCAATGAAAGTGTCTTGAAAACTTCCGAAGTCTGATTTTGGATCAACTGCGCAAGTTCAGTTTTTGACAATCGTCAACTCGGCAAGCGAGATTGGAGGCAAGGCACCAGATATGGAAAACAAACAACATCAGCACGATAAAACAGACCACAAGGGAGACCATGGCGATCATGTTGATCACAGTGGCCACGAAACCATGTTTCGGCGGCGATTTTGGGTCAGTCTGGTGCTCTCAATTCCAGTCTTACTCTACAGCCCCTCCATTCAGAAATGGTTAGGCTTCGGCATGCCAACCTTCCCCGGCAGCGAATGGATCACGCCCATCTTTGCCGTGGTGATTTTCTTCTACGGTGGACTGCCTTTCTTGCAAATGGCCGTCCCGGAAATCAAATCTCGAAAACCCGGCATGATGACGCTGATTTCATTGGCCATCAGTGTGGCTTTTGTCTACAGTTTGGGAGCGCTGGCTTTGCCCGACGGCACCACGTTTTTCTGGGAATTGGTCACTTTGATCGATATTATGCTTTTGGGACACTGGTTTGAGATGCGCAGCGTGCGCCAGGCTTCCGGTGCCTTGAACGAACTGGCCAAGCTGATGCCTGACACCGCCGAGCGAATCTCACTCGATGGTGGTACCAAAATTGTCGCCGTTGATCGGCTTGAACGCGGCGATCTCGTCTTGGTGCGTCCGGGCGCCAGCATTCCCGCCGATGGCACGGTGGAAGAAGGCGAGTCTGACGTCAATGAGGCTATGATCACGGGTGAGTCCAAGCCGGTAGCGAAAACGCCAGAAGATGATGTCATCGCCGGATCGATCAACGGAGAGGGCAGCTTGCGGGTGCGCGTCACCGCCTTGGGCGACGAGACTGCCCTGGCCGGAATCATGCGCTTGGTGGAACAGGCCCGGGCAAGCAAGTCGGACACGCAAATTTTGGCCGATAAAGCGGCGGGATGGTTGTTTTACGTGGCTCTAGGGGTGGCTGCGCTGACAGCCATTGCCTGGACGATTGGTGTCGGTTTCAATGTCGATGTGATTGCCCGCGTTGCCACCGTTTTGGTGATCGCTTGTCCACACGCGCTGGGATTGGCGGTCCCGTTGGTGGTGGCGATTACCACCTCCCTGGGCGCCAAGAGTGGTATTTTGGTGCGGGATCGTTTAGCCCTGGAGCAAGCTCGTCAGGTGGATACCGTCATCTTTGACAAAACCGGCACCCTGACCAGGGGTGAGTTTGGCGTCGTCGAGGTCGCTACAATAGAAAGCTGGGAGGAAGACCAAGCCCTGGGAACAGCGGCAGCGGTCGAAGGCGATTCGGAGCACACCATCGCCCGCGGGATTCGCGCCTCCGCCGAGAGAGGCGATGTCTCAATACCCGCCGTTTCCGATTTCGAAGCCATCAAAGGCCGGGGTGTGCGCGCCAAAAGCAACGGCCATACGCTTCATGTTGGCGGCCCTCGTTTACTGGAGATGTTAGAACTTTCTCTTCCCGAAAAGCTGGCCTCATTCATGGAGCGGGCTTCCGACCGGGGGCAAAGTGTGGTTTACTTGATTCAGGATGAGCAAGTGGTGGCCGCCTTTGCCCTGGCCGATGTGATTCGTCCGGAGAGCAAAGCGACCATCGATCGGTTGCATCAAATGGGCGTGGAAGTAGCCATGTTGACCGGGGATAGTCGGGCTGTGGCTGACGCCGTCGCCGCTGAGTTGGACATCGATCAGGTTTTCGCCGAGGTGTTGCCTGAACACAAAGACCAAAAAGTGGCCGGTATGCAATCGCAGGGCAAGCATGTGGCCATGGTGGGGGACGGTATCAACGATGCCCCCGCGCTGACCCGCGCCGATGTGGGTATTGCTATCGGCGGCGGCACGGATGTGGCTATCGAGTCGGCTGGGATCATCCTGGTCAGGAGCGACCCCCGCGATGTGATCAAGATTTTCGACCTGAGCCGGGCCAGTTACCGCAAGATGATCCAAAATCTGTGGTGGGCGGCGGGCTACAATATCGTTGCGCTGCCGCTGGCCGCTGGGGTGCTGGCTCCCTTTGGTATTTTGCTCTCCCCCGCAGTGGGAGCGCTGCTCATGTCCTTGAGCACGATCATTGTGGCGGTCAATGCCCAGTTGTTGCGGACGGCC
>CAZJBA010000276.1:0-2580 GCA_964544065.1 uncultured Anaerolineales bacterium | reverse complement strand
TGGATTTGTTTATTTCTCGGATTGTTTTGCCGCTTTTATCGACCGACCTCTTCTTCAGCAGCATCTGCCCAAGGATACTCGGCCGCTTCTTGGGCGGCAGCCCGAAGAGCGGGGTCGTCGGAATAGACGCCGCGCATCTTGGGAGGAAGCAGCTCGGCAATCTTGCCCATGATCACGTCGCCAATCTCGTCCAGTTTCTTGCGGCGTTCACGGCCGCGCCCGGTTGCTTCGAAAGGGCCAAACGGCTCGCCTACATGGATGGTCACCTGGGCCTGATTCTTGAAGCGGACAGGAAAAATATCGTTGAGTCCATACAAACCAACGGGAACGATGGGCACACCGGCGCGCACGGCGACAAAAGCCGCTCCCGGACGCGGGGGGCGCAGCACCTGCGCCCAGGCTCCACCTTCAGGAAAAATCCCGACCATGCCACCCTGCGAAAGGACCGATATTGCATCGCGGATTGCTCTGCGGGAGGCCGTGCCCCGGTACACATACAACACCCCCCACAATTTGGGCAGATAGCCCGCCCAGGTCGGCGCGAAGGCGGGATTGGCCCCGGCAAAGAACTCCACCCACCAAGGAGCCAGGCGGATCAAGGCGGCCGGATCGGCAAAGCTGAAATGATTGGCAACAAACAGACAGGGGCCTTCCTCGGGGATGTTCTCCTTCCCCTGAATGCGCAAATCAGACAAAGCCGCAAACAGAAACCGCCCCACTCCCTTTGCGGCAACACGGATCAACCGGCGCCGGGGGAATTTGAACTCAGACATTATACTCCTCTCAACCTGCTTTAGAAAAGCAATGTGCGCAACTCAGAATCAAAATACGCTAGGCAGCCTCAGCAGCAGCTCGCGCGTCTTGGCGGGCTTTGGCCTCATTAACGGTTAGTAAAATGGTCAAACCGACCAACAAAAACACGGCAATAGAGGCGATCGCGGCACGTTGCCCAGCCTGCTCCGCGGGCAAGGCGGCCATGCCGTTAGCCTCCAACAACAAAGCTGCTTCGGCCGCGATCAACCCATAAACCGTAGGGCCGATGAACGAAGAAGTCCGCCCGGCAATGGCAAAGAAACCAAAGAACTCGGCACTTCGGCCCTCGGGAGCGAAGAAGCCGACCATCGTCCGGCTGATCGACTGAACACCTGTGAGCGCAAATCCGGCCAAAGCCCCGATCACAAAGAAGCCTGTCAAGGTCTGGACGAAAAGCATCCAGATGATGATAGCGGTCATCAACAAAATCGCCATAACGAGAGCAAGTTTATAGCCGATCCGATCGCCAAGTATGGCAAAAAGATACGCGCCGATCACGCTGGTGACCTGCACCAAGATCATGAAGAGGATCAATTGCTGCTGATCCATGCCAAAAAGCACCGCGCCGATGATGGCGGCAAAATCCAAAGCCATCAAGATACCATCATTATAGATCAAGAAAGCAACGATGAATTTAACGAACTCTCGAAAATCCCGAATCGAACGGAGCGTTTTGCCAATCCGCTTGAAGCCAACCGAAAAATACGTTTCCCCTTCCGGTAACTGATTAGGCTTGGCGCGTTCTTCAATCCACCGAAAGGCGGGGATAGCGGAAATCGCAAAGTAAACTGCTGTAAAGACCAAGGCAACCCGCACCATCAGGGTGCCTTCGGTGAGAATGATAAAAGGAAGAATGATGACGAGACAAAGAATGCCGCCAAATGATCCAATCGCCCAACCGTTGCCGGAGACGCGGCCCATCTCTTCGGGCTCGGCGATCTCGGGCAACAGGGAATTATAAAAAACCTGCCCGCCGCGGTAGCCAATTTCAGCAATGATGAAGAGGACCATTCCCAAAAGGATATCGCCTTTTTGAACAAAGAACAGCAAGCCCGTGAACAGCCAGGTCGTCGCCGAGCAGATCAACAAAAATCGCTTCTTCGAAGCGGTAAAATCAGCCAGGGCACCCAAAATCGGGGCGGTGACCGCCACAACCAACATAGCAATCCCCACAGCGATGCCCCAATAGCGTGAGCCCTCAGCCCCTCCAACGACTTCGCCCTTGAAATAGGCGGAATAAATCGCCAATAAGACCACCGCAGCATAAGCCGAATTGCCAAAATCGTACAGGTACCAGGCTAAATGCTCTCTATTCATCGATTTCAGTTTTGCCAACATAGATTCAACCTTTCCAAGCGAGTGTGAACAACCTTAACCAATAGTCATGATGGCTAAAACGTCGTGCGGCGGCCATCACTGAGCGACATGAGATCATCACGATCGACCGATGATACCATACTTGACATAGCCCACAATGGGATAAAAATCAGATTAATTGTGGTCATTCCAACCGGAGTCGCTACCCATACTAACCCTCAAAATGGAGAAAAGTTGCTATATGAAGGAAAAATCGCTCCGTCCCCGCAGCCATGTACCCGCTGGCACGCCTGAACCCGTCGAAAAGGCCTTTGGAGTCTTGGAAAGCTACATTGATCGCTTCGAAGAACTGGTCTGAATTTGGAAAGCTGAGGCTCATTTTATGGCAAACTTATTAAGCATTTGGCCGTTTTTGCTTAACAAGGAGTGAACGATGAGCCATAATCAATC
>CAZJBA010000275.1:0-2621 GCA_964544065.1 uncultured Anaerolineales bacterium | reverse complement strand
CTAGATACTCTTCTTCACTGAGGTAGTCATAAATCAATCGAGTGAACAGTGATGTTTCGATGAATTCCATAAAGATATTATACGGCAAAGCCGTATATGCTTCAAGGTGTTATTTTGGTATCTTCTCAAAGAAACGGGGAACATGTAGCCGAGATTTTCGCGTAGCTACACGGTGTGCACCCATTTGGTGTGCCCGAAGGGGTACCAAATCTCGCTTTCACGGGGTCGCTCTGCGCGCCTCGGCGTGGAAACCCCGGCTACATAATCGTTTCCCCAAAATATTGAGAAGATACCAATCATCTTCCCCAGATAAGCAACCGCCTCTTCTGCCAGATCCGACCAGTTGGTCGCGTTCAGGCGGACGAAATTGGAGAATTGTTCCCGGGCCGAGAACAAGTGGCCGGGCGTGATGGCGATCTTCGCTTGGAGGGCGCGATTGTAAAGCTACAGTGCGTCGAACGATTCGGGCAGTTGCACCCAAAGCAGATAGCCCCCGGACGGGCGGGTCAAGCGGCTCTCTTCGGGGAAGTAGCGGCGCACCGCTTGGAACATAGCCGCCACCCTGCGGGCGTATTCGCCCCGCCTCCGGCGCAGATAGGGGTCGTAGCCGCCAACGGCCATGAACTCGGCGATCGCATGGGCGCAGATGGTCGGCGCGGCAAGGTCATCGTCCAGGCGCTCGAAGATGTCCGCATTGAAGTTACCCCACCCCTCAACGCCAGGTCTTACGGGTATAATAACGCCATGCGAAAAGACATTAGCAGTGCCAAAAAACGATTGCGCCAGGAATGCAAACACAGGCGCGCCGCAATGGATCAAGCCGCCCGCGCCAAAGCCAGCCAGGCTATATGCGAACATATCGAAACCTGGGAGCATTTCAGCCGCGCTGAAACGATCTTGACCTACATGCCCATGCAGGGCGAGGTCGACCTCAGCCCGTTGGTGACACAGCACCCCGACAAACGCTGGGCGATCCCCCGGATCGTCTCCGACGGCGCGATGATCTTTCATCTCTGTGACCTGGATAATTTGATCCCCCATGCTTACGGGATGATGGAACCGGCCCCGGATTGCTGCGTGATCCCTCCCCCGGAGATCGAGTTGGCCCTCTGCCCCGGGCTGGCTTTCAACTTGCAGGGCTGCCGCCTGGGCTACGGCGGCGGATTCTACGACCGCTTCCTGCATGATTATGAAGGCATCTCCGCCGGAATCACGTACCAGGATTTGCTCGTCGATGCGATTCCCTGTGGCCGCTACGATATCCCGATGGAGTACATCGTCACCGAGACAGGCGTCCACAAGGCAGACGAAAAACTTTAACGCAGA
Organism: uncultured Anaerolineales bacterium; assembly: GCA_964544065.1. Classification (GTDB taxonomy): domain Bacteria; phylum Chloroflexota; class Anaerolineae; order Anaerolineales; family UBA11858; genus JAYELX01. Next base: position 1,295 of record CAZJBA010000275.1, on the reverse strand, counting down.
GTCGGAAAGTGGGCGTAAAAAGCACGCCTTGCCCCAAGGGCACGCACAGCGCGGCAAGAATGACACCCCCGTGGACGCTTACAAAATTTTTTCTCCGCGGCTCTCGTTTCTCTGCGTCTTTGCGTTAAGTCGTTTTTGGGGTAGCGCTTTTTGTCCGGCTGGAGCGGACCAGGATGGCGAAGACCAGCGCGGCCCCAAGCATCGATGCGGTGATGGCGTAGACCATCACCCGCGGGCCGACGGGGACGAGAAGCTGACCGATGATCCAGGGCAGCAGCATCGCCCCGGAGCTGCCCCCGACGAAGAAGACGCTCATCCGCGAGCCGGTCAGGTTGACCCGCCGTTCCGCCAGGGAGATCATCGCCGGGAACAGGGAGGCCATCGACAGCCCCAGAATGGCGGCACCAACCCACAGGGCCGCGGTTGAAGCGGGGAACAGCAACAGCACGCCCAAACCGAGAAAACATCCCCCTAAATCTGTCAGGATAATCCAATAAGAACGAAGGCGCGTCGCCAGGGCCACGCTGAGCAATCTTCCCAGGGTGAAGGTGCCCCAGAACAAGGAGGTCAGATAAGCGGCGGTGGTCTCGTCCGCCATGTCCACCTCCAGGGCGTAGGTGTAAATCCAGCCGCTGAAGCCGACCTCGGCGCCGACGTAGAGGAACAGGAAGGCAGCGATCAAACTCAAGTAAAGCCAATTGCCGTCGCCGTCCTTCTCGCCGTCGGGTTCAGGCGCGGTTGGGCTCGGTTGGCTCAACATCCACACGGCGATTGGCACCAGCGCCAAGGCGATGACCCAGTAGCCCCAGGACACGTCGCCGATCCGTTGGTTGCTTTGAGCGATGATGATCGGGGTGACGAACGTGCCCAATCCGAAGAAGAAGTGCAGCGCGTTCATGTAAGGGCCGACCTTCCGCCCGTGAACCCAGACCAGCATGGTATTGCAGCCGACGTCCAGAGCGCCCTCGACCGAGCCGAGGATGAAGGAATCGAGCGCCAGCAGCCAGAGCAAGGGGATCACGGGCGTGAGCGCCAGGGTGACGATCATCACCAGAATGGCCGTCCCGCCCACTTTTTGGCCGGGCAGGTGATCGTAAAGCCGCCCGCCGACCAGCGAGCCAAGCAGGTAGCCGCCCGTTTTGGCGCTGAACAAGACGCTGATCTCGCTGAGCAGCGCCGAGGTATTCGCCGCCAGGGCAGGCAGCGAGGGTCCCAGCGCCGCGGTGGTCAGCCCCAGACTGATCAGGGAGAGAAAATAGCTGATGGTCAGGTTACGTTTGTGTTTCGGTTGCAAG
>CAZJBA010000274.1:0-2663 GCA_964544065.1 uncultured Anaerolineales bacterium | reverse complement strand
CTAAGCCTATATTTCGCACTTTAATAATCGAATAGGGAGCAAAAAGTGGCGGAATCGCTCTTTTTGTGGCAAAGTATGGGTATCAACAACCAGATGCCAGGAGCGATTCCATGACAAAGTCTGCCACAAATTTCCCAAAAACACAAGTCTTGATTTGGCTCCTCTGGGCCATTAGTCTTATCATTTTCCTGATCATCCCGACAAAAGCACCAGCGGCACGATGGCAGTCCTGTGTAGGGGAGAAAGCTCCAGCCGCCGATTGGCCTTTATTGGCCACAGCAGTCGACCGATGTCGGAGGGATCGTTCAGCTTTTCCATGGAGCACCAAGAAACGTTTGCGCAAATGGGCCTGGAAGCGGTATCAAACGTTAAAGCGCGCCCATCGTCGGGCAGTATGGACGGCGCGAGTAGCGCGTCTGGCCTTAGCGGGTGCACTGACCATGGCTGAGGTGGTTGACTGGCTAACGCACTCACAGTTGCGACGCCGTCTAGGAGCTCTGCCAGTCTTATATGCTCTGCTGGAGGTTCTGGAAGTACGCGAGATCATCAATCGCCATTGTCCCACCCAGGCTGAAGTGGATCACGGCACAGTAGCGATTGTCTTGATCCTCAACCGGTTGAACGCCCCGCGCCCACTATACCGGGTAGCTGCGTGGCTGGCTCAGACCGTACTAGTCTACAGCCTGAATGTGGAAGCGGCCAAATTCAATGATGATCGTCTGGCCCGCACCCTGGACGCACTCAGCGAGCATGCCCAAGCGATCTGGCAAGCCGTCGTACACCAGGCCTATGTCAAAGCCGAGATCGATCTGTCGGTGATCTTCTACGACCTGAGTGCTTTTATCGCTCATGGCGAATATAAAGACAGTGACTATCTCGATTTTGGTTTTGCCCATAACACGCCGATGAACAAGCGCAAGTTCAAAATGGGTCTCAATACCACGGCGGATGGTAATCTGCCCGTCGATTACAAACTATGGCCTGGATGCACGGCCGATAAGGCCACCGTGCAGGAGAACATGGCCCGTCTCGCTCGATTACTCAAGCGCCATCACTGGTCCGTTGGAGAGACGTTAATGATTGGAGATCGGGCTAATCTGAATGATGAACTGGCCCTGTCCTATCAGGATCATAACTTGTCCTATCTGGCTGGATTGCAAACCCAAAAGAAGTGCCATCGGCAATTGTTGGTATCCATTCCAGAAAAGCAATTTTACAGCCAACCATTGACTGATGAAAAAGGGCCACAAGGGTACTGGGGCCGATTGTGTACCATCCAGTTCAAACACGAAGGGCGCCAGACCACCCACCGGGGATTAGTTGTTCTCAGCGGGCCCATGCGCACGGCGATACGTCGCAGTCGGGCAGCTAATTTACACGCCCTCCGCCAGGAACTGTCCGACGTAAAAGCCAAAATTGGACAGCCGTATTATCGCAGCATCAAATGCGTTCAGAGACGGGCCAATACTCGCCTGAAAAATTCACCTGTTGGCAAGCTGATGCGGGCTGAGGCTTATCTTGATGAACATGACCAGGTGCGTCTGCGCTGGTGGGTAGACCGTTTGGCCCTGTGGAGAGCCATGCAGAGCGATGGTCGCTATCTGTTGGTTACCAACGATTGGAATCTTTCCCCCCAGGAAATGTTAGCCCTGTATCGACAGAAAGACGGGGGCGAGAAATGTTTCACGGTTGCCAAAAGCGACTTGCGCGTCTCCCCCATCTACCTTCACAAGGATCGACGCATTGAGGCTATGTTACTGGTCAATATGTTGGCCTTACTCACCTACAGCTTGCTCGAGCGCCAGGCACACAAAAATGGTCTGCAATTGACCACCCGGCGCATCATCGAGAAGTTGAGCGCTTTGCAGGTGGTGGAGACCTTATGTTGGGATGGCAGTCGTCTATACCGGATCACGCCCGTGGACACAGAGCAAGCTGTACTGCTAACCATCTTGGCTGCGCTGTTGGAGGAGTTGCGCCAACCGCCAACTCCTGGACCACAACTTCCTGATGGAGGAACCCTGCCACTGGCCTTGCCGCCTCCTAGGCGATTCCATCAATTGCTCTGAGCCCGGCCTGCCGGGGTGGGGGTAGCGCGCCTGGTAATCAAAATACATAACACAACATCTCCATCAACGATCAATTTGGACTGCCACATCCCCTTATCATCCATTTGGACGAATGTTTTCTCCCAGATCAGGGTCAGCTTTACTCTCTATTCTTTTTGTAAGGTGCGAAATTTAGGCTAAGTAGGTAAGCGAAAGTATCTTTATAGAATTAGGCCCACACAAATCGAGATATGGCTGTGTCCTGACCAGCCATCTTGCCCTGACCGCAGGTCTCCAGATCAGCGATCCAGATTATGGTGCCCGTCATGGCGGGGAAGGGGAATTGGGGCTGGGGCTGGCCATCGCCAAGTCGATCGTGGAAATCACGGCGGCAGCATCAGCGCGACCAGCGACGGTCCCGGCCAGGGCAGCAGTTTCACCATCAGGCTGGGAATCGCCTGAATAACGGTAACAACCTGCCCCTGAGTCCGATGCTCCAGTTTTTCCTCTCCCATGTAACCTTTGCGCTGATTTCGCATCTAAATAAGCGTTTATCGGTAAATAAATCTAATCAAAAGAAGGAGAGTAGGATTGATGGAATTGACAGTTGATTTT
>CAZJBA010000273.1:0-2674 GCA_964544065.1 uncultured Anaerolineales bacterium | reverse complement strand
CGCGTCGATGAAGATCGACGTTCGGCGACAGCCCCAAAGGGCGAGTTCAATCGTGTGAACAAGTGCACCCCACCTGGCGGACAGCTCTCTTTAGCATTGCAAAATCAACAAGCCCTGAAGACCATCGAAGTCTTCAGGGCCTGGAAGGACATGTTCAGGGTTGCTTTCTATTCTACGATGACCCAATCGCTGGCGCTGCGGCCAAAGACCTCCGGAGCGTACATCTCTTCGGCCTTGGCCGGAGGCACCACAAAGGTACCCGGGGTGGTGGCGCGAGCAACATAGGTGTACTCATACACGCCGTCCCACAAGAGAGTGGTGAACGCTTCGGCGCGTTCATCACGCATGTTCTGGTGCTGGTACCACGTCCACCACCACCAACCATAGCGGGTTTCGGGGCTCTCTGGGTCGTCGGGCACATCTTGAGAAACGGCCAGGGAGGGATTGACGATCTCCAACCCGGCGGGCAGCGGATCGACCAAGGCAACGTGATAACGGCGGTTATCGGCCACCATGGTCAGGCGCACACGCACCCGCGCACCGGCTTTGATGTGCCAGTTCCCCTGCTCGTCCTGATACACATCTTCGGGGTCATCAACGCCTTCGTACTCACGCAAAACCACAAAGCCCATATCCAGAGGATCCAGGTTCAGGTCCGTAGGGGCATAACGCAAGCCGAGCCGATAGTACAGGCGGCCCTGCCCCTCCTTGCTCAGAATCAGGTCTTGGGTCTCCCCGCCACCAAGTTCTTCTTCCACCAGATAGGCCATCGGGATTTCGGTGGCGTGCCGCTCGGTGGAGTAGCCCTCATATTGATGACTACCCGCATAGGTCTCGCCCAACCAGATATGGGCGACAAAGTCGGGTGTTTGGGCTTCGAAGGTGTTGAAGTAGCGGTCAAGGGCCAGCAGGACAAAGATATTCTCCTGGGTGCTGCTCCAGCGCCCCTTGACCCGGTGGGCAAGCAGGCCGTTGACCAGCTTGGGGATCAGGTCGCTGTCAGGATCGTCGAGGATCAGGGCGTCCAGCAGGATGGCGTCGGTGCGCCGATTGGAACGCAGCAGCACGTAATCTTGATCCGACACCGAGGTGGAGAAGTTTGCCGCACCCGCGGTTTCAACAACGCGGTTACCGACATACTGGCGGATCGCTTCCAGCTCCGCCTCAGAACCGGAATCATCAATCAGGACCGGCCAAATCCAGCCGACGGCATCGAGGGTGAGATTCTCCAAACCGGCTTCGTTGAGCAGATTGCGCGCTTTGACGGGATCAGGATCGCCCATCAAATTGCGGACATAGACGGCATAAGCGCTAAGGGTCTGACGAGTGCGCTGGCTGTACCAATGGGGGTAGTAGCTTTCGATATTCCGGAGGTATTCGAGAACTCGCTGCTTCATCCCCTCGGGGACAGCAAACCCTTTGCTCTCGGCTCGGGCCAGCGCATGGGCAACATGGATAGTATGGAAAGGGAAGGAATCTCGGCCGCGGCGCCAAACCGGGAAGCCGCCGTCGTTGTTCTGCAACCCTTCCAAACGTTCAATATCTCGCTGGACGGCCTCTTCCATCTGCTCGGGGCTGGGAAGCTGCTCAGCCTCGAAAGCGGAGAGCACATCCCGCAAGGCGGCCACGCCGAGAATGCGGGAGGCCAGTTGCTCGGAACATTCGTAAGGATAGGAGACCAGATAGATCACCGCGTCGGTGAGGGCATGCAGCGCCGTGGAGGAGGTGTTGATCTCCAGGCCGCCGAACTGCGGGAAGACTCCCTCGGGGGCTGCTACCGGCTGTGCGACCGTGCCCTCGTCGACCACGCCGTAGGTGGCAAACGCCTCGGTGGTCGCGGGGGTGTAAACTGGCAAGGAGATCGAGGCGGCATCGGCATAACTCCCCGAGACCCCGGCGACCTGGAAACGGGCCGTTCCGGCCATCTCGGCCGCGGCGGGGAAGCGCACTTCGACGCGATCGTTGGCCGGTACCGTCACCCGCAGCCCGACCTCCTCGGTGAAGCTGAGATTGGTGGCATCCACGACCACATCCGCTTCCATCGCTTCATCGGTCTGGTTCTGGAGCACAATGGGAAGCTCGAACTGGTCGCCAAAGTTGAGGAAACGGGGCGCAGACGGGCGCACCATCAACGGCAAGCGCGCCGTGATGCCGGATTCGGCGGAGCCAAATTGCTTGCCGCTGGCATCGACGGCCACAACCATGACCCGGTAACGGGTGAGATTATCGGGCAAGGTCACCTGGACGGTGGCATTGCCCTCGGCGTCGGTGCGCACGGTGGGGGCAAAGGTCGCCAGGGGATTGAAGTCCATCCGCACGCTGATCGGCTCGGCTTCGGCTGCACCGGCCCCTCGACCGGCGTCATCGGCGGCAGCCTCCGCGGCGGGGGCCTCGGCTTCCATCATCGCTTCTTCTTCCACCTCCATACCTTTTCCAAGTGCAGCGGTGGCCTGGGCCATATTCTCTTCTGCCTGGGCAGCCAACGCATCCGGATCAACGAGCAAGATGCTCGCCCGGCTGTAGGTACTGCTGACACCGGAGGGACGCGTCTGGTAGAAAATGGAGAGGGGATCGGCCAATCGATAATTGGTCAAGGCTAGAATAGCCTCATCGACAACCACGACGGCCAACTCGGCCTCGGCGACGGGCTGGCCCTGGGCATCTTCGAGATGCA
>CAZJBA010000272.1:0-2675 GCA_964544065.1 uncultured Anaerolineales bacterium | reverse complement strand
AGAATCTCCCCGATGACACCTGGGAGACTCTTTGGTCGCACAAAACGCTCCCTTGCCAGCGGCACGCCTACGGCGAGAGTGACATGCCTGAACGCTTACGAAAATTTAATCAACTCCTTTCCACGTCAAGTTGGTCTTGGCGTGATTCCCTCATCGCGTTCTTTGTAGTACAACGGAACCTGGGGGAGGGGAGAGAACAAAAGAGAGGTAACTACAATGAGTAAAAAATTACGAATCCTTCCCTTAGGGGGCTTAGGGGAGGTCGGGAAAAATATGATGGTTTATGAGTACGGTGAGAACATTCTCGTGATTGACTCAGGCATCATGTTTCCTGAAAATGATATGTTGGGGATCGATTACATCATCCCTGACTTTGACTATCTTTTATCCAAGCGCGATATCATTCGCGGCATCGTCATCACCCATGGGCACGAGGATCACACCGGCGCTATCACCCATGTGATGGAGGAGATTGATGCGCCCATTTACGCCACCCGCCTGACCCGCGGCTTGGTGGAGGTCAAGCTGGAGCGAGCCGGATTGTTAGGTCGTACTGATTTGAACACGGTCCACGCCGGTGACTCGATTAACATTGGCCCGTTCCAGGTGGAGTTCTTTCATGTGTGCCATTCCATCCCCGATACGGTTGGCTTGGGTATCACCTCCCCGGCCGGGCTGGTCGTTCACACGACGGACTACAAATTCGATCCCACCCCCGTCGATGGTTGGCCGACCGATTTTGCCAAACTGGCTGAACTTTCCAACCGCGGCGTTTTGGCCCTCTTGGCAGATTCGACCAACGCCGACAAACCGGGCTGGACTCCCTCGGAAAAAGAGATTGTGCCAGCCTTCGAAGATGTTTTCACCAACGCGCCGGGACGCATTCTGGTCGCATCCTTCGCTTCCTTGATCTCGCGGATGCAACAGGTCGTCGACGCCACCGATCGGCACGGGCGCAAGCTTGCCTTTGCGGGCTACAGCATGCGCAAGAATTCTAAAATGGCCAAGAAGTTGGGTTATTTGGATATTCCCGACGATGTGGAAATCAGCCTGGATGAAGCCCTGAAACTTCCCGGCGAAGATGTGGTGCTGATGTGCACTGGTTCACAAGGGGAGCCGACCTCCATCATGGGGCGTTTGGCCGCCGGAACCAACCGCCGCTTTGGGTTGGAAGAGAATGACACGATTGTGCTTTCGGCCCATCCCATCCCTGGCAACGAAGAGGGCATCTACCGGACGATCAACAGTCTCTTTCGGCGTGGCGCCAACGTGCTTTACGAGCCGTTGAAGTCGGTGCACGTTTCCGGTCATGCCAAGCAAGATGAAATGACCCTGATGCTTCACCTGGTCAAACCGCGCTACTTGATTCCCACCCACGGCGAGTTGCGCCATCTCAAGCAACATGCTGTCATCGCTCGGGATGCTGGCATGCCCGCCGACAACATCAAGGTTATCGAGAACGGACAAATTGTTGAATTCGAAGATGGTAAGGCCGAACTTGGCGACCGCATCCCCGGCGGCTATGTCTTCGTAGACGGTTCTCGCGTTGGTGAGGTTGGCCCCAGCGTGATGCGAGAGCGTGAGGCCCTCGCCAAAGACGGCGTCGTGCTGATCAGCCTGGTTCTGGACAAAAAAGGCAAGTTGGTCGAGGATCCCGAGGTGATCACCCGCGGCTTTGTCTACAAGTACGATGAATCCGCCGATGAACTGATGGACGACGTTCGCAAACACGCCATCAACGCGGTCAAACGCAGCAAAGGCGATATTTACGATCAGGTCGTCCAAACCGTTCGGTCGTATCTTTACAGCAAAACCAAGAGCCGCCCGATGGTGTTGGTCACCCTGAATTGGATGTAATTGGAACCGTTCGCCAACTACCGTGAATTGCTCCAGCCTTCCTCCCCCAGCAAGGGCACAAACGCCACCGCCGTGATGGCTTCATGCTCGAATTGGCCGCCGTGGCGTTCCCAGACCTGTAAGACCTGGCTATAGCGCTTGCCTACTGGCAGCACCATGCGGCCGCCTTCGGCAAGTTGATCGAGCAGGCTCTGGGGGATGCCGGGAGCTGCCGCCGTGACGATGATGGCGTCAAAGGGGGCCTGTTGGGGTAATCCCAAGCTGCCATCACCAAGGTGGAATTCGACATTTTCAATTCCCAGGCTTTCGATCGTTATTTGTGCTTGTTCAGCAAGTTCGGCGTGCCGCTCGATGGTGTGAACCTTTCGAGCCAAGTTCGCCAGGATAGCGGCCTGATACCCCGAGCCGGTACCAACTTCCAGCACGACCTCATCCCCCTGCAATTGGAGCAAATTTGTCATCAAGGCGACGATGTAGGGCTGGGAGATGGTTTGTCCTTTGTCGATGCGCATGGCCCCATCGGAATAGGCCCAGCGGCGGCGTTTCTCCGGCAAGAAGCGATGGCGGGGAATCTCGCGCATCGCGTTGAGCAACTTGGGGGCGTGAATCCCGCGCTGCTTGATCTGTTCCCGGACCATTTTCTTGCGTTCGTCTTGATAGTTTTTCTCTTGATTCATGGACTGTCTTCCCGGTAGCGAATGAATGTTTGCTCAGAAATCGAAATCTTCCACAACAGCTTGACCAATAAATAGTTCTTAGGAATCCAGGAATCCTTGAATTTTTTCTTGTTTTCCTGGCTTCCTCATCAAAGAGGAAAA
>CAZJBA010000271.1:0-2772 GCA_964544065.1 uncultured Anaerolineales bacterium | reverse complement strand
TTGACAATGTCACATTAAACATTTATTCTAACAAAGTGAAGGTAGTTCGCCGGTTCGCTCGCTCTGCGTGCTTCGCATGCGTCCCCGCAGGGGGAAGTAGGCGTTTTTTGCCGTATCGAAACCAAGAACGGGGCTGATCAGAGCCGCTCCGCCTAGATTTCGATACGCTGCGCTACTCAATCGGCGGCTCTACTGTGGTCTATACGAAAATATGACATTGTCAAGGTAGGGTATTGTGGTAAAAACAAGATGTTTTTAGGGTGCATGCCCTGGTATTGTGCACAAATTTTGTTGCTAAAATACTAAAGCCTTTGCAGACATGCTATGATCGTTGTCGAAAACCTAACCAAAAACTTTGGCCCGAAGCCCGTCTTGCGGGGAATCGATTTCGAAGTCAAGCGGGGTGAATTTGTGGCCTTGCTCGGTCCCAATGGATCGGGGAAGACCACGTTTGTGCGCATCTTGGCCTCGCTGACACGCCCCAGCAGTGGACGAATCTATCTGGATGGCCATCGCCTGAGCGCTCAAGCCGCGGCGGTGCGCCGCGGCCTGGGCGTCGTCCTGCACCAACCGCTGCTCTACGGCGAATTGACCGCCGCGGAAAATTTGCGCTTCTACGGGCGCATGTACGCTGTCCCCGACATGGGGGCGCGCATCGATGAAATCTTGGAGATGGTTGGCCTATCCCCGCGCCGGGGCGATTTGGTGCGCACCTTCTCACGGGGCATGCAGCAACGCTTGTCCATTGGGCGCGCCCTGCTCCATGACCCGGCCGTGATGCTGCTCGATGAACCCCACACCGGGCTCGACCAGGAAGCCTCTGTCATGTTTGATTCCGTTTTGGAAGAAGTGGCGGGGCGCGGCCACACCGTGGTGATGACATCCCATGACCTGATTCGTGCGGCAAAACTGGCCGACCGTTTCGATGTGCTGGCGGGAGGGAAGATCGTCGCTTCCAAGAAAAGCAACGCCATCGAAGCGGAACAGTTGTTGACGTTTTACCGCCAGGCCATCAAGGAGAATCAGACGTGAAGACGATCTCTCCGACCAAAAACTTTTTGAAGGCGCTGTGGGCCGTGGTCTGGAAAGACCTGACCAGCGAATGGCGCAGCCGGGAAATGCTCACGGCCATGTTCGTGTTCGCCTTGCTGGTGATCCTGATTTTCAACTTCGCCCTGGAACTGGACGCACAAGCGCGCGCCAGCGTGACATCCGGCGTGCTGTGGGTCACCTTTGCCTTTGCGGGCACGCTGGGCCTTAACCGCTCCATGGCCACGGAGAAAGACCGCGGCTGCCTGGACGGTTTACTGCTGGCTCCGGTCGATCGCAGCGCGATTTACTTTGGCAAGGCGATTGCCAATTTGATTTTCATGCTGGCGGTAGAAACCATCGTCCTGCCGGTCTATAGTGTCTTGTACAATACCAATTTGTTTTTACCCGGCTTGCTGCTGATCATTCTGCTCGGTTCGATCGGCTATATCGCCGTGGGCACGCTGTTGGCGACGATGGCGGTACAGGCGCGCACCCGCGACATTCTGTTGCCGATTCTGCTCTTCCCCCTGGCGATTCCACTGCTCATCGCCGCGGTCAAGGCCAGCGGCGGGATGCTGCAAGGTTTGACCTTCGCGGAAGTCAGCCACTGGCTGAATCTTCTCGTCGTTTACGATATCATCTTCGCAACGATTGCGTTTATGTTTTTCGAGGCGGTCGTTAAAGAATGAGCGCTATCACTGCGCAATCATTTCTGGGAGTATTTATGGAAACAAAACCAAATCTTCTTTCCGTTCTTGATGGGCTTACTATCCTTGTACTTTTGATTGCGGCCGCGCTGGTCTTTTTCTACGCGCCGATCGAACGCGTCATGGGCGCGGTGCAAAAGGTGTTTTATTTCCACGTCGCCGCGGCCTGGGTTGGCATGCTCGGTTTCATGGTCGCCGCCATCGCTGGGATTCTCTACCTGGCTAAAAACGAGATGCGCTACGATGTGGCCGGGGCCGCTGCCGTCGAGATAAGCCTGGTCTTCTTTTTTGCCGCCATCGTGATGGGCTCGATCTGGGCGCGCCCGACCTGGAACACCTGGTGGACGTGGGACCCCCGCCTGACCACCGCGGCCATCGTGGAGCTGATCTACGCCGCCTATATGATGCTGCGCCGCGGGCTGGAAGACCCCGATCAACGCGCCCGCCTGAGCGCCGTTTACGCCATCCTGGGGTTTATCAGCGTGCCGATGACGTTCATCTCCATCCGCATGTTGCGCACCATTCACCCGGTTGTGATGGGGAGCAGCAACGCTGAGGCGACGGGCGAATTCAACATGGCAACGCCCATGCTGCAAACATTGTTGTTCAGCATCGCCGCTTTTTCAATCCTCTTCGGCGATCTGCTCTGGCACCGGGTCCGCCTGGGAGAATTGGTCAACCGGGTCAAAAGATTACGCGCCAAATTAATGCAATAGAGGAGGAGAAAAACCATGTCGACACCCGATACGCTCAATTACATGATCGCCGGATACGTCGTCATTTTCGTCATCCTGGTGAGTTACGTGGCGAGTTTGTGGGCCCGTTTTCGCAAACGGCGACAAGAAGCGATTCCGCTCGAGGAGAGGATCGAGGCATCTTCTCAAGATTTCGGGGCCATCGAATAAAGTCGAGGGCCAAAAAGAAAACTGGCAGCCATTTTGAAAATTGGCCGCCAGAGAGGGCAAACGCTTTCTTTTATTTTATTCCCGCCATGCCGCCGCCATCAAGGCAATCCACCCCAAGATCAAGGCAA
>CAZJBA010000270.1:0-2792 GCA_964544065.1 uncultured Anaerolineales bacterium | reverse complement strand
AATACAGACTATGAAAATGCTTTGTCGATTGAAATGCAGGTTGTCATCGGTACCTTAAAACTTGATCAAAGCGGGCAGAGGATCACCGCAGATCAGGCCGCATTGCAGCTCCCCTTGTGGAAAGCCCTGCGCAGTATTCTCGATTCCGAGAATATTGATTCGGCGCAAATCTCTGCTCAAATTACGTATATCCTCAACACTATGACCATGGATCAAGTCGCCGCGATCGCTGCCATGCAATTGACCCGTGAAGATATGATCAGCTTGGCCGAAACATTGGGTCTTGAAATGATGGGCAGCGCAGGTGGATTTGGTGGCGATGGGGAGGGAGGGCCTCCGCAAGATTTCAGTGGAGCAGGAGAGGGAGAAGGACGGCCCCAAGGTAGAGGCACTGGCGATGGTCAGGGAATGAAGCCAGAGACAGGGCAATTATCACAGGATATCTCTCTAGCATTTATCGATGCTGTCATTGAACTGCTCTCAGCAAAGAAGCCTTGATGATTTTGGAAATGGTTGGTTGTACTGACCGGTTTACAAGTATGTCCCTTGATATTGGAGAGTTTTGATGAATGCCAAACCATTGTTCCTTCGTGCACTGGTCTTTGTGATTATGCTTTCAGTATTACTGCCACAAGCTGTCTCCGCGGATAGCAGTGTACAAGCTTATGGAGCTGTTCTTCAAACCTGGATCACGCCACTTCCAAGCAACCCAGGAGCAGAATTTGGCAATACGATCGCTATGGACGGTGACACGCTGGTCGTCGGGGCGCGGCTTGACAGCGTCAACGTCGGTTTTGATCCGGTCTACCAAGCTGGGGCAGTCTACGTTTACGTGCAGGATGACGACGTCTGGAGTCTGCAAGCCCGTCTTTTCGCTTCTGATGCTGAAGCCTATGACCTGTTTGGCGGCGCGGTGGCTATCGATGGTGATACGATCGTTGTTGGCGCCGTTGGTAGTGATAGCATCGACGATAATGACAATGAGGTCTCAGACTTGGGTGCTGCCTACGTCTTTGTCCGCGAGAATGGGCAATGGGAACAAGAAACGAAGATCGAGCCCATAGATGGTATCGCCCAAGATAATTTTGGCAACGCGGTGGCTGTTGCGGGAAGACGCATTGTCGTCGCGGCCAAATCAAAGGATATTGGCGGATCAACAGACACGGGTAAAGTGTATTCCTATTATCGCTCAGGTTCAGGATGGTATCTATTTGAACAAAATCTAACCGAACCCAATCTTTCCAGAGGTAGCTTTTTCGGTTCCTCCCTCGATTATGATGGCCAGCGTCTGGTGGTTGGTGCTCAGGATCTTAATGACACCGGCGCAGCCTTTGTCTACTACCGTGTTGGCAACACCTGGATATATGAAGCTTCCATTGAAGCCGAAGAAGATGAAGATGGCGATCACTTTGGGGCTTCAGTATCTATCGATGGAGAAACGATCGTTGTAGGCGCTCCTTTCAGGAATATCGTTTCAGAGGTTGGAGAAATACCCAATGCCGGAGCCGCATACGTTTTTCGAAAGAAAGCCAATTCATGGAAACAGGAAACAGAATTGGTGCTAGAGGATGCCATGGCATTCGATCAATTTGGTCAGTCCGTTAATATCGACGATAAAAAAATTGTTGCTGGTGCAACGATGCAAGATTACTACACGATCATACGCACAGGATCGGCACATGTTTATCAACGCAGCAACGGTGAATGGAACCTACAATCTAATATTGTCTCTGGCGAGCCTTATAGAAACGCAGACTTCGGCGCCAGCCTGGTCATCGATGATGAACTCATCGTCGTCGGAGAACCGGGTACTTCCAAACAATCTGGCGCCGTGCATATTTACAACCTGGAAGAGAGTGTCCTGCCTGCAACCGGGTTTGCTCCAGGCCAGCAAGTCGATACAACCATCCAGCAGCGTGACGTTGATGCCAGCAGTTCGCTGCAAATCGAAATTCCCCGGCTTGATCTTCGTTCAGAGATTATCGGCATCGAACAGCAGGGCAATAGTTGGGATGTGGACTGGTTGACAAGCGCGGTAGGCCATCTCGACGGGACAGCCTATCCAACCCATATCGGTAACACCGTCCTCGCCGGGCATGTCAATCTCCCCGATGGCAGCAGCGGCCCCTTTGCAACGATCGACCAACTCCAATGGGGAGACGAGATCATCATTCATCTAAATGGAATTGAACATATCTATGAAGTTCGTAAAATCTACACTGCCAGTCCTTACAATCTGGAACTTCTCGAAAAATCCGATGGCTACGACTGGCTTACCCTGATCACCTGCTCCGACTTCCAAGAGAAGGACAAAACTTACACACAACGCGTTATCGTTGAAGCTGTCAGGATGAAATAAAAACAGAGCCACGATTGCATAACAAGATCATACAATATGTCAAAGAAAAAAAAGAGCACTTCTATTTTTCATAAGCGTTCTTATGTTGACCGGCTGCCACTTGAACGGCAGCGAGACTGAGGAGACTCTATCCTCTGACCAGGCGCTTACTTCTGTCGCCGAAACGGTGAACGCATCCCTATCATCAACACAGGCTACTGAGACCGGTACATCTATATCATCGACAGCTACAACTACACCAACCGCCACGCCGAGCCCTGGTATAACCGGCACACCTACCCGAGCTGCGGGGCTATACAGGCGGGCAAACAACACCTGTGACAGCGCCAGCTTTGTCAGCGACGAGAACGCTTTTTGCGACGGATGAAGAACACAACCCTAGTGCCATCACAAAGAACAAATCGGCGCCAAGCGCGCATACTACCAAGAGCAG
>CAZJBA010000269.1:0-2806 GCA_964544065.1 uncultured Anaerolineales bacterium | reverse complement strand
TCTGATGTGTGCGCGCCTCCCACCTTTCTGATGTGTGTGGGTCTCCCGACCGCACACCGCGCAGGGTCTCGATGAGCGCGTGGGGCGTTGGCGCTCCAAAACAAAATCATCGCCCCGAGACGGGACGATGCAGGTTGAACGAAAGCAGGCCGGAGGGCGCGGGCTATGCCTTTGCACGACGGGCTAATGCTTTCAGGTGGGCGATTAATATCTTCGTCGAGAATGGTCTAATCAAATATTCATCTGCCCCTTGATCCAGCACGCATTCCACAATCCCGGGTTTTTCCACCACCGATGTTACCAAAATTGGGGCTTGGCTGATAGCGCGAATATTTTCGTAAATGGCGCCATTTTTTCTTTCCGGTTGGGTTTCGTTGATGATGATGACATCTGGTTGAATGTCCTCTATCGCTTTAATATACTTGTCGTCTTTGCGCGTCATAAAGGTTTGAAATCCGTATGTCGCCAGGTTGGGAATGGTGACCGATTTTTCAGTTGGGTGTTCAATGATCAATAGTTTGGTTGGCATTCGTTGCTCCAAAAGTGTTTTTTCCGTGAATTGTATTATGCCGTAAAACAGCCATTTTTCACCTTACAACTACTTAACATTTGACTGGAGTACTGTTGGGATGCTCATTAGGCGATTTCTTTTGGTGGGTGGTCTATCTTGCGGTTTGGCGAGATGCTTGACGCTTGGAATTGAATACTTTATGATAGCGATAATGTTGGACCATCTCGGAAATAAATAGGACTTACGCAGTTCGCCGATTCGCTCGCTCTGCGTACCTTCGGTATGCGCACCTTCGGTGTTGCGTGCTTCGCATGCGTCCCCGTAGGGGCAAGCTTGTCGAAATCAGCGAACTGCGGCCGAAAACGGTGGTTTCGACAAGCTTGCCGCGCTGTGCGTGCCCGCTGGGCAAGGCATGCTTCGCAAACCAGCGTTTTCGGTGAAAATTACGTAGGACTTGTTTAATTTTGCGTAAGTCCTATAAAAAAAAATGGAGGCCGATTATGGTGAAATGGCGAAAAATCTTATCTTTGATGATTGGGGTTTTGTTGATTCTGTTGCTGGCGAGTTGCAATATGCCCAAGGGGGACAACGATCTGACCGACGTTGAGATCCTTAAGACCGCTGCCAGACAGACGGTTGAAGCCAAACTAACGGAAAATGTCGACGGACCCGAAGAGGGCTCCTTGACGCCGAGCCCAACCGAGGAGCAGGAAGACCCCGGAGAGGAAGAGCCAACTCCCAGTCCAACCCTGACCACAGAGCCGCCGCCCCCGGCATCCGACACACCGGAGCCGTGCAACCGGATGCAGTTTGTCGATGATGTCACCATCCCCGACGGCACCGATATCGTCGCGGGTGACTCTTTTACCAAGACGTGGCGGCTCAAGAACACAGGTACCTGCGCCTGGACCTCGGGTTATCAACTCATTTTTGACCATGGTGATCGCATGGATGCGCCTGATACTGCCCCGGTGACCAGCGGGTCGGTCGGTTCTGGGAATACCGTCGATGTTTCCGCAGATTTGACCGCTCCTGACACACCTGGCACCTATCAGGGGTATTTCTTGTTGCGTTCTCCGGATGGCGTTGTCTTTGGTCTGGGCGGCGGCCAGGGCTTCTGGGTCAAGATTGAAGTCATCGCAGAGGCCACGGCCACGCCCACGAACACAGCCACGGCAACGGCGACAAATACAACCGCCCCCCAACCGGATTTGATCATTAACCAGATTGAATTCAACCCGGACCCACCTGTTTCAGGTTCTCCGGTCGATGTAAGTGTTCAAGTTTATAACCAAGGAGATGCTGTCGCAGTTGGGCCCTTCACAGTTGAGTGGTATCCTGGCGAGAGTTTTACGGATCCAGGTTGTGATCTAGACACGGTTTCCAATCTTAGTCCTTCTGATGATGAGGTGTTAACTTGCAACTATTCGGGTTATCCAGATTCTGGAGATATCAATACAAAAGCGATTGCTGATACCACCGATACAGTGGATGAAAGTGACGAAACTAACAACGAAATGCTGAAAGCGATTAGTGTTGATTCGCCATAAGAAGATAGGCTAACCGGCGTGAGGCTTCTCTTGTGCCGGTTAGCTTTTTCTTAAAATTTTCCTTGACACGTTTCGCGCTTAGTTATATAATCATGCCGCTTTCCTCGGTAGCTCAATGGTAGAGCGGTCGGCTGTTAACCGATAGGTTGCTGGTTCGAATCCAGCCCGAGGAGCCTGACGGCCCATAGACGCTGCCTCTCATGAGGCGGCGTTTTTTATTGCTGGTTCTAACGGAATTTGTGGCGATCCCGAAAACAGATGAATGAATTCATCTGCTGATACCCGAAACGTGTTTGCCGGAGGCATGCTGCGCAAAACACGTTCAAAAACATCATTTTTAAACCTGTTTCGCACTGCGTGCCGTTGGCAAACAGGTTTTACGTGTCAGCTACCGAATTCATTCGGTTGCTTGAGTGAACGATACGATAATGTGCTAAAATGTTTGTAAGCGTTCACGCCCCTCGCTAAATAGAACGCGGATCGCCAAAGGCGTGCCTTCGGCAACGCGAATATAGCTGATTTCCGCGGATCGCTCTGCGTGCCGTTGGCAAAAAATTAAAATCTGTGAAAATCTGCCTAATCCTTGTTGCCATGGGCACGCACAGCGATCCGTGTTCCATTTCGGGATCTTTTACTAAGACCCTGAACGGTTACAAATGTTTCTTGTCTCGTGACTTCTCAAAAAACTAGGTAAGCGTTCACGCCCCCGCTAAATAGAACGCAGATCGCCAAAGGCGTGCCTTCG
>CAZJBA010000268.1:0-2824 GCA_964544065.1 uncultured Anaerolineales bacterium | reverse complement strand
AAACATTTAGACCCCAAAACCAATTTATGCCCTATCACCTCACCATTCCCGCAAGAATCAACATCCTTGGCAATCCCAGTGACGCGGTGGAAGGGGATTTCGCTACCATCTCCGCAGCCGTCGGCCTCCATGCTTTCGCCGAGATTCAAGCAAGCGATCAGATTGTGCTGGAGCAAAGAGATCGAGCCGGAGACGGATTCGAAACGGTTGCCCAGCAGGCCTACCAACCTGACCAAATCCCCTTGCCCTACGACGGCAGCCTCGATTTGTGCAAAGGGGCGATCAACCGCCTCTACCGTTACAGCCCGGAATTTCGAGAGAAAATCAAGGCCGGCGGCGTTCACATCGCCACCTGGACGGAGGTGCCCCGCCAAAGTGGGCTAGGTGGCTCGTCCCTTTTCGTGCTGCTGACTCTGGCGGGATTAAGGGCCCATTATGAACTTGACTCTCTCTACCACAACGACTACATCTTGGGAGAATTAACCCAACGGGTCGAGGCCAAGGAATTGGGGATCACCTGCGGGTACGCCGACCGCTATGTGCCCCTTTTTGGCGGGTTGGCATATATCGATTACCGCGGCAAGCTGCATCAAAAAAAGCTCCACCAAGAACCTTATAGCACCTACGAGCGATTGGACCCTTGGGTGGATCAACTGCCGCTGGTGGCCGTTTGCAGCGGCGTGAAACGCGATTCCGGGGACGTGCACGGACGCATGCGCCCGCTTTACATCCAGGAGCACAAACAATGGGTGGCAAATGGCGGAGAGATTCCCCCCATGGTGGGGTGGATGCGCACAGCCTGGGAAACGGCCTGGCGCGGTAAAATTGCCTTGCTGCAACGCGATTGGAAAACCTTTGGCCAGTTGATGAACAAAAATCATCACGCCGTGGACGAAATGATGTCCTATTCCGGTTTTCCAAACGGAGCAGGCGAAGCTAACAATTTACTGATCGAAGCAGCGCTTGAGAACGGCGCCTTCGGCGCTAAGTTAACCGGAGCTGGATGCGGCGGTTCGGTCTTCGCGCTGACCCAACCCGGCAAGGAAGAAGCCTTGATGGAGGTTTGGCGTCAAACCGCTCAAGAAGCGGGATTGAACCAAGCTAGCGTTTATCACCCCAAGGTTTCAAAACAAGGTCTGCGGGTGGAGAAGTTGAACAGGGCTTAGGTGATGAAACTCCCAAAAACTTGCGACTGAAGTCGTGCATAGGAGCTTCGCTGAGCGTCCACCTGCGTGGACGCAGCCCACGTCGATGAAGATCGACGTTCGGCGACAGCCCCAATGAGCGATTTTCCCGAAGGGATGTCTACGGCAAATCGCAGCATGTAAAAGGATTATGCAAGCTATTATTCTCGCGGCCGGTAGAGGCAGCCGCCTCCATCCGATCACCGAAAATCGCACCAAGGCGATGGCACCTATCCTGGGCAAGCCCATCGTCGAGCGAGTCATGGACCCCCTTGTCGCCACCGGCATCAGGGAATTCATTCTCGTGATCAGCCCGGAGGACGAAGAAATTCGGGCCTATTTTCAAGATCAGTCGCAGATCGATGCCGAGGTCAAACTGGTCCCACAACCAGAACCGCTGGGGATGGGCCACGCCCTGCTCCAGGCCGCGCCCCACATCCGGGCTGATTTCGTGCTTTCGTCTTGTGATAATTTGATCCCGGAGGAGGACGTCAAGCGGATCGTCCAGGCCTGGGGAACGGAATCAGGCCCCAACGGGATCCTGTCCCTGCTGCGGGTGGGGCCAGCGAATCTCACTCGCATGGGGGTGGTCAAGCTGGAGGGGAATCAAATCGTCCAAATCGTGGAAAAACCATCCCTGGAAGAAGCCCCCTCGGATATTGCCAGCGTGCCGCTTTATTGCTTCTCGCCGCGCTTGTTGGACTATCTGCCCGAGGTGCAACCATCCCAGCGGGGAGAAATCGAGTTGCAAGACGCCATTCAAACCTTGATCGAGCGGGACGGGGACATCCGCGGCATTCACGTGGGCAGCCGCATGGATCTGACCAAACCGGAAGACCTGCTCCGAATCAACCGGCATTATCTCGCCAACGGCTTCAGCACGGGGCCTGCCTGCGATCAAAAACCGGGGCGAGATACCGAGATCATCCCGCCGGTTTATTATGAACGCGGTGTCCGCATTGGGGAGCATTGTACCCTGGGGCCAAACGTTTACATTGAGCACAACAGCAGCATCGGCGATCGTGTTACCCTGCGAGACACGGTGGTCTTGCGAGAGCGGCAGGTTTTCAGCGGCGCAGAGATTTCGGGCCAAGTGATTTATTAAGGGGATGACGGAGAAATTTGATGTCTTGTGAGAGCTACTTTATCGAAGAGTTGCGCAAGCGCGGTTACCGGTTGACACCTCAGCGGGAAATTGTCTTGTCAGCGCTGCATAACATGGAGGAAATCGTAACAGCAGAAGAGATCTACGAGCGCGTCCACACGCAATTCGAGAGCCTCGATCTCTCTACGATTTATCGTACCCTTGACCTGTTGGTCGATCTTGGCTTGGTCGTGGTGCTGGACACCGGTGACGGGATGCGCCGTTACGAATTGGTCGGAGTCCACGGGCCACACCATCACCTGCATTGCACCGCTTGCGGCACCGTTATTCCCGCAGAGGAGAAAGCCTTACAGCCGCTGATCGAGGCACTGCGCGAGAGCTACGGCTTTACGGCCCAACCGGGATCGTTGACAATTTCAGGCCTGTGCGCTGATTGTGCGGCTAAACAAGAATGCTGACTATGTTACAGCGCAAGGTTACTGAAAGTCGTTTACTCAAGACCTTTGCAAACGCGCTCTAGCCGCCGTTCCCGGCG
>CAZJBA010000267.1:0-2845 GCA_964544065.1 uncultured Anaerolineales bacterium | reverse complement strand
GTGATTGGTAGGTCCAGCAAGCCTTAAAAACATTATAGCTGAATCCATATTAATAAAAATGACTCTCTAGTAAGGGGGACCTGCCGCACCACCGCGGTCGCCCGGCAGGTCCCTTTTCTCTGCCAAGCGATGAATAAGCATATGAACACAGGCTTGACCTGGTATAATCGACGCTAAGGGATAAACTTTCCGGGTAAGATTCTCCAATCATAAAACGTCTAAGAAGGTGAATCTTTTGCCAAACTCATCTTTTTGAAGGGAATCACCATGCCGAACCGTCTCGAAAAAGAAATTTCTCCCTATCTGCTCCAACACGCTGACAACCCCGTCGATTGGTATCCTTGGGGAGAAGAAGCCCTGGGAAAAGCCAAGCAGGAAGATAAACCCATTTTCCTCAGCATCGGCTACTCCGCCTGCCACTGGTGCCACGTCATGGCGCACGAATCCTTCGAGGATGAGGATATTGCGGAAATTCTCAACCAACACTTTGTCAATATCAAAGTCGATCGTGAGGAACGCCCCGACCTGGACACCATCTACATGACCGCGGTGCAGGCCATGACCGGAAGTGGGGGCTGGCCCATGTCCGTTTTTCTGACCCCCGAGGGGCAACCTTTCTATGGGGGCACCTACTTCCCCCCCGAATCCCGTTATGGGATGCCCGCCTTCAGCGAGGTGCTCCGGGCGGTGGTCGATGCCTGGCAAAACCGCCGCCAGGAAACGCTCACCAGCGGAGAGAAAGTCGCCGCGGTGCTGCAACAGCAGCAAAACCCCGCGAGAGAAGATGATGTCGAACTCCGCCCCGAAACATTGACGCGCGCCGTCGAGAATCTCTGGGACAACTTCGACCCGCTCAACGGCGGCTGGGGCGGCTCGCCCAAATTTCCCCAACCAATGACACTTGAATTCCTGCTGCGCCGCCACATCGCCGGCGATCAGCGGGCCCTGGAAATGGTTACCCAAACCCTGGACGCCATGGCCATGGGCGGGATGTACGACCAGTTGGGCGGCGGTTTTCACCGCTACTCGGTCGATAACCGCTGGCTTGTGCCCCACTTCGAGAAAATGCTCTACGACAACGCCCAGCTTGCCCGCGTCTACCTGCACGCCTGGCAGGTCACCGGCGACGATTTCTACCGCACGATCACGGAGGAAACCCTCGACTACGTCCTTCGAGAAATGACCGATCCCGCAGGCGGTTTCTACGCCACCCAGGACGCCGACAGCGAGGGGCGCGAGGGCGCCTTCTTCCTGTGGACGCCTGACCAAATCCGCGACCTGCTCGGCGACGAAGCCGAGGCCTTCATGGAGGCGTACGGCGTCAGCGAGAGCGGCAACTTCGAGGGCGAGAACATCCTCGAATTCGTCGGCGCGATGGAAGAACGCGAAACCTTCGAGGGGGCTCGTCAGAAACTGTTCCAGGTGCGAGAAAAACGCCCCCACCCCGGCCGCGACGACAAGGTGATCACCTCCTGGAACGGGTTGATGTTGGCCGCTTTTGCTGAAGCGGGCCGAGTGCTGGAGCGCCAAGATTATCGCCAAGCGGCGGTCAACAATGGCGAATTCCTTCTCGACCAACTCTGCACACCGGAGGGTCGCCTGCTGCACGTTTGGAAAGACGGCCAAGCCAAGGTCAACGGCTATCTCGAAGATTACACTTATTTGATCGAAGGGCTGATTGAACTGTATCAGACCACCTTCGAGCCGCGCTGGTACATCGCCGCCGAGACGTTCGCCGAGACGATCTTGACCCATTTCAACGATCCCGAAGGTGGCTTTTTCGAGACCAGCGACGACCACGAAGACCTGATCTTGCGGCCTAAGGATTTACAGGACAATGCTGTCCCCTCAGGCAATGCCATGGCCGCTTACACCCTGCTGCGATTATCGGGGTTGGCCCTAGAGCCGACCTATCTGGAGCAAGCCCACCGGAGCATGGCGCCGCTGCAAACGCTGATGGCCAAACATTCCCAGGGCTTCGGCCAATGGCTGCAAGCGCTGGACTACGCTCTCGGCTCCCATCGCGAAATCGCCATCATTGGGGACCCCCAAGCCGAGGACACGGTTGCACTCCTGGCAGCCAGCACCGAGGGATTCCGGCCCCATCAAGTCGTCGCCTTGCGCCCGCCCCAAAAGGAGGAAACGCCCATCCCCGTGTTGCAAAACCGGGAGCAAATCGACGATCGCGCCACCGCCTATGTGTGTGAAAATTTCACCTGCCGCCCGCCGATCACAGATCCAGAAAAGTTGAAGCCATTCCAATAAGGAGGGGATATGCACGTTCAAGAAGCGATCCAAGCGCGGCGATCTTATCGCGCCTTGAAACCCACCGAGATTGATACAGACCTGATCAACGATTTGGCAGAGAGCGCCCAATTAGCGCCCTCGTGTTTCAACAATCAACCCTGGCGATTCGTCTTCGTGCATCAAGCCAAGAAATTCGAGGAATTGCTGGGAGCTTTATCTCAGAAAAATCAAAGCTGGGCCGAAGACGCCTCCATGATTGTGGCCGTCTTCAGCCAGGAGGAGTTGGATTGCAACATCAAGGACCGGCATTATGCTCTTTTCGACACCGGGATGGCGACGGGCTTTCTGCTGCTGCGGGCGACGGAACTGGGGCTTGTTGTTCACCCGATAGCAGGTTATGATCAAGAGGAAGTCAAGCAAATCCTGGATATCCCGGAGGAGATGCAGGTGATTGCCCTGCTCGTCGTCGGCGAACACGACCAAGCGAAACCCAAAGCCGAGACAGAAAAACTCCGCCCTGAAAGATTGCCGGTGGAGAAATTCGCTTTCGAGAATCAATACTCTGAATCAGCTTGATGAATTTTTTCATTTTTCTTAG
>CAZJBA010000266.1:0-2852 GCA_964544065.1 uncultured Anaerolineales bacterium | reverse complement strand
CACCCATTTGGTGTGCCCGTAGGGGCACAATCGATTATCCCCCGGTTTTTTGAGAAGATCCTTTTCAACCAAAACAAACGGTATCTATGACTTCTCCTTTTATCATCAACGTTACCAAAGCAAATTTCAACTACGAAGTAATCAACTATTCCCAAAAACTGCCTGTGATTGTCGACTTTTGGGCCGAGTGGTGCGTACCATGCAAGACGCTCGATCCCATCCTGGTAGACTTGGTCACCCAAGAAGAAGGCAAATTCCGCTTGGCGCGTCTCAACGTCGATGAAAACACCGAGTTGGCCTTGCGCTTTAATGTGACCAGCATCCCCGCGGTGAAGGCATTTCACAAAGGTGCAGTTGTGGACACATTTACCGGCCTCAAGCCCAAGGAGTACGTTCAAAAATTTTTACGCCGGGTCGTGCCGAGCACGGCAGATTTACAATTGGATAAAGGGGACAGCATGCTCCAAAGGGAATCCTGGCAAGATGCAATCCAAGCCTTTCAAGACGTCCTCGAAGAAAGGCCACGCCAGCCTCAAGCGCTGCTTGGCTCTGCCAAAGCTCTCTTAGCGCAAGGCCAAGGCGAAGAGGCGCTGCAAATCCTGACGAATTTCCCGCCTAGCCAAGCCTACGCCACGGCTGAAAAATTGCAACCCTTAGCCAAAGCTCTGACGCGACCGAAATCCGAACATGCCAAGAAAGGGTCTTCCATCAATGCAACCTATGGCCGCAGTCTTCGCTTGATCAGATTGGGCAATTTGCCCGCCGCCATGGACGGTCTCTTAGAAGTGCTACGGCAAGAGAAACACTACCGGGATGACGAAGCCCGCAAAGTTCTGTTGGCCTTGTTCGAGATACTGGGCCACGATAATCCGATCACCCAACAATATCAAAAAGAATTGGCCTCTATCCTTTTTTAAGGCAATCATCTGACGGAGATCGATCCGTTTCGTTTTCTCGGGGACTGTTTGTATCTTTTCAATAAAACGAGGCAAAGCCTCAAGCGTGTCATTCTTGCCACGCTGTGCGTGCCCGCTGGGCAAGGCATGCAGAGCAAGGGTGTTTTTCGCCGTGCGTGCCTACGGCAACCCGAAGAATCTCCCACTTTCATAAGGGGAGACTCTTCGGTCGTAAAGAACACTTCCTTGCCAGCGGCACGCCTTGCCCCCAGGGCACGCACGCTCTGCGTCCCGCCAGGGGAAGCGCGGCGAGAGTGACATGTCTCAAGCCCCCCAACTTTTTAAGATGATACGACTATATCCGATCAAGAAATCCAGGCAAAGTAGCACTCATGTTTCAATCATCGCATAGATATGTTAAAATAATAGTACAACGTTCAAAGAAAGGGTCACCGAAAGCGACCCTCTGTCCAACTTATACACGAACGCCAACAACTCAACGTATTCAACCCGTATGATCGGGGAGGATAGTCCTATGACGAAAGTCCCCTTAAGAACCTATATCGGTGAAATCGAGTCTGCGATCGAAGAAGGCCAAATCGAGGAGGCTATTGCCCATTGCCGTCATATCCTCAAAACTTTCTCGAAACACATCGAGGCCTATCGATTATTAGGAAAAGCCCACCTCGAAAACCAGAACTATGGCAGCGCGGCCGACATATTCCAACGCGTGCTTTCGGCCATACCAGATGATTTTGTCTCTCACGTCGGCATGAGCATCATCCGAGAAGACGAAGGCAACTTGGATACATCGCTCTGGCACATGAAACGCGCCTTTGACATCCGCCCTTACAACAACGCCATCCAAAGCGAGATTCAGCGATTGTACAGCCAACGGGATAGAATCCAACCCCCTAAAGTGCGACTGACGCGAGGCGCTTTGGCCCGCATGTACAATAAAGGCGGTCATTATCAGCAAGCCATCGGCGAACTAAATGAAGCATTGCAAAAAGACCCTAACCGCCCTGACTTACTCGTCGTCTTGGCGGAAGCCTACGCGAAAAACGACAATGAAATCAAAGCTGTCGAAATTTGCAATAAAATCATCAAGGACCTGCCCTATTGCATGGTGGCCAATCGCATCTTAGCACAATTATTAGCAGGAACAGACCGAGAAAACGACAGAAGGATCTGTCAACGCCGGCTAGAATCACTCAACCCTTACGAGGCTCATGTCTCCCCCAAAGCCCCGACTGCTGCGGATGTCCCCGCCCAAGCCGTTATGATTGAACCCTTGGAATGGAGCCAAGAGGGAGCCCGGTTGCCCGCTAAAGAAGAACCCGAATGGGCTACTTCCCTGGGTGTTGATCTGACAGCATCTGACTCCGATGAAGAGGAACTGCCGGCGTGGGCGACCCCCAGTTCTCAAAGGGATTCCGAAGTCTTTACAAAGACAGAAGACCTACTCCCAGACGAGCAAGAACAAAGAGAGATTCCGGAATGGATGCGAGAGGCAGGCTGGGAACCTTCCGATGGAGAAGCCGATCAACCCCCTGCCCCCCTTCCTTTTGATGAGGAAGAGCCAGAGGTAGGAGAAGCCGTTGCTGCTGAAATCCCAGCCTGGATGCAATCCATGGCGCCAACCGAGGCATCGGAAGAAGAAGCCGGTGAGGAGGTTGATGAGGAAATTGAAGAACTGGAGGCGCTTTTCTCCGACCAAGAGCCACCGGAGGACGATGAAACGCCTGACTGGCTCAAGAAAGAACATGATTTAGAAGCAACATCCTCGGAAGAAGAACTGCCCGATTGGCTGGGGGAAGTAGAAACCGAGGCTGTGCCCCAGGCTGAAACGCCTGCCCCCGAACCGGCGGCGGAGGAAGAAACCCCCGATTGGATGGACGCGATGGAAACTGAACCCGAACCTGAACCTGCTGAAACACCCGCCCCCGAACCAAC
>CAZJBA010000265.1:0-2875 GCA_964544065.1 uncultured Anaerolineales bacterium | reverse complement strand
CTTACTGACCTCGCGCGCAACGGAAACCAACCTGGGGGCTGTAATACCACGGGCCAGCGCTGTTGTTTTTCCAAACGCGTAAATCCACCTCGTACGAGTAGAAACTGCCGCCGCGCATGTAACGATAGTGTTGGTCGGGATAATCATCGCCCACCCATTGCCACACATTCCCGGCCATGTCGTAGAGGCCGTAAGGGCTGGCCGAATCGCGGGTTTGATAGCGATACTCGCCAAGGTCATACGTCTGACCGTTATAGAAACCAACCGGGGTGGTATTGCCCAATTTTCCAAACATCTTCTCGAAGAGATCGAAAGATGAGTAATAATTAGCATTGTTACCGTGAATCTCTGTACCCCAGGGGAAGGGTAAGCCGTGACCGGCGACCATCTCTGTTCCACGAGCGGCTTTTTCCCATTCAATTTCTGTGGGCAGCCGCCAGCCGTAGTGCTGGCAATAGGCATCAGCACCAAACCAGCTCACCATCGTCATAGGATGATTGAGGTAGGCTTCCATGGGAGTAAAGGTCTCTCCCTCCCATGTCATGCGCAAGCCCTCTTCCAAAGGAACGTGGATGTAATCCCCAGCCGCGACTTCGAATTCGTGTTCGTATCCGTGGAAGGGTTCGCCAGGATAGGATGCTCCCACGCCCCGATCCCGTTGAACGAAATCTTCGATGGTAACTTCAAATTCCCCGATGAAAACATCCCCATTTGCCAGGGCTTCATTGAGATAACGGGCATACTGCGCCACGGTAACATCGGTGACCATGATTTCATAATCATCGACCAGGGTGATGTGATCATGCTGCCCGTAGGGGAACTCGCCCGCCGGAACAGTGACCCACGAGTCGGGGTCGATGTTGGTCTTTACATAGGGAGGCTGGATCGCGCTGACCTTGGGGGCAGGCCCACAGGAGGCCAACAAAGCGGCAAGCAGCGTCAGGACAAAGAGAGCGCGTTTCATTCGGACACCTCCTCGAGGGTGGCTTGCAGCGCTTCGATCTTTCGCTTCCTCTCCTCGATTTCCGCTTTTGCGGCCGCTTGGCGCTCGGCAGCAAACTCTTCGGCCCAGTACCCCCGCTCTCGGAAGAGATCGTACAAGCGCCAGAGCATAAAGACTGCCAGCACGACGAGCACAACTCCCAAACCCAAATCGATCAAAACCATGACGGTGTTGACCAGGGATTGCTGCTCGCTCTCGGCCACAAACAAGCGCTTCATCGAAAAGACGGTCGCCGAAGCAAAAGCCAGGTCGGACATGATGATAATCAGCCAGCCGTACCACTTGCGCACTTTGCCTTTCAAGCCGGAGAGATCGCCATAATACAAAAGGATGATTGTGGCGATGAGTGAGGCTAAAATGTGCCAGTGCCCGGTCAGGGTGATACGCTCCTCGCGGTGCGGCCAGACCCGGAAGATTTCATCCAGCTTGACGGCCATGAAGATGCCCACCCCGCTGACGGTGAAATTCATGAAGACCATCTGCCAGCCAGGGCCAAACTTGAGCGGATCGCGCAGCAACGCGCCCATCTTCTGGAAGAAAGTGGGGTTCTCGATGTCGGCGGTGCCCTCTCGGATCAACTTGTCCCAGGTGTAGATGACGTACATCAAAGCCGCCAGCATCACAAAGACGGAACCGAAATAGATCGTCGTGTGAGCCCATTCTACCCAGACCACGGACAATGCCCCAGCGGTGATAATGATCGTGCCAACAATCATCAACCACATGGCAATTTTGTGCAAAATACCCTTGAATTTCATCCAGCGGCCAACAATCAAGGTAATGGCGATGGCGATGAGGGTAAGCATGATGTGCAGGTGGCCGATGATCGCTTTTTGCAAACCGGTTTTGTGCGGCTCACGAATCAGGTCTTCGGCCAGGAAAGTCTCATGGCCGTTGCCCCAATAGGAGCCGGTCACCGCTCCAAAGGTGGAGGAAAGCAGCGTGGCCACGGCCATGACGAAGAAAGCGGTGCGCTCCAAATCGAGTCCCCGTTTGGTGTGGGCATAGGGCGTGTCGGCCTCCAAGCGATATTCATCCCTCCAGGGCCACAGCGCCACGGCCAACAAAATTCCGGCGAAGAAAACCAGAGATTGTCCCAGTAGGAATAATCCATGAAAGATGAAGTTATGGCCGAAATAGCCGAACAGCAGCCCAAAAATCAGCGCTGTCAGGTAGCCGACGGTGATGGTCCCGTTGATGGTCACCTGCTCGTGACGCTTCATTGGCAGCAGCTCGGTGATGAAATAGACCTCAATGGCGACGATAGTCATGGCGATAGTGTGGTAGAGCATGATGATGCGGCCTTCGCGTTCGGCTTGGACCAAATCCATGCCCAGCACCTTCACGGTGATGTCACGCACTCCCCACTCGACCATCGGGCCCGAGAGCGTGCCCCAAATAGCCGTCACCAGGGCGACCATGGCAATGGCAACAAGGGTTAGGCCCCGGGTGGAGCGGAAGAGGTAGTTGAGACGTTTGGATAAAAATTGCATCGGTGGTACTCCTAGTTGGCAGATTGGGGATACTGGTATATTGGTGACTTGGTAGATTGGTACCCCCCAACCTACCAATCTACAGTGCACCAATGTGCCAGCCTAAGAAATCACAACTTGCTCTATATGTTCAAGATACCATAGAGCAGGTACACTGTCTTTGACAAAAGGCAAACCGGGCAAACTTAGGAGCCGTGATTAAATAACTTGCGCATTTGCACTCCAACCCCGCACGGGGATGAATCCCCGTGCTACCTAACAACACCCGATAAATCGGGTTTTGCAGCCGGATTCATCCGGCGTTGTTATGTAGCAGGGTGATTTATCGCCCTGCGGGTGGCGCAAGGAATGGGAAAATTATTTAATCACATTCCTTAAT
>CAZJBA010000264.1:1484-2888 GCA_964544065.1 uncultured Anaerolineales bacterium | reverse complement strand
TGTACGTGCCCAGCCTGTACGAATCCAGCTATCAACCTGATGGCCGCTTCTCCTGCTTGGAACGAGTATCCCCCTCGGCACCGCTGCCCATCACCAAACAGATCACGCCCCAATTACCCCCTCCCCTGACCGACTTCATCGTCCCCTACATCGACATCGTCCACGACCGGGCCGCCATCGAGATTATGCGCGGCTGCACGCGGGGATGCCGCTTTTGCCACGCCGGAATCGTCAACCGGCCGGTGCGCGAACGCCCCGTCGAAGAGGTGGTCAATGCCATCGAAGCCGCCGTGCAAGCGACCGGCTTTGAGGAAGTCGGCCTGCTCTCGCTATCCTCTTCTGACTATACGCAAATCGTCGAGCTGGTTGAGGCAATCCAAGAGAAATTCAAAGACCGGCACCTGTCCATTTCGCTGCCATCGCTGCGCATCGAGAGCACCAGCGTCGATTTGATGGAGGCGCTGGAGGGCTCGCGGCGGGGGAGTTGCACCCTGGCGCCTGAAGCGGCCAGTGAACGCATGCGCCGGATGATCAACAAGCCGATCAGCGATGAAGAGGTACTGGAGACTGCCGGGGAAATTTACAGCCGCGGCTGGCATACGATCAAACTCTATTTCATGATCGGGCTGCCCGAGGAAACAATCGACGATGTCGCCGCCATCGTCGAGTTGTGCAAGGCGGTGCGGGATGTGGGCGAAGAAGCGATCGGCCACCGCGCCAAGGTGCACGCCAGCGTGGGGACGTTTGTGCCCAAGCCGCACACCCCCTTCCAATGGGCGCCGTGCGACTCGATCGAGCAAATTGAGACCAAGCAAGATTATTTGAAGAAGAATCTGCGCGGCCGCGGCTTGAAGCTGACCTGGAACGACCCGCGTTTGACTCAATTGGAAGCCTGGCTCTCCCGCGGCGACCGCCGCTTGGCCGAGGTGATCCTGGCGGCCTGGCAGCGGGGCGCCAAATTCGACGCCTGGAACGAGCATTTCAAGTACGATGCCTGGCTGGAGGCCTTCGAGGCCGCCGGTCTCGACCCGGCGTTTTACGCCCAACGTCCGCGCCCGCTGGAGGAGCCGCTACCCTGGGACCACATCAGCACAGGCGTTAAGAAGGAACACCTGGCCGAGGAGTATCGCCTCAGCCTGAAGGGCGAAATCCGCCCAGATTGCCGCGAGCAGTGTTACGGCTGCGGCATCCTGACGTCATACAAGGACATGCGCCACGAGCACACGGTGTCTTGGGGCTGCCCCTGAACTCCTAACTCCTAACTCGCAACTCCTAACTCGCAACCCCCCATGCAATCACCCTACAAGATGCGCGTCCGCATCACCTTTGCCAAAACCGAAGCCATGCGCTACACCGGTCACCTGGCCGTGCGCAGCACCTGGGAACGGACCATGCGCCGGGCGG
>CAZJBA010000264.1:0-1384 GCA_964544065.1 uncultured Anaerolineales bacterium | reverse complement strand
CCTTCAGAGTGACACGGTGAAGCATATTGATCGTTAAACAGGAGACCTATATGGGCCTGATCCTTTCCCTCTCCCTCGGCTTCGTACCGATGTTCTTCTTCGCCTGGATGCTCTACTGGCTGGATCGCTATGAAAAAGAGCCCAAAATCCTGCTCGGTGGGGTCTTCTTCTGGGGCGCGGCGGTTGCCTCGGGCGTCGCTTTCGTCGTCAACACGCTCCTGGGGGCAGGCATCTACATCGCAACCCAATCGGAGGCCTTCACGGAGTTGGCCACCGGCTCACTGGTGGCACCGCCGGTGGAGGAAATCTTGAAAGGGACGGCCGTGCTGCTGGTCTTCTTGGCACTTCGCCACGAGTTCGACTCCACCCTCGACGGGATCATCTATGCGGGGATCACCGCGCTGGGTTTCGCGGCCACGGAGAACAGCTATTACATCTATACGTTCGGCTACCAGGAAGGGGGTTATGAAGGCCTGCTCTGGTTGAGCTTCGTGCGCATCGTTCTGGTCGGATGGCAGCACCCCTTCTACACCGCTTTCTTTGGGATCGGTTTGGCCGCAGCCCGATTCAACAAAAACGCGGTCTTGAAGATCCTCTTTCCCACGTTGGGGTTGGGTGCCGCTGTGCTTGCTCATGCCGCTCACAATACCCTCGCGTCGATCCTGTCGGGATTGGGCGGATTGGTTGTTGGCACGCTGATTGATTGGAGCGGCTGGCTGTTCATGTTTGGGGTCATCGTCTGGGCCACCTACCGGGAGCGAAGCTGGATTCGGCGCCATTTGAACGAAGAGATCGAACTCGGCACACTATCCAGGCGCCAATACCGGACGGCGAGTTCCGCCTGGGCGCAGATCGGGGCGCGGATCAAGAGTTTGTTGCAGGGTCAGTTCCTGGCCACCAATCGTTTCTATCAACTGACCGCCGAACTGGCTTACAAGAAACATCAATGCACCAAGATGGGTGAGGAGGGCGGCAACACCGAACGGATCAAGCGGGCGCGCCAAGAGATGGCCGACTTAACCCACGACGCCATTGCCTGAGAACGTTCACCGGACAATCACCACAAAGCCAAAAAGAGCATCATGACAGCGCGGGGTAACGGTTGTTTTCTATCCATTCCATTGCCGCCCCTACAAACGATTTCGCCCCCGTGGTACAATTTTCGCACGAATGCCCCCATAGCTCAGTGGACAGAGTGTCGGCCTCCGGAGCCGAAGACCTGCGTTCGAGTCGCAGTGGGGGTACAAAAACATCCCCCAAAAAAACATCTTCCGGGGGATGCGGTCGTTAAAGCGAAATAGAGACGCCAATCAGGCCTGTTCTTCCGTTTCCCCTTCATCGCCGACTTCTTCCTCTTTTTCGACGACGATGGTGCATTGCGTTA
>CAZJBA010000263.1:0-2920 GCA_964544065.1 uncultured Anaerolineales bacterium | reverse complement strand
CACATAAGTCTGGTTCAATATTGCGTAAGTCCTATAGGAAAAACATGCCTGCTCGAAAATTTGGAAACCGTTATACACTTCTGATATATCGCAAATTCTGGAATCGTTTATGGCTGCCTGCCTTTCTGCTGGGAGGCATATTGGCGGTGTTATGGTGGCAAGCGGGGACGAGAGAAACCAGCATTATTCATACGGCCAACAATCTATGGGTGTTAATGGGGGCAGTTGTACTCTTGGGTATGGGCGCGCTTGCGCTCTTGTTGCGTAACATGAGCTATATTCAACCGGCGGATTCCTATTTTCGCTTGGTGACCCCCTTCCTACGACTCAAGGTATCTTATCGTCGTATCCGTAGGATTCACCCCCTCGATCTGGTTAAGGTATTTCCCCCTCGGGAGCAAAAGTGGTCCCAACGTCGTTTTTTGACAGCCTTTTATGGGGAGACAGCCGTCGGCGTTGAACTTCATGACTACCCACTTGCTCGGGCGTTGCTGAAGCTGTTTCTTTCCCCTTTGTTTTTTCTACCTCAGGCGCCCGGTTTTGTCTTCGTGGTGGACGACTGGATGAAACTCAGCACGGAGTTGGACACTCGCATGGCATCCTGGAAAAATCAGCGCAAGCGCAGACGATAACTTCTCATCACGTGAAATGTCACATCGCCGAGGGAGAAAAATCACCCAGGCGTCGTGATCTTTGACCCGTCGACAAGTGGGCTAAATCTGATAAGATTTGCCTCGGAATGGGGAGAAATCTTCATTCATCGCTGTTTCCTCCTTTGGCGAAGTCTCCATTGGGTTTTCCTCACCAACCAATGGAGACTTTTTATTTGGGGAAATCACTCTTCTTGCTGCTCGATAGGCAGAACAATGGTAAACGTAGTCCCTTCCCCTTCAATCGAATCAACCCAAACCCTGCCTTGATGATTCTCTACGATGGATTTTACAATCGCTAAACCGAGACCGCTACCAACAAAGTCTTCGACCACATTGCTTGCTCGATAGAACTTGTCAAAAATATGGGGTAGGTCTTTGGCTGGGATACCATATCCCGTATCACTTACCTGTAAAAAAACCTTCTTATTCTCCTCCCGCGCGATGATGCTTATTGCCCCGCCCTCCGGCGTGTAGCGGATTGCGTTGCCTAGCAAATTATCGATGACTTGGCGCAATCGAACCGTATCGCCAAAGATGGAGGCCAAATCTGAGGGGATATCAAGGGTCAGTTTTTGATTTCGCTGGCGAAGTGTTTCTTTGTAATTTTCGGTAGAATATTGGATGATCTTGGCTAAGCTGACCCATTCCTTGCGAGAATCAAGTCCGGACTCGATCCGGCCCAAGTCCAACAAATCGTTGATCAGTTCGGTAATGTTTTCTACGCTGGTTCTCACTCGTTTGATAAACTGTTCCTGTCGTTCATTCACCGGCCCGACACGATCCAACAATTCGATATATCCCAAAATTGATGTTAGGGGGGAACGAAGATCGTGTGATACTGCATGGACAAAATTGCTCTTGATTCGATCAAGTTCTTTGAAATAGGTCACATCATGCATTGTGATGGTTAAACCCACGTTGGGAATCTGGTTAAGCTGGGCGTCGAGGATGCGCTCATCGTCGAGTTCAATTTCATCCCGGTAGGGGAGAGTTCCATGGCCATTAGCGATCAAATCTAACAAGTCAGGATAATCTTCGAACACATTCTGAAAAGACCGGCCTTCCAGTCTTTGGTCGTCTAACTCAAAGAAAGAACGCGCAATCCGATTAGCCAAAACGATGTTTTGGTTCTCATCAACTACAATGACGCCATCCTCAATATGCGAGAGAATCGCTGCCAATTTATGGCGTTCAATTTCAGTACTGGTGAACAAACGCGCGTTTTCGATAGCAACCGCGGCGTAATCGGCCAAGGCCGTCACTAGGGTAAGGTCTTGCTCTTGAAAAGTTCGGTCGCTTTCTCGATTATCCACCCCCAACACACCAATAATGCGGCCATGAGCGCGCAAGGGTACATACAACAAAGATTTAACCAAATAGGAAGTTTTAATCTTTTGGGGCGAATCCTGATCCAATATGACTGGTTTGCCTGTTTGGATGACATTGCCGGCCAAGGAGTCTGCGGT
Organism: uncultured Anaerolineales bacterium; assembly: GCA_964544065.1. Classification (GTDB taxonomy): domain Bacteria; phylum Chloroflexota; class Anaerolineae; order Anaerolineales; family UBA11858; genus JAYELX01. The sequence continues at coordinate 801 of CAZJBA010000263.1, read as the reverse complement.
TGGCAACCGAAACGTCTGAACGAATTCATCCTCAAAATTAAGCGCTGCGCGCATATATAGATTGCCGCTATCCTCGTCGAGGATGAGCAAACTGCCTTCTTCGGCTTCTGTGATGTTGACAGCCGTGTCGATAATGTTTTTCAGCACTTCATCCAAATCCAGAGAAGCTGTCACCAGCCGTCCAACTTGGCTTAAGGTTTCCAATACATTCACGCGTTGCCGAAGCATATCGGTATTGCTCCGGCTTATTTTCTTTGCCCAGTCTTGCAACGAAGTTCGCCGCCTCACCCCGCGCTGAACAGCAGTCAGCACGTTATCAGGCTTCACAGGAGGGGACAGAAACACCAGCCCGCCCAACTGGCGCGCTTTTTGCTCGAGTTCTTGATCGCTTGTTATCACCACAATTGATACGGCCGGATAGTTGTACGAAAGGAATTCCAAAAAGGAAAGCTGATCATCTTCCCCAATACCGCTCTCCACAATGGCGACATCAACGGTAGAAGAGCGAAGGTATTTCTGCGCGTCTTCTTGCTTTTTCACCCAGATGGTTTGATATCCTGCTGGTTGCAGGACCGATCTCTCCAACAATTCACCTAACTGGGTGTCAGATATTGCTAATAGAATTGTGTTACCGGGCATGTTGATTATCTCAATTGGTTTCAGGCGCGCAGTGGATTCCTCTGATCGAGTCTAAACCCACGTGGCATGGCGTATACGTATCTTTTCGATAATACGGGGTCAATGGGATAATACCATTGGAATGTCATTCTGAGGGCGTTTTTTGCCCGAAGAATCCCCTAT
>CAZJBA010000262.1:0-2931 GCA_964544065.1 uncultured Anaerolineales bacterium | reverse complement strand
CTGAGATGGTAACATTCCCCCTCATGGGCAGCGGATCAAGCCCTGCGCCCGCAAGCAGCCCCCGCAGGCCGGGATGGTATTGCCGTAACAGTCTTCCAGATTATCGTTGGCCATCTCACAACTGTTGCAGCGAAGATCAGCGCAAACCTGCGTCCCAAAATAATCTCCTGGATTCCTGCTTTCATGATAAGTTCATTGGGCTACATTACGGATGATCACGATGACGAGCCCAACCGCATCGAGAAACAAATACAAGACCGTTAACGTAGAAAGCCGCTCCATGACCGTTTTGAGGCCCTTGACAGCTTTGTCAGATTGAAGCACAGCAAAAAAAGGTAGCACCACACTGACCGTTACCAGTACAAAGCTGGTTCCATAGAGTATCCGCAGGGGATGGGCAGCATTGATCAGGGAGCGCATCATGCCACCTGGTAGCGTGACCCCAAACAAGAAATAAAGCTGGTTGATGATCGCCCAAATCGCGACGATGAAGATGGTCACGAACAGCAGCGCCAGGCGACGGCTTTCTTCCCACTTTCTGGAAATCAGAAAACTCAACACCAGGGCGACGACGAAGACGAAAACGCTCTCCGCAAGGGCGACCAGCAGGCCGTAAGCCCCCACGCCGATGGCGTCCCACGAGTTGGTCCGTTCTGTCACCCAGGAATAATCCTGCAACACCAGGATGATGGTCCACACATGGGTGGGGAAGGCGGCCATTAAAAAAAGCGTCCACAGTTTTTGTTTCGAAAATCGGAAGATATTCACGGGGAATTTATAAGTATCCAAGGCCTTTTAACCTTTCTTCAATCTCTGATTGCTCTTCGTCTTTCAACGCTGGCCCGGGTGAGGAGCCCTCTTTTTTGGGCGTCATCCCGATGGCAAGTTGCGGAAAGTCCCGGTAGGAGGGATTCGAAATTCCTTTGAAGCCTCGATTGGAGAAAATCACGCCCGGAACAAGGTCCGCATCGATGCAGTGATCGGCGTGCCAATGATCTTCGTTGGTGACGATCGCCTCCGGACTCCACTTGCCTAACCCGGTTTCGGCCGAGGCCCGGTAGCCGTCGGCGAATCCGAGCAGCAAATCCGGGGCGTGGGGGGAGGAAACATCATCGTAGACTTCGCTGCTCAGCTTGACAGCCCGGAAGACATTCTTCCCGTCGGGCCCCTCCCATTGGAGCATCTTCTGGCGGATTTCTTCGATCTTGGCGTCCTTGTCGGAGAGATCAACCGCGCCTTGTCCCTCTCTCCCCTTCAAGTTGAGATACAGGCTGGTCAACCCGACCGCGTAAGCTTCGCTTTGCGGCCACCGTGCCTCGCTCAGTGAGCCTTCTTGATTGGGGTCACCGTTGGTGACCAAATAGCCTTGTTCGACCAGCCAGCGGTTGACATGCACCTTGTGATCGAACTTGGCAAAGCCGTGATCTGAAACGACCAGGAGTTGGGGGTTATCGTCCCGGGCGTCCACCCGTTCCATCACCTCACCGACAAAGCAATCCAGGTTGAGGTACCAATCTTCGACGATGTCTGGGCGATCGTGCAAGAACATGTGTTGCACCCTGTCGAGCGAATCAAAAACGCTGGCGAGAATGCCTTCCTTGTACTGGTCAAGGTGGTGCCAGAAAATCCGCTTTCTCGTCTCGCGAATCTGGGTGCACAAGGCCAGGAACTGCTCGTCGTTGACGTGGCCTTCTTCCAGGGCGGTCGTGTCTTGCGGCCAGCCGAGCGACAAAAAGCCGCCCTCCGTCACGTTCCAGGTTTCCTTGACGAAGCCGCGCGGGGCGGCATAAGGCCACAAGGGCCGCAGGGGATGAATCTGCAGCGGCATGAAATACAGCCGCGGGGAGGATCGTCCCTCTGTCAGAATGGCGCGCGTGATCGCTTTGACCGAAACCAGGAAGCCCATTTTGAAGTTCAATTCGATGATCGCACTCCACTTGCCGCGCTCCAGCTCGACCGAGCTTTTCCCGATGTCCAGACGGGCGTAATCCTCATCCTGGAATTGTAGCTGGAATTCGAGGGATGAAGCCTTGTCCTTCTTCGATGGCCCCGGCAGACTCCCGCTAAACGTGCCCACTCCTCCTTTGGAGAGCGCGTGGATGGGAATTTTTCTCCCCTCCGAGTCGTCCGCTTCCATGGCAAAGGCGACCCCCACGCCCAGGCGTCCGTGAATGTCCGGTGTTCCCAACCCGGGGATGTTGCGCACCGGGGAGCCCATCCGTGCCGGGAAGGTCGCCGGCCACCAGAACGACGTGGCCGGATAGCCTCTTTGGACAGCCTCATCGAAGATGGTATGGCTGGTGAATGGCTGGGCGAATTGAGTCCCCAGGGCGGTTTTTTGGGTCGGCAAGAGCGAGACGAACAAGTTGTAGCTTTTGGGATTGCGATGGACGAAATCGAACATGCCATGCCCGGCCGGGCTTAACCCTGTTGCGATACTCGTCCATGAGACCTCGCTCTGGGGCGGGTTGGAAACAGCAAAAGGGGAATAATTTCCCTCTTTAACCAATTTGGACAAAGAAGGCAACTTCCCTTGTTCGCTTAAACCCTCAAAGATGTTAGGATCAAAAGCATCTAATCCAAGAATGATCGTTTTCATAATTTGTTTGGTTTCGGTCAAAAGATAATCCACGGCGAGGAATAGTGTTGCGGTTATTAACCGCTATGGTGGGGCCGTGCAAGTTTTAGTTTACTCTTCGGCGGTTGTTGCTTCGCTTGAAACGTCTTCTGCCTCCTCTTCGTCTTTCCCCTCACGAAGATTTCTGAGCAAGCGGCGATACGCCATTTTGATTTTGCCTGAGAAAAACAAAATCAGGCCTGAAAACAATCCAAACAAGACTGCTAGAACTTGGAAAAGCATGCCGCCGGTACTGGGATCGATATACATGGTCAAACTCCTTTATTTCTTTGATTTGTGTGTACACTCAAAAC
>CAZJBA010000261.1:0-2960 GCA_964544065.1 uncultured Anaerolineales bacterium | reverse complement strand
CCAAGTGTCTTCAGAATAAATTGAATCTCCTCTCCAGCTAGAGAGGATAAATCGATGTCGATTCTGGTCACTTTTCTATCGAAGTGCTCGAACCAGGCCTCTGTCCCCCCCAGCTCTTCTCCCAAATTGTGGGTGTTGCCATTGGCGTCCTTATACAAGACCTGGAAGACCAAGCTGCACTTGGGCATATCCTGCAAGCAGCCTACCCAAACGCGGAAATGGTCTCCTTGCTGGACTTCGTAGGCCGGATAGGTTCCTTGAGTCCAGGCATATTCTTGCTCGTAAGGATGCACCCACAAAGTTAGTTCGTTTTCGTCGCGCAATTCCAGCTTGGGGTTACTCATCAAAGCCACAAAACCATCACTCGAAGGGACCTCAGCGGGGCAATCGAGCTCGATGACTTTTTCTTCAAGTTTGCCATCCACCTCCTCTGTATAATGGCTTTCCCAGGCAGCATCGCAATAATTCAAAGCTAAGTCGTAAGCATAGTCCTCATCGGGGGCGGCTACGTTGATGTCCAGGGTGATGAAACCTCTGCCGCCTGGCCCCAGGCCAAACCAATATCCCTCGCTGTCGTTGAAAATATAATGGCTTTGATAATGCCCTTCCGTGGTCGGTGCGGTGAAATCAACGCCGATGTTGACCATCTCGCCGGGCAGGACTTCGTTGGGCATCGGTACGCTTTCCTCACCGGCAAAGTCTCCGGTAGAGTAAACCAGGCTGTAATCCGTTGTCCAGGTGCAATTGCCTGTATTTTGGATGCGCCATATTTTGGTGAATGTCGCTCCGGGCGGAATCAACGCACCCGTTCCCAGGTTGCCGTCCTCGACGAATTCGGCTTGATTGCATCCCTCCGGCATGGTTGACCCCGATCCGCTGCCCGATTTGGAGGCAGCAAAGCGCGAAGTAGCTGAAGGTTCAGGGGTGATAGAGGGTGTCTGGGTCGGTGTAGGGGAGTTGAACCTTTCGCCCGTGCGCGTGATGCTGGCGATCAGGTCGGCGGCCTGCTCCTGAGCCTCAGGCGGAACCTCCATGGGGCTTCCGTCTGTGCTGCTGATACCTGATTCTAGCGAGATGTGAAAATCAAGGTCTTCTGTGCTGCCCCCATAAAAAACGTAAACGACCTTCCCCTCGGAGACGATCACATGTTTGGGAATCTGCTCATCAAGCAACGAGACCGGTTCTCGGATTTCTAACTCTCCCGAGGGAAGATTCTTTCCCATGACGGTATTCTCCCACTTGAATTTGTACTGTACCAGGAAACGCAGATTCCCTTGGGTAAGCTGAAGTGTCTTAGCGGCGAATCCGGTGGCCGTCTTTCGTCCCGGGGGAATGGCAAAAAAGGTCCATTCACTGGGGTATTCTAGCGCTATGCGATAGGTTGGATCCGTGAACGGGATCAGGGATGATTCCGGCGATGGTGTCCCCGTTCGTGCCATCCCCGCAAAAGTTTCTGTCGCCGTGGGGATCGCTTTGTCCCCAAACATGGATACGGCCGTTGGGGTAAGTGTGTTTGTTGGCGTGTTTGTGGCCGGGGGACTGACTTCAGCCTCCCTCGGGAAGGGGAGCGGCAGATGGCAATTTGCCAACATGAGCGATAGGCTGAACAGAAAAGCAATCGTTATAATGGAATAGCGGGATTTCTTAGCCATGATTGTTTCGGAAATGTGATTTAACGAGAAAATCACTCTAATTGTACCTTATCCTGGCTAGAGTCAAGCTTTCAAATTAGATCGTTTTTCCTTCCCGCAAATCCCTGAATCAATTTTTGGGTTACAATATCAAGAGAAGGATTCGTGCTCACTGGATCATTTCCAAAGGAGGAAAGCGATGACAGAACGACAAGCATTAGGCATTGATATCAACCAATATGCCAGGAGAGGCGGCACTAATTTTGGCTTAGCCAGAGACCATATCCAGGCAGGTGTTTACGATTTTGTGATCATTAAAGTCGGGTTGGGATTCCACAAAGTCGATATCTTCGAAGAGCAGGTAAATGGTTGTGTCCAATATGATATCCCCTACACAACCTATCATTTTCCTGATCCTGATCTGAATATGAAAAACCAGGCTCGCAAGTATGTCGATTGGGTAGGCGCCAACCAGCGATCCTATATCGTCGACATCGAGAAGCCGCGCAAAAACTCTCGGCCACCCAACAAAAACGAACTACGCAGTTATCTCGGTGAGCTGGAAAGTTTGATTGGCAAGAAGCCGGTGCTCTATTCGAGAATCAGCGTCCTGAGCAGTATTGGCTTCATCAATGACGCCCGGAACTATAACTTGTGGCTTGCCCAATACCTTTACATGAAGTCGTTGTGGCCCAAGCGCAAAATGTATCGTTATTTCCATGATTTTGTGGACGATCATGCCTGGGAAACGCCTCCGTCAACGCAGGGAACCGGGCTAGAAGACAATGTCGTCTTGTGGCAATTCACGGATATTGGCGATGGGCGACGCTACATCTACAACGCACACACCAACGACCCGAGATATCCCGACGGGATGCATAATGCTGACCTGAACATTTCGATCGAAAAGCGTGACCAATTTATGGAGTCCATGTTCGGTGATTATCAAGTCGACATCACAACCGCATATATCCGGGCGCTCAACAGTCACGATCCCAATCAAGTGGTCGAACTCTACACCGATCAAGCTGTTCACACCAACGCGGATCGTTCCATCCATGGCAAAGATCAGATCAAAGCTTGGTATCAAACTCTCCTCAATCAGCAGTTACCTAGCGGCGATTTCGAACGCACCGGTTTCACAGCTTCGGGCAACTCCCGCACCTTCTCTTGGACAGCGCGTTCGGACGCCGGACAGGTGCTAGATGGCAACGATACGTTTGGCCTGATGAACGGCAAAATCGCTTATCACTACACCCATTTCCATGTCACCTGAGTGAGTAATTTGTGGTAAGCCATGATGCGCCGTCCGGTGGAATGCCGTTACCG
>CAZJBA010000260.1:0-2990 GCA_964544065.1 uncultured Anaerolineales bacterium | reverse complement strand
ATAAAAGAAACTCCGTGAAAATCCGTGTTGATCCGTGTCCCCAAAATGTTTCATTTCTTGTTGTTGAATTTCTGTGCTTAATCTTCGTTGTACACGGCCGGGTCGGTGGGGGTTTGCCCCGAGGGGTCCCAGACGTAGACCCAGTCCCCGATGTCGGCCCAATCGTAGATCCAGCGGGCATCGCCGACGGAGAGGTTGACGCAGCCGTGCGACTGGGGGAATCCCAGGTTGGCGCGCCAATAGGCCCCGTGGAGGGCGCGGGCGTTGTCGAAATACATCGTCCAGGGGACGTCCTCGAGATAGTAGGCGTCCGAGCTGTCCAACTCGAAGGCGCCATCCATATCGGTCGCGTCGTGGGTCTCGTAGATCTGGAACAAGCCCGGCTTGGTCCAGAAGGGGTCGAGGCCGCTGGCGACCAGGGTGGCGAAAACCATCTCGTAGTCGTCGTAGACGGCCAGGGTTTGCTCGTAGAGATTGACCTCGATCCAGCGGCCGCCTTCGACGCCCTCGGGCGGCGTCGTGTCCGGGATCACCCGGGCGACCACGTTGTCGGGCAGCCACTCGTCGGGGCCGACCATGTACCAGTCGCCGTCGCTGGCCTGGACCGTGTCGTAAATCCAGACGATTTGGTGGTTGTCGAGATAATGCCCGGTGTAATCTTCGACGTCCAGGCCGGGGGTGCGCTTGGCCTCCACACGGGTGCTGGCGCTGAGGTAACTGAGCACCCAGCCGAACGGGCGCGTGGGCGTCCGTTGGATCCTATATCCCTGAAAGCGCGGCGGAGTCACCCGGATGACGTCGCCGGAGGACATCCAGGCGTTGGGTTCAATCTCGTAGACCCGGGCACCGTTGACCACCGGCTCCTGGGTGTAGGAAACATAGCTGAACGCCGCGGTCATCGTTCGGGCGGCGTCTTTGTCCCTGCCTTCGGCGGCGGATTCTGCCGAGGGGTAGACCGGTGTGGTGTACTCCCTCAATTGGGCGTACTTGTAATCGACATAGGTCAAATTGACGTCGGGAGAGATGCCCGGGAAGGGCTCGACCGGGAAGCTGAAGCCGTGTTCGCCCAGCTCGGTCAGGTATTGGGACGGGCCGGAGGGCTGGCAGTCGGTGTGGATGTTGACATAGGCCCCAGGGGGGCACAGAACAGCGTCCTCCTGAGGGGTCTCCTCGCCGCTTTGATTGGCATGGGCCCGGGAGGGGGCCAGGACGAGCAATACAAATAAGGTGGTGAGCACAAGCAGTGCGCGGGTTTTGGTTTTCATAGTGATCCCCATTATATCAGAGGATGGCGTCAAGGGGGATGGGGACTGTTTTTGATAGGATGAACAGGATGGTCAGGATAAAAAGCCTAGTTTTTTTCTGAGGAGGGCAGGAAAGGTTTGAGATTCGACGTTGCATAGCCGTTGCAGGGTATTGCATGGCCGTTGCAGGACGTGGGGAATGACTGCCAGGTGCTACATGGCGGTTGCAGGGCGTTACATCGCGATTGCAGGGCGTGCTGAAACCTCCAAAAACTTGCGACTGAAGTCGTGCATAGGAGCTTTGCTGGGCGTCCACCTGCGTGGACGCAACCGCGTCGATGAAGATCGACGCTCGGCGACTGCCCCAAGGGTCGATTTCAATCGATTGCCCCCCGGTCTTTTGAGAGGATACGGTAGTGTTTTGAAAAAAATAATGCCATTGAGATCAAGGATGGCGCATACAAGACGACTCGTTTTTCATTCGAAAACCGTTCTTGCACATGATCCATGAGTGGTGTTGATAGAAAGAACTGAGAAACCATCACCATGAGCATGATGATACAGAAGAAGAGAGAGTCGTTTTTCTTGGCAGCCTCAGGAGGGAACATTTCACGTATCTCCCACAGGCCAATCATCGCTACGATAAGTGGATATGTCCAAATCCGGTTTGTGTCCCAAGCTATGCTGTGAAGGGATAAGGGTAGTATTGTGATCACCGTAAAGATGGAAAAGATCAGTCTTTTGAAAGCGACCCCTTTGAGGCTGTGCCAGCCATACCTTAGCAGGATCAATAGCGGTAAACCAATCCGGATGATATTGGTTCGATCTGTGATTCTGTTAAAAAAACTCGGACTTTGGTCGTCTAAATAGTCAAAAAATGTGGCAGTGAGATCATTTGGAACGAAGATGTTTCGATGGTTCTCTATGAATTCGAATTGTGAAAGATGGGCTATCAGTTGAGGTTTGAGCACTTCCGAGTCGAAAAACGCGGTTTGATAAAGGATGAGAAGAGAAAATGTTAGGGCCGGTATGATCACAAGGAATCGATAGCGCCAAAGGGCGCCGATGAGAAACCGGGCAGGGCTTGAATGGTCTGCTTCTTTTGCGTGTTGCATGAGTGCAAGAAATACGACGGATGGAAAGCCGACCAGAAAAATCGTCTCATGAACGAGCATCCCGACTGAAAGCACGATGGCGCCTGGCCAGATTTGATTTCGGATCACAAGCCAACAGGCCAAGACTGAGAGGATGATTAGGATATTGTCAAAATAGCCGTTTAAATGCGCACTCATCACGATGTAAGGTGATGTTAGAAATACCAAGGTTACCAAGACGGCATTGATCCTAAGGTGGGATTTTTTGATGATACGAACGCTGATCCAAAGCATTCCCACACAGAAAAGGAAGAACAAAGAGATTGAAACGATCTTTATGGTTATCTCTGCAATGCTCCCAGGATTGGTGAGAGGGGCTATTAGGGTGCCGGGCAATGCTCGTTTCATAAAACCAAATTGATAACTGATCAGCCAGTGCGCTTCTGCCCAGTCATTAGGCCATCTCAGTGCCCGAAGTATTGTTATGGATAATGCCCAAAACAATCCAAATATTATTAATTTCTGGTCGTGTTTTCGTTTTATCTGCATTTGTTATTTGAAAAACGCTCTTGTAGTGAAACGGCAAATTGAAAAAGCCTATTTACCAGCTTTTTACAGATATTCAAGTTCCATTCACCTTCTGAGTACCATT
>CAZJBA010000259.1:0-3002 GCA_964544065.1 uncultured Anaerolineales bacterium | reverse complement strand
CCTCGATCCTGTCACAATAGCACGTTTGAGTAGAAGATGTTAAAATAGACTCTCGTTCACCGCTATTCTTGGAGAGAGACCATGGAACCCGTTATCCTTGATCAAATTCCGTTTGACCCCACGCCAGAACACATTGAGCACGTTTTGGACACCAAAGTGGGCAAATCCAGCCAGATGGCAATTGAGCGCCTCGTGGAAGAAACGCGAGAGATTGCCAAGCCCAAAGCCATGTATCGCGTCCTTCCCTGCCAAGTGAAAGGGGAAGAGGGCGTTGAGATTGGCGGCGTTCTGTTCAAGAGTCGTGTCTTGCGAGTCAATCTTGAAGATATCCACCGCGTCTTTGCCTTCGTGGTTACCTGTGGCCAGGAGCTTCAAGCCTGGCAAGATTCGATTGAGAGCACGCTCGAAAATTATTATGCCGATGTTGTCAACGGCATGGCTCTGACCATCGCGAGGGACTATCTGGCCGATCATCTTGAAGAGCGATACCAGCTTGGCAAAATCGCCACGATGAATCCGGGCTCGTTGAACAACTGGCCCATTCGGGCGCAAATTTCGTTGTTCGAGTTGCTTGGCGATCCCGAAAAGAGCGTCGGCGTGCGACTTTTGGATAGCCTGTTGATGAATCCAAGCCAGTCTGTCTCGGGAATTCGCTTTCAGACCGACAGCGATTATGTCAATTGTCAGCTTTGTCCCCGCTTGGATTGTCCCCACCGCAAAGCCCCCTATGATCAAGATTTGTATCAAAAGCGTTTTGCCTAGGAATTATATCATCTCAAAAAGTGGGGGAGATCTTGGGACATGTCACTCTATTTGCATCAAAAGCGTTTTGGCGGAGTGATTTTATTCGTATTGTGAGATTTTGTCATAAACTGACTGGGCTGCATTGAGCACGTATTCCTGGTTCATGTCGATCTCTAGCCCTCTTCCTAAAATCCAGACCAAGACATTGCGATGCACGAAAGCCACCTCGTAGGTCAGGGTTGTTAGGCCTGTGGCATCATCATATTTTTTATGGGAATAGAAGATGCAGTCGGTGCCGAGGTCGCACCCATCTTCGGTCCACGTGCTCTCGACATAGTCATCCTGGTAGGCCTTGAACCATTCCGGCGAAAGGGCCGTCCGAGCGCCTTCGTTGGTTTCGAAGAGTTCCACTTCACTCTCGAAGCGCCCAGGGACGATATCCTCTTTATTGACGCGCTCAAGCTCGATGCTCCAGCCGTCGACCCGCCCGGTGGCGACGATATATTCCTTGGCAGGAATCTCTCCTATTTCATTGATCAGCCCCAGGTTGTTGAATCGGTTTTCCCCACCGGAGGGGACGCGGTACTCATCGGGTAGATCTTCGGGCCGGAGAATGAATTCTTTCAATTTGCCTTTGGCAGCATTGATATCGAAGCTTTCAACCGACGTCTCATCAGTCTGTTCAACTTCTTCTTCAGCTTCTTCCTCGGCTTGGTCAGCTTGATCAACTTCTTCTTCAGTTGATTCTTCGATCTCGCTGGCTTGGCTCTCTTCAACTTCGCTTTCTTCTGCCCCACCTGAGTCAGGCATGCTCGCGGATGGCAGAGCGCAGGCTGAGAATAAAGTAGCAACGATCAAAATAAGGATTGGCAAGTAAGCGTATTTTTTCATGGGAAAAGTTTCCTCCTAACGGCAGGTACTTTGAATGTGGTCTGTTGTTTTGATCGTAACTGGTTCACTTGCATTGAGGAATGGGAAAAAAGTACCTGACCGGGGGCTCCTTGCAGAATTGTAAAGCGAATCCCGAAATAATGAAGTGATAGCTTGTTATCAGGTTATCTTGAAATTGGAACGGGGTCGTTTTTGACAATCTGTCTTTGAGACGGTATAATCGTCGATCGGCTATTTGAGAACAATGTAAGGAGATGAATGTATGGAAAATAACGATAAAATCCTCAATGAACTTGACCCCAAAGAAAAATATACCGGTGAGGTGGTTAGGTCGACATTGGCGGGCGCGATTGTGGACATCGGTGTTGGTGTGCCTGGGATTGTTCACATTTCCAGGCTACAGAAAGAGCCTGTCAATCGGACTGAGGACGTCGTTGAAGTTGGTCAAACCGTTGATGTTTGGGTTCGTCAGGTCTTTCCCAATCGTGATCGCATTGAGTTAACCATGATTGAGCCCTTGCCGCTTGAATGGCGTGAAATTGAAAAAGGTATGACTGTAGAGGGAGAAGTCACCCGATTGGAGAAATACGGCGCTTTTGTCGATATAGGTGCAGAACGCCCCGGCTTGGTTCATATCAGTGAACTCGCCCATGGATATATTGACTCCCCCGAAGACATCGTCAAAGTTGGCGATCAGGTTGAAGTCAAGGTTCTCAATGTCAATCGACGCCGTAAACAAATCAAGTTAAGCATGAAAGCTATGACGGAAGAACCGCAAAAAGCGGCCAAACCTGAGCCGAGTGATGCTCAACCTTCGAAGCCCACCCCTACGGCGATGGCCGCAGCTTGGGAAAAAGCTTTGGATCAGAACGGCTAGTTTTCGCTCCACAAAATGCCAAAACCTGCTCAACAATGCAGCAGAACAGCTTTACCATTTGAAAATTAGAGCAATTGTGCCGGTATGGGATCTTATATTTGTAGGCAGTAAACTTGGGTCCACTGAAAAAAGGTGCTCGGAGTCCCATCCTCGGCCGATTTCCGCACCCACGACGAGTGCTGGTAGCTTTTTTCAGGAGAGCCAAACTTGTCGTCGGAAAAAGAAAACTGATGGCAGGGGAGTTTCTTTGACCCTACCTGCCCTGGTTGCTTTGGTGATCGACTTGAAATGCCCTGGGACATAGCTCCGGGGTATTTTCTTTTGGGTCATGTTTACACTTTTTCTGAACCATGCCGGCATTTTTGGTAGAATCGGCGTATCCTCTCAATATTTTGGAACAAACGAACGCCGTTCCTTCATCAGGATTTTCCCTCCGCTCGTTTTGCCCGCAGGAACGGCGTTCGTCTCCGCTTCCTTGAGAAGATACTTC
>CAZJBA010000258.1:0-3022 GCA_964544065.1 uncultured Anaerolineales bacterium | reverse complement strand
TCGTTGGCGTGCCTAGACCGGGCGTAGATTGACCGGATGTAGATTGATCTAGCCAGCGTACCCCCATGCCCAAAGGGCACGCAGAGCGACGGCACACCAAATGGGTGCATGCCCGCAGGGCACGCAGAGCGACCGTGTGGCTTCGCGATCATCGTTGGCGTTTTACTATGCGCCGAGGCATGCCGTCTGACAACTCTTGCGCGCACATCGTTTTGTAAGTGCTAAAGGACTTACGCCGTTGTGTACTAGAGCATTTTAGTCTACCTGCTTTTTGCATCACACACTATCTAACCACCACCATTGATCGTTACATCATTGTAACTCTTCCACGCCGCCCATGAACACATATTTCAAGACCATGTTGTTGGTGATCCACTCAATGGGGGCTTTGTCGTCGGTAAACACGATGCAGCCTTGAGCTGGTTGAGGGGGCAAACAGGGATTGGGACGCCGATGCACTATCGCTTGCTGAAGCGCCTCCAGTAAGAGCGGATGGGGGTCAGCGCGGGCAGCCAAATAATCGAAGTTGGCTTGCAAGTTGGCTTCATCGGTGGGCTGCACGGTGGCGTAGAGGATCGAATTGAACGAATGGGATACATCCATCACGTGGACGGAGGGGAAAATGGTTCCAATCGTGGCTGACAATCCTTCAATCAGCCGTCGATCTCCGGGGGCGCGCCCGACGTTGATGGCCAAAACACCGTCAGGGGCGAGATGAGCGTGGACATCTTGAAAAAACTCTCGTGTGGTCAGATGCCAGGGGATGTAGGGGGGGCGATAGGCATCGATGCTGATGACCGAATAACGGCGCGAGCTGTGGGCCAGGCCCCAACGTCCATCTTGCGAGAGCGCGTTCAGATTGGGTTGGGTCATGCCGAAATACTCTTCCCCCACGCGGATGATCTCCGGGTCGATCTCGAAGCCGTCGATGGGAATGGAGCCAAAGACGTGGGTGGCCTGGCGGGAGATGGTGCCCGCGGCCAAGCCGACGATAGCCAGACTTTCGACCTGCTCCACCTGATAGGGGGCGGGGTTATAAAATGGGGCTGCTACGACCTGCATCCAGGGGCCGTGAAAGGCTAATTGGTCGGGATGATAGATGGAATGAATACCTTGCCCCTCGTTGAGGCGCAGGTAGCGGTAGTCTCCCTCTTGGAGAACCTGAATATAATTGTAAGAGGATTCCGTTTCGTAGACTTGTCCCGGCGTGGATTTGATAGCGCCGCGGCCCCACAGGAAAGCGAGCAAAGCCAGCACCAGCGGCATCCAGCTCCATTGGAGGGCGGCGCGCGGTCCGGCATGCAGCCACAAGCCGAGAATCGCTACCAGGGTCAGGAACCCGGCAAAAGCCAAGAAAGTGAAGGTCGTGCCGATCAACGGGATCAGGATCAGGTCGGGCAGGAAGGACCCAACAAAGGAGCCCAGCGTCGAGATGGCATAAATTCGCCCAGATATTTTTCCAGCCTGGCGTGAATCGCGCAAAGCCAGACGGATAGCGAAGGGCGAGATGGTTCCCAATAAAGTTATCGGCACGATGAGCAGGACCAATACGGCGGTGAAGGCGCCCAGAAGCACGCCGACCTGGAGGTGGTCGAAGGCGTCGGCGGCGGCCCGAAGCACCGGGCGAGCGATGATGGGCACCAACCCGGCAGAGAATCCGCCCCAGGCCAGAATCCGGTAAAAGATCTTGGGATGAGGCCAGCGATCGGCCCAACGGCCACCCAGGAAGTACCCCGCGGTGAGATAGATCAGGATCAAGCCGATGATGCTGGCCCAGACCAGGTTGCTGGTTCCAAAGACGCTGCCCAACAACCGCGAGGCCGAAAATTCGACCGCCAGGGTGGTCATGCCAGCAAAGAAAACGGTCATATAGAGGTAAAAGGCCATCGGTCTATTCGATCATCCCTCAGCACCCATGAGAAAGTTGATCGCGATCGCGATCAGCCCGGCCAGAAGGGTGCGCATTCCATAGCCAACCAAATTGTGTTTAGAGATATGGCCAAGAAAAATCCCCAAACCAAAAAGAGCTAACAGAGCCGTGAAGATAGCTAAGCCATAACTGATGAGCGCATTGTCAATCAGGGGGTTGAGAAAGAGGGGCAACAAGACGACCAGAGCAGCCATAAAGGGAGCCAGACCATCAACCAGCGAAACGACGACCACGGCCAAGCGGGAGGCGCGGCCGATCCTGGTGTTATTCTGATCGATCAGCGATATTTTTTCGAGTTCATCCAATTCACGCTGTCGCTCGGCGGCCTCGGTCAGGTAGGCGCCCCACAAACCGGAAACGCCCATGGCGATCGAGGTAGCCATCCCGATGCGGATGGGCACGGTAACGTCGCGCACACCCACCAGATAGTTGCCCACCAAAACGCCAATGGTGGTGAGGACGCCATCGAAAGCGTTCATGGCGAAGTATCGGCGGGCGATTTCGCCAATCCCGACCAACTGGTTGTAGCTTTGAAAATTAACGATGTAATCGACCCAGGTGCTGATATTTTTTCGCAAGTGCGACATACCTAGTCCTGGTGGGTAGTGACATCGTCAATCAAGATATCCCCCGCAGCGACTTCGTCAACGGAGTGAATCGCGCCCCCGTTGGCTTCAATCACTTCTTGAAGTTCGGGAAAATCTAATTCATTGCCTTCGACAGTAATTTTGGCGTTTTCAACCTTACGATCAATCTCGTAAATGGTGATGTTTACGCCTTCCACGCCGCTCAAAGCAGCGATTTTTTGAACCAGTTCAACAATACTCGGATCTAAAGGCTTGAGTACATCTAGGACAAGCCTACGCAAATTACCCATTTATCTATAACACTCCTGCTACACAACTTAGTCTTTTGATTGATTAGATGTCGCATACCTTATCACATTTCTGCGCTTCTGAAAAGAGACAAAATCGGTCCTGTCCAAATAGCACTCTAATCTGATTGCATGACTCGAATTCTAGCGTATAATAATGTTGATTAGAGTCATCAGTTGAAAAAACACTTTCGCGAGAAGACGCGGAGTAAAGGAGG
>CAZJBA010000257.1:0-3058 GCA_964544065.1 uncultured Anaerolineales bacterium | reverse complement strand
GGCACCCACAAAGGGTATTGGATGATCATCAGCGATGAAGGCCAAATCTTCGGGATCAACCCGGATGGTGCCGGTTGGTTCTGGGTTGAAATTGAAGTGATTGCAGAATAAAGAAAGACATCTCCTAACTTTTCTAACACAGGACAGCGCAATTGCGTTGTCCTGTGGTGTTGTTATTCTGGATAACTACTGAGCAGTATTCACTTCCAATTTTTTCTTTCCCGCTTCTTGACACCGCCATCTTTTTGCAGTACCCTAATCTCGACTGACCAGTCAGTTTAGCAAGGAGTAGCCTGATGTCACCACGCCCGGATGTGAGTGAAGAACGCAAAGATCAAATCCTAGATGCAGCCACACATGTTTTCTCGGAACACGGTTTTCACGAAGCGCACGTCGATGACATCGCCGAAGAAGCCGGTTTGAGCAAAGGGACGCTTTATTGGTACTTCAAGAGCAAAGACGACATTATCATCGCGTTGCTGGACAGGCTATTCGAGTTTGGCGCTTCAGGCGTCCGAGAACTCCAATCCAAAGAAATACCAGCAACAGAGATGTTGCGCCAATCGGTTGGCCTGCTGATCAAAGACCTCGATCATTGGATAAAACTGATCCCTCTCACCTATGAGTTCCTCGGTTTATTATTCCGGCGCAAAATCGTCAAAACCGCCTTCAAGCGTTATTTTCGCCACTACATGGATTTGATCACCCCGATCATTCAACAAGGGATCGACGCGGGTGAATTCCAGGCAGAGAGCGCGAAAGAGGTCGCTATTGCCATTGGCGCCATCTTTGAGGGGACGATTTTATTGTGGGTCTACGACTCCGAAACGGTGAACATCAAAGAAGATATTCACAAGAGCGTCGAACTGCTCATCAATGGCCTTCAGGCATAAATTCATTTGGAGGAAAGATGACAAAACAGGAACAAGCTCAATATCCCGTCTTGGTGGTATGCGGCAGAGATCGCAAACGAAGAAAACTTCTCCAAGTTCTTGACCCCGAAGAGAATTACTCATCCAAAGCCTTGCTGCCCTTCCTGGGAAAACGGGTGATCGATTGGCAGCTTGAAGAATTAAACAAAAGCCCCTACGTCGAAGGATTATACATCGTGGGCCTGACCGAAGAAGAAGCGCCTTTTGATTACCCGGTCGAGTATGTACCCACCGAGACCACGGCCGATTTTTCCGATAAGCTCGCCGATGGCCTTGCCTATCTCAACACCCAAGGGAAAAATCCGAACCTGGTCATCATCAGCACATCCGATGCACCGGCGATACGCCTAGAAAGTATCAACAGCTTTTTCAAGCAACTCAAATCTTATCAAGATCACGACTTTGTGCTCTCGGTCGTTCCCGAAGCGGTTACAAAAGATGTCTTCCCGGATGCGCGTCGAGTTGTCGCCCGTCTCCGTGACCACCAAGTGTTCCCCGGCGAACTATACGCTTTGAACCCCGCAGGAATCCGGAAGGGAGAAAAAGTGATCCGCGATTTCAACAAGCTGAGACGCACCATCGATCGGCTTGGCGAGACGATCAGCCTGGGGCCGGTGATCCGCTACCTGGCCCGAAAACCGCAAACCTGGTGGGCGATCATCAAATACATCTTCAAGCAGGCCACGCTCGAAAACGTCGAACGAGCCTTCTCCAAGGCTTTCAATTGTAAAGCGAAAGCAATTATCATCTCCGACCCCGGTTTCGGCATGGATATGGATCTCCCCCAAGATTACGAAAAACTGAAGGCTTATGTCAAAGAGACCAAGATTGAGGGAGAAGCCTAGGCATACACCCCCATGGAGTTGGAATTAGCTCACAAAAAAGCTCTCGTCACCGGCGCGACGCTGGACGCCAACGGCGGAAGAGTCTTGCGCTAACCTCACTACAGGCCAATCATCTCCTGGAGTTGGGCGTGTATCTCTCCCAAAGCAGGGCGGGCGTTCTCGATGTCGTTGCGCAAACGATGAAAATCTAGATACAGGGGATAAATCGCTTCTTCGGTGACCAAATCCAAGCATAAAGCCACTTCCATCGCCGAGAGCAGATCCTGGTAAGCCTCCAGGTTATCTTCCTGCAGCGGGTTCGTGAGAATCTGCTCGAGGGACTGGCGCTGGCCTTGAAGGAGGGCATCTTCTTCGGACTGGCAGTGCATCTCCAAAGCGTCCAGCGCTTCCTCTGGCAGCGTCCAGCCGCTGGCCCCGAGGTTCTCTTCCAGGTGGGCCACAGAAGAGGGGCCCGTCAAAGCACAGGTGACTTGCGGATGAGATAACACCCAGGCTATCGCCATCTGTGCGGCGGTCTTGCCATATTGGGCTCCAATTTGAGCTAATGTATCTGCCAAACGGATCCCGGAGTGATAGCGTTCTCGTTGGAAAAGGGGATCAAGCGCACGCATGTCGCCGGGTTCAAAGTCCGGGTGCGGAGGCAGCGTGCCGGTGAGCACACCCCTCCCGGTCACGCTACAGGCCAGAAAAGCGGCCTGGTGCTGGTGACAGAGAGACATCACCGCGCCTCCAGCCTCCGGACCGATCAAGCTAAACGGCGCCAGCAAGGAAAAAACATCTCCATGGCGAAAAAACGTCTCCAGCCCCTCTTCGGGTAAATGGCTGACCCCGTAGCGGCGAACCTTGCCCGCTTGCTTCAAGCCTTCCAGGGTCTCGACAACGGCCTCGAACGTGGTCTTGGGGTCGGCGTAATCGACCTGATAGAGATCGATCCACGCCGTACCTAAACGTCGCAGGCTGGCCTCACACGCTTCGGTGAGATAGCCAGGGGACAGCTCGGGCTCGAACCCGTCTTTCCTGCCCACTTTGGTGGCGATCAGAATTTGATCCCGAAATGGCTCGACCGCCTTCCCCAGGATGACCTCGGTTTGGCTATGCGCATCTGTGACATCAAAGAAATTGACACCCAACTGATAAGCACGCCGGATGACGCCCTCGAACTCGGCGACATCGACAGGGCCATAAACCCCGCCGAGGGCGTCGCAGCCGAGGCCTATTTCAGAAAGCTGGATACCGTCGATGGTTCTATATTGCATCAAAACTCCTTTCGAGATCAAGCCA
>CAZJBA010000256.1:0-3060 GCA_964544065.1 uncultured Anaerolineales bacterium | reverse complement strand
ATTGAAAACCGCCCCCTACATGAAAGATGCCCTCAACCAAGTCGCGCAGCTACGCATAGAGAACAATCGAGACAAACGGAGGGCGCAGAGGCGGTCATGACAGCAAAATCAATTTCCTTCAAACCCCGCTGGCGCAAAGTATTGGCAGACCTGTGGGATAACAAATCGCGCACCTTGCTGGTGGTCGCTTCCATCGCGGTGGGCGTATTTGCAGTTGGCACGATCGTGAACGCCTACGTGATCCTTTCGCAGGACATCGGCGTCACCTTTGCGGCCCGGAATCCGGCCAACGTTCAAGTCAGCACCGACCCTTTTTACGAGAATTTCGTCCGCTCCGTTGAGCAAGTTCCCGGTGTGCTTGATGCCGAAGGCAGACACGTCCTGGATGTGCGCGCCAGCCAGGACGGTCAATCGTGGCAAACCATCGGTTTGATCGGCTTAGAAAATTTTGAAGACAGCCAGATCAACTTGCTCAGCGTCATTGAAGGGACCAGGCTTCCGGGACGGCGTGAGTTGATCGTCAGCCACGATTTCCTAAACAGCACCGGCTTTCAGGTGGGCGACCAAATCGAGATAGAAATGCCGGATGGCAGTTCCACCATTTTGCCGCTGGTGGGCTTGGTCTCCGATCAAGTCACCAATGGAAGTGATTTCTTGGGCGGGGCCAACGGTTATGTCAGCCTGGACACGCTGAAATGGATGGGCGGCGGGGATTATTTCAACCAACTCTATGTCCGAGTTGAGGGTAACCCCACCGATGAAGACCACATCTTGAGTGTAGCTGCTCAGATCGAAGACAAGATCGAGCGCAACAATAGGGCCGTCTACCAAACCAAGACCCAGGCCTCGGACGAACATCCTCTCGCCTCAATCGTGCTGGCTATTCTAGGCGTGATGGTCGCTTTGGGCGTCTTGATTCTGATTTTGAGCAGTTCGCTGATCGTCAACACGCTCAACGCGCTGCTGACCCAACACCTACGCCAGATCGGGGTGATGAAGCTGGTCGGCGCCCGCAGCACCCAAATTTTGGGCATGTACCTGATTCTGATTCTCTCCTATGGGCTGGTCGCCCTGATCATCGCCCTGCCTCTGGGTAGCGTGGCCGGCTACACCTTCGCCAAGTTCATCACCGGCTTCATCAATGCAGAGGTGCTCGAGTTCCGCCTCATCCCACTGGCCCTAATCTTGCAAGTCGTGATCGCTTTGTTGATTCCCCTGATGGCCGGGTTCGCACCGGTCAACAGCGGCTCGAAGATCAACGTTCGCCGGGCGATCAGCAACGACCGCCCCAACAAGCGCAAAAGCGGTGGCCGTTGGTGGAAGCGTCTTTCTGTCTGGCTGCGCTGGCTTTCCCGTCCGATTCTGCTTTCCCTGCGCAACACCTTCCGGCGCAAGGGCCGCCTGATCCTGACCCTGTTCACCCTGACCATCGCGGGTGCAATTTTCATCGCCGTGTTCAACGTTCGTGATTCGATGGACAGTTTTATGAATCAGATCGAAGAACACTTTCGAGGCGACATCACCTTGAAATTCAGCCGCCCGTATCCGATTTCCAGAATTGAGCAGGTCACGCAGGCGATACCGGGAGTGGTTGATGTGGAAGGCTGGGGGGCAGCCAGCGTGGATGTGCTTGACCCTGATGATAACGTCGTCGAGAAGGTGCAAATCATGGCCCCTCCGGCAGACTCATCGCTGGTGCTCTCCGAAGTGATCGCCGGACGTTGGATTCGCCCGGGGGAACGCAAAGCCCTGGTCGTCTCGGATAACATCTATGAACACTATCCCAACTTGCAACCCGGCGACTCCCTCCACGTGGAAACGCCAGACGGTCAAGAGGAAGACTGGACTGTCGTGGGGGTGTTCCAGTTTACCGATTACATTGACGACACACTCGCCTATGCCAACTTCGATTTCGTCGCTGATCTGGTCGATCTGCCCAACCAAGCCCTGACCTACCGGGTGATCACGAGAGAACACAGCCTGGAGGGCCAGGAACGGATCGGCCAGGAATTGGATCAATACCTAAGCGACCGAGATTTCATGATCAAGGAGGTCGAGGCCGGCTCGATCACCCGCGGCCAGAGCGCCAAGGGCATCAACATCTTGATCATCTTCTTGCTGCTGATGGCCGTGCTGACCGCTTCGGTGGGCAGCATTGGCCTGACCGGCACCATGGGCATGAATGTGATGGAACGCACTCGCGAACTCGGCGTGATGCGCGCCATCGGCGCGGTCGATAGCGCCGTCATCAAATCGGTGATCATCGAAGGGTGCTTTATCGGCCTGATCACCTGGGTATTTGCGGTGTTGCTCTCTTTCCCCATCAGCCGTTTTCTGCTCAGTATAATCAGTGAAGCTATGTTTGGCTCACCCGTGGAATTGACCTTCACCTTCCAAGGATTCTTGATCTGGCTGGCGGCGGTGCTGGTGCTCTCCGTGGTGGCCAGCATCATCCCGGCCCGCAACGCTGCCCGGCTGACCATTCGAGAGGTGTTGGCCTACGAATAAGGAAGACGGACAGATTAAACGCAAGGGCGCAGAGGCACAAGAGCCGCGGAGAAGATTTTAAAATTCTCCGCGGCTCTGCGTTAAAATTTACGCCAACGATCTATCATTGCATGGTGCTCAGCACCGTTCATGCGCGGGTCAATAAAATGAACAAGGGCAACAAGGGAGCGAACAAGATCACCATGATGCCATAGGCTAAGGGATGGGCAGCCCAGGCGCCGCTCGCGAACGTGCCAACAGCGAAGATCATCGCAGAAGCCCCGGCAATCGTTAGGGAGACGAGCCCCAACCGTGTCGAGATTTGTTGGTGGGTCACTGATTTGTACGCAAAAATCAACGCCAGGATGATGGCCGCGCCATCGACAAGCCCCATCCCAATCAAAAAGGGGATTGCCTGCGGAGTCCAGCCTCCGGCTGGGGGCGGGGCAGGAAAAGGGATTGTATTCAATTGGGTGATAAGATAACCTGCCCGGAATAAAGCGAGTAAATGGACACTTTACAAAATGCCGTAATATAGAATCAGCGCTCGAAGCATTTTATCGTCCTCCTGAG
>CAZJBA010000255.1:0-3106 GCA_964544065.1 uncultured Anaerolineales bacterium | reverse complement strand
ATCGACATGGCTGACCTGTGGCGAACCATCCGGTATTATCCCATGCTCTGGGATTAGACAGCTGTCCGGGCGGATGCCGAGGGGCACCTGACGTTATCGCCGTCGGATTAGTCTACTCTACCGGATCATGCCCCCGCTGTAGTGCAAATGATACCTGGATTCTCCCTTGTAGAAAATCGTTTCCGTCCCTGTGAAACGTCTCAGATTCCCCAAAACGCGATTGGTGTAACGGTAAACGCCGCGTTCGAACGAGACCGGACCGCGATAGGGCATGTCGTGATCGACGCCTCGCAGAGCCTGGCGTAAAAAGAGAAATATTTGCTCGATTTCTCCGTCAGAGATATCGGCCGGAACGCCCCCGGCGTAGCTCATCCCCCAAATGGGAGTTGTTTTGTGGTAGACGGTTTCATGGCCGGTGAAATAGGCGCCCCCAAAATAGATGTCCAAGTAAAACAAAGCTCCATCTCGGATTTCGTGCTGTCGTGAACTGGGCAGCGCTGGTTTGACTCTGTGTCTGTTCTCCTCGGCGGCGTAGGTGTTGCGTTTGGCGTAGACGAGAAAATCGATAAATTTTTCTTGCGAAATCGCTAGATTCATATTGGGTTATCCTGGGGGGGGGTAGCTGCCGGCAAATTGCCGGTAGATGTTGCCGTTGTGGCGGCCCGGACGATCGCTTGGGCCAAGGCCTCAGCAGCAAAAGCGCCGACCACGTTGAGGTTGGCTTTGCGTTTGCCCGTCGCCAGAGCGAAGACCGTGTCGCCGTCTACCATAGTGTGCGCTGGCCGAATGGCGCGCGCCAGGCCGTCTTGAGCCATTTGGGCGACCTTGTTGGTTTCTTCCTTGGTGAGGCGGGCATTGGTCGCCACCACACCGATGACCGTATTGCCCCGGCTGGCAAAACCCACTGCGGTACGACCGACCAGGGTTTTCATCGTTTGAAGGCTGTCAGCAAAATAACCGGGTGCTCCAATCCGAAGAGGGCCAACCTTGGCGGCGCGCGCCCCGGCGATGATCTCTCCGTCGTTCGGATCGACGATGTCGCCAAAAGCGTTGACGGCTACGAGGGCGCCCACCACCGCCCCACCGCCGATCTCCAGGCTGGTTGTCCCCAGGCCCGTTTTCATTGCCTGGCCCATGCCCAAAATTTTTCCTACCGTTGCGCCCGTGCCTGCCCCCACATTGCCCTCTTTGGGAGCATCGGCGCTGGCGTTCAAGCAGGCCTGGTAGCCCATCGCGGCGTCGGGGCGCACGTCTGGGTCGCCGATGGCTAGATCAAACAGGATGGCTGCCGGCACGATCGGAACCCGCGCCACCTGAACGTTGAATCCAGCCCCTCGTTCCTCCAGGTAGCGGACTACGCCGGAAGCGGCATCCAGCCCAAAAGCGGAGCCCCCTGCGAGCGCGACCGCGTGGACCTTATCCACAAGGTGCATGGGCCTGAGGGTATCGGTCTCACGCGTTCCTGGAGCGCCTCCGCGTTGATCCACACCCGCTACGGCGCCTTGGGGGCATAAAATCACGGTGCAGCCGGTCAGGGCTTGTGTGTCTTGGGCGTGACCGACTTGAATGCCGGGGACGTCGGTGATGGCGTTTTTCAAATCCATGTCAAGCTCCTTTTTGGAGCAGGGCGATCAGCCGTTGGACGATTTCGCCCGCTACCTCGATTTTGCTCATCAAGGGGAGTTCTTCGATTGTGCCGTCTCGGTGCAGCAGCGTGACCCGGTTGGTGTCGACGTCAAAACCGGCATCCGCCGCGCTGATGTCGTTGGCGACGATCATATCCAGATTTTTGGCCTCTAGTTTGGCCTTGGCGTTGGCGAGAAGGTTTTCTGTCTCGGCTGCGAATCCGACCAATAGATGCGGATAGCCACTTTGTTGGCGGGTCAGTTGAACACTTTTCAGAATATCGGTCGTAGCTTCGAGATTTAAGCAGGGTGTGCCAGAGCTCCTTTTTATTTTTTGTCCCCGCGGTTTCGCCGGTTTGAAGTCGGCTACAGCCGCGGCCATGAGCAAAGCCTCGGCTTGTTGGCAGGCCTGGAGGATGGCGGTTTTCATCTCCTTGGCGGTGCGTATAGGCAAATAAGTGACCCCAACAGGCGGGGACAAATGGGACGGCGCGCTGATGATATCAACGTCCGCCCCGGCGTCGAGGGCGGCTTGGGCCAGGGCAAAACCCTGCTTGCCCGAGGAGCGGTTGCCCAAGAAACGGACCGGGTCGAGCGGTTCTCGGGTGCCGCCTGCGCTGACGACGATCTTGCAGCCCTGAAGCGGGCCGCCCCGCGAGAAATGATAGCGAACTTGTTCGCTAATTTTGTGAGGCTCCGTCATCCGTCCCTTGGCGACCAGGCCTGAGGCTAGATGGCCCTCTTCCGGGCCGATGATGATCGCGCCGCGTTCCTCTAGAGTTGCGAGATTAGCTTGGGTGGCCGGATGGCTGAACATGCCCGCGTCCATGGCGGGGGCGATGATCAAGGGCGCGTCAGAAGCCAATGCGGTCAGGCTGAGCAGGTCGTCAGCGCTGCCTTGAGCCAACTTGGCCATCGTGTTGGCCGTGGCCGGAGCGATCAAGATCATGTCAGCTTGGCGGGCTAACCCAATATGAAGCACATGAGCTTCGTCTCCCCATAGATCGGCGTCCGTGTAAGCGCGTTGCCCGGTTACCGATTGGAAGGTGAGGGGCGTGATGAAATTTTCGGCAGCTTGGGTGAATACGGTCTTGACTTGGGCCCCATGTTGGGTCAGCTTGCTGGCCAAGTTGGCGGCTTTATACGCGGCGATGCTGCCTGTCACGCCGATGATGATCGTTTTTTCTGATAGCGGATTATTCTTCATGGTTTGATTGTAGGCTGAACCATCTTTTCATTTGTTATTCTGAGCGAGCGTCGCAGTTTTGCAAACGGCGTGGGAGACTCTTCGCTCCGCTCAGAGTGACATAACGAAGCGTGCACAGGAAAGCGGTCGCATGCCCTTGGGTAAGGCACGCCGCTGGCGCAACCGAGCGGGGCAATTTGCTACCAACACCGTTCGGTGGGGACACCTTCACTATTATCCATACTGATTGTACAAAAAAAAGACTTCCAAAACCAGGGTTGGATTAATAGGTGTG
>CAZJBA010000254.1:1467-3141 GCA_964544065.1 uncultured Anaerolineales bacterium | reverse complement strand
CAAAGCCGCCCATTGAAAAACTTGACGCTGAGTCGGGGCGAGGGCGTAAAAGACACGCCTTAAGAGACGCAGAGAGATGATTTAAAAAGAAACTCTGCGTCTCTTGCCTCTCCGCGCCTCCGCGTTAAAATCTTTGGAAGACTGGTTGTTTTTCCCTCCCCTTCATGCCATAATAAATGCATGGCCCCATCTGACCAAAAATTTGAAAAATTACTCGCCGACGCCCCCGGCTCTGATTTGCACGTCTTCCCCGAAAACGTCGCTGTCTCCGAGTTGGCCGCCGTGCTCACCGGCATGGCCAATCAGGATGGCGGCTCCGTCCTGTTGGGGGTTGAAGTGGAGTCCCGGGTAGTGCAGGGGGTCAGTGACGCCGAAGCGCTGATCGACAAAGTCTTTCAAGCCGCTTTGGAGGTTGATCCGCCTCTGGTGTTACCCGTTCCGCGCAAGTGTCGCCTGCGCGGCAAACCCATCTTGTCGGTGACGGTGCCGCCCGGCCTGCCGCACGCCTACAACCTGGAGGGGCGCTATTTGTCCCGCCAGGGCGCCCGCACGGTGACGTTGTCGGCGCGCAAACTGCGGGCGCTGCTGGTCGCCCGCGGCGAGATTCAGTTCGAGGCCCAGATTCCCGACGGTGCCTCCCTGGACGATCTGGATCTCGACCAGGTCGAAGCCTATCGCGCTGCGCTCGGATTCCCGCCGGGAGAATCGCCGGAGCATTTGTTGCTCAGGCGGGGATGTCTGCGCAACTTGGATGGCCAGGTGCGCCCGACCTACGCGGCCTTACTCTTGTTCGGGGCGCACCCTCAACGCTGGGTGCCCAGCGCGACGATCCTGGCGGCCCGTTTCTCGGGCGACACGATCTCAGATCAGTTCGTCAAACAGGAAATCCGCGGCACTTTGCCAGACCAACTGCGCAAGGCCGAAACCTTCGTGCGCGATCAACTCCGCAGCGTCGTCCGGATGGTTGGCTTGCAGCGGGCGGAGACGCCCGAATATCCCCTCGAGGCGGTGCGCGAGCTGCTGGTCAACGCCGTAGCCCACCGGGATTACAATCAGAGCGGCGACGGCATCCATCTGCACATTTTCGCCAATCGCCTGGAAGCCCACTCCCCAGGCGGGCTGCCCGGCCCGGTCACCCTGGAGAATTTGCTCGAGGCCCGTTTCTCCCGCAACGCCGTCATCGCCCAGGTGCTCTCCGATTTGGGCTACGTCGAGCGCTTGGGTTACGGCCTCAACCGCGTCGTCACGGTGATGCGCCAGAATCATCTCCCCGCGCCCCAATTCGAAGAATCGGGTGGCGCCTTTCGAGCGACATTGTTCGGCGCTGATGTGACCCCCGCGCCGGACGCCCCGGCTTTGAACGCCTTCCAGGAATACGAACTCAATCCCCGCCAGGAGCGCGCCCTGAGCTATCTGGTGACCCACAAGCGGATCACCAGCGGCGATTACCAGGAACTCTGCCCCGAGGTCTCCGCCGAGACACTCCGCCGCGACCTGGTTGACCTTGTTGACAAGGATGTGTTGCTCAAGATGGGCACCAAGCGCGGGACGTATTATATTCTCAAGTAGCAAGTGGGCAGGTAAAAAGTTGCAAGTTTTGGGGACATCTAAACTGGGCGAGGTGCGGACTAAAACGCTTTCTGCCAACGAAGAAGCAAGCTATGCAGCAGAATT
>CAZJBA010000254.1:0-1367 GCA_964544065.1 uncultured Anaerolineales bacterium | reverse complement strand
AACTGGTGGGTTTTGCTCCTCGAAGGGATCACGGGCATCATCATCGGTATCCTCACCTTTGTTTGGCCGGGCATCACCACGCTGGTGCTGATCTATTTGATCGCGGCCTGGGCGCTGATCACGGGGATTTTTGAGATTGCCGCTGCCATCGCCCTGCGAAAGGAGTTGTCCGGTGAGTGGATGTTGGGGCTGAGCGGTCTGATCTCGATAGCCCTCGGTGTGATTATCTTCCTTCGTCCCGGAGCGGGTGTGCGCGGCATCATCTGGGTGATCGGCATCTTTGCCATCTTGTTCGGAATCTTGGTAACGATGCTCGGTTTCCGTTTGCGCAGTTGGATGAAGGCCTAACCAAGCGACAAGACGCCCGTGACTCCCTCGGTGCCTGGCTCTGATCAACGGGAAGAAAAGGAAAAGGTAAGCACACGCTCGGGATCTTGGGCGCTTCTGGCCGTATAGGTGTATGTGTTTGCCATTGTATCGCTCCTTTTGCTCTTTTTGTATGTCTCGTTCCTACTTCTGAGTTTAATCATAGGAAAGGCGCAGGTCAAAATCTATAGATCAGGATGCCTGTGATAGATATATGTTTGGATATATTTCTTTTGGGTGCGCTTCAAATGAGTTGGAGAGACTAACCCGCTTGATTTCGATATGCCGGATGCGCCGGTTGAGTAGCTGCATTTTGCGTATCGAAACCAGCGCATCCGGCTACTCAATCAGCGCTTTCAACCGAAATGAAACGCCCCCATTTCTTTTCCGGCCACAAAGATATAACCAGATATATACCTTTCCTATCTGGCAGGATACATGCAACTTTGTGTTGGCTATGTTATTCTTTTATTAATTCGTTGATCAGCTAACACGAGGAATGAAATGAAGATTTTTAGGATTGTATTGGCGACAGACACGCGTCTCTTGCAGGGGATGCTCAGGCGAGTCATTGAAAAGAAGCCAGACCTGGAGATTGTTGGGGTGACAGACCAACTTTCAACGGCTGTTGAAATCGCTTCTGATCACGAAGCTGATTGGGTGATTATGTCCTTGTCCCCCGATGAGCGAATTCCCCCTGTGGCAGATGATTTATTGCTCGAGAAACCGTCGGTTGCGATCATGGCAATCAGTGACAATGGCCAAGCTTTCAGAGTCAAGTGGTTTGAATTTCACGAAACCGCCTACCGTGATTGGACGTTAGATGAGATGTTGGCGATGTTGCAGGGGCGACCCAGCACTTTTGTAGATGGTAGTGCATCCTAGGAAGATGTCAGAGCGACCCGGCAGGTGTTGTTAAACAAAAAAATCAGAGGATGTTTGCCTCCGATTTTTGGAATGATCTATTTTACGGATATTTATTCCTCGTTGAGAAAGGCTAG
>CAZJBA010000253.1:0-3158 GCA_964544065.1 uncultured Anaerolineales bacterium | reverse complement strand
ATCGAATTGAATATTCTCTTTCGTGCAAATTTCTTTGCATTCACTCAAAGTGGAATGGAGATATTCAGCTAATAACGAATCAAGTTCATAAGTTTTGACTGATAATTTATTTGGCCGATTTTCTTGGTTGCAGACTTTTTCCACAAAAGCCGCTGTTAAAGTCCCTACCCCTGCACCTGCATCTAAGAGGCGGATGTCATCTGTTGGGGTTTTAAAGAGAGATGCCATGAAATGGGCAATTGAAGGGGGCGTGAAGTATTGCCCCATTTGAGAACGCTTGGCAGGATCCAAATTGCGACAAGCGTCCTGGCGGAATGAGTCGATACCTTCCGTTAAGTCTTTCAAACGAAAGCTGGTTTGATACTGAGGCATCCTTTCCGTCATACAACCACTCCAATAGCTTGATTTTTGGTATCAATCTTCATCAACGGGTGGGGCAGCTTTGCCGTAGTCCAGCACCTCGCGGTGATTGGGGCCATCGACGGCTCCGCCGATGATCTCGTCTTCTTCCATCTTATCGATCAAGCGAGCAGCGCGGGTGTAGCCGATCCGCAGGCGCCGCTGCAACATCGAGATGGAGGCCCGTCCTTTGCGGCGGATCAAGTCGACGGCTTCATCGTAGAGCGGGTCGCGGTCTTCCTCTGGCTCCAAATCTTCTCGCTCCCAGAACTCCAATTGCTTCAGAGGGATGTTCTTGGGAATCCCGTCGGGGTGGCCGCCCGCGGCGGTGGCAACCGAGGTTGGGGCAGCGTAGCCGCGCTGGGTGTACCAGTATTGCACCAATCTGCGTAGTTCCATATCGGAGACGAACATGCCTTGCAAGCGCACGGGCGCGGGCGCATCCGGGGCTTGGAAGAGCATATCGCCGCGGCCGAGCAGCCGTTCGGCGCCGGGCTGATCCAAGATCACGCGGCTGTCAGTGCCCGAGGCGGTCGCAAAGGCGATCCGGGCAGGGAAATTGGCCTTGATGATGCCGGTGACCACATCCACGGACGGGCGCTGTGTCGAGATGACCATGTGAATGCCCGTCGCCCGAGCCAGCTGAGCCATGCGGGTGATGGCGCGTTCGGTCTCGGTGGGAGCTAGCATCATCAGGTCAGCCAACTCGTCAATGACGACGACCAAATAGGGCAATTCGCGCTCGCCTTGCTTTTTGGCTTTGGCGTTGTAATCGGTCAGGTTGCGGGCGCCCTGGTCGGCGAACTTCTCGTAGCGCTGATCCATCTCTTTGGTGACCCATTGCAGCGCGCCGACGACGCGTTCCAATTCGACCACCACCGGCGCCAAGAGATGGGGGATGCCGTCGTAGTTGGTCAACTCGACCCGTTTGGGATCGACCATGATCAGGCGCAAATCGTCCGGGGTGTTGTGCATCAACAGGCACGAGATGATCGCGTTGACGCACACCGATTTGCCCGACCCGGTCGTCCCGGCGATGAGCAGGTGGGGCATAGCGGCGAGATTGGCCGCCACGGCGTTGCCGGAGACATCTTGCCCCAGGGCGAAACGCAAGGGGTTGCCCGCCAGCCGTTGGAAGGCTTTACTGGTGATTCCGTCACGCAAGGAGACCAGGGCGACCTCTTCGTTGGGGACTTCGATGCCGACAAAACCTTTGCCCGGCACCGGCGCCTGGACGCGCACTCGTGTGGCCGATAGGGCCAGAGCCAGGTCGTCGGCCAGGCGGGTGATTTTGTTGACCCGGACTCGTTTTTGTTTGCCGCGTGATTCGATGAAACCGGGCTCGACGCCAAATTGGGTGATGGTCGGGCCGCGGTTGATTTCGACGACTCGGCTGGGTGCGCTGAACGATTTCAGAGTTTCTTCGATGATTTTGGCCCGCTGGCGATCGAATTCGTCGTTGACTTGGATTTCTGAGCCCACATCCAGGATCGCGTCGATGGAGGGGAGCTCCCATTCGTAGGGGGTGGGGGCTACCTTTGATGAGACCGGGGTGGGCTGGCTGGAGGCCCCGAGACGGGGGCCGGTTTCATGGACGGTAGCCTGCACCGAGGTAGGCTGTGGGCCTCGTGCTCTTGGTGGCGCGGAGAGCTTTTGGGCCATGGTCCTCAACCCCTCCAGGAATAATTGCCACCCTTGCCGAATCGCTTCCCCCACGGGGTTCATCCAGCGGAACAGCCCCAGAACCGGTACATCCAGGGTCACAGCCAATCCAAGCACGAACCAGGCCAGCAGAAAAATGAAGGTGCCGCCGACCCCAAAGCCGGTTTGGAGCAGGTAGAAAAACACGCCGCCGATGTATCCGCCCCCTTTGCTTTGCCGGGCCATCTCGAAAATAGCGGTTTTGTCGCCGGGGAAAGTCAGCGCGTGGAGAACCGTGATCAGACAAGAGAACAACAGGACGATGCCGACGGATCGTTCCACCGAGAGGCGCGGGAAGTTCTCGAAATTGCGCAGAATCAGCCAAACTCCAATTACGATCAAACCCGCCGGGAGAAGAAAGCCGCTCCAGCCAAAAAGGATCGTCAAGCCCGAAATCCATTTTTTCATCACCGCACTATTGTTGGCGGATAGCAGGCCGAACAGGGTCAGCAAGCCTGCCAGAGCCATCAGGACGCCGAGGATATCGAGTTTGCGATCCAGGGAGAGACCGCTTTGAGATGATTTTTTGGGGGTGCGACTTTTCTTTCGGGCCATAGCAGGTTTATCGTTTGTAGGTAGGCACGTAGGTAGCGGAGCGCCGTCAAAATCAGCTAAAATGCCACTCCGCCGGGCAACGCTCCCTTGCCAGCGGCACGCCTTGCCCCCAGGGCACGCACGCTCTGCGTCCCGCCAGGGGAAGCGCGGCGAGAGTGACATGCCTGAACGCTTACGGGAAACGTTTATGTAGCCGGGGTTTCCACGCCAAGGGCGCACATGCGGATGCACGCAACACCGAAGGTGCGCACGGCGAAGCGAGCGACCCCGTGAAAGCGAGGTTTGGTACCCCTTCGGGCACACACCAAATGAGTGTGCTCTGCGCGCCTCCGGCGGGGCAACACCGTGTGGCTGCGCGAAAATCTTGGCTACAATGTGCCCGTTTTTTTTCGGGAAGATACGATACGTTGAAATTATAGCACAAATGATCGGTTTTTCGACGAGTTGGTGTTTTATTTTGGGGGGAAGATTGCGGGTTGGGTTCTTGGCAAGGATGCGGTAGA
>CAZJBA010000252.1:0-3164 GCA_964544065.1 uncultured Anaerolineales bacterium | reverse complement strand
GCAACATATGGGGGTCAAAGTCTTGCAGACCCCACATGTTGGGTGTTCCATGATAAATTTTCTCACTACTGTCTTATTGTTCATCTCCAATTCTGTTTTTAAGGTCCAAATTGCGTGCGAACCCCTCCACGAATCTCTGTTCACTTCCGGTTCGCACCTCAGGTGATCAGGGTGCCCTCCAGGTCGATGCTCTCTTTGGCGCCAATGTGCTCAACTCGATTTCGCCACTTATTCCCCAGGTAGTAAAAGCGCAGGCTGTCTTTCTCTTCATCGATGATCTCGATCAGAAGATGTTTCAACTGGCGCAATTGGGCCGGATCGATCAAGCATTCGAAGACCGAGTTTTGCACCCGCTGGCCGTAGTTTTCGCATTGTTTGGCGACCTTGCGGAGCCGCTTTCGTCCCGCCGCGGTTTCGGTGTTGACGTCGTAGGTCACGAGTACCATCATGGTTGTTCGCCTGATTGCGCATAAATCTTTTCTGTTTGCCAGTACCCGGCTTTCTCAACGCTGAAAACCGTTTTTGGGAGGACAACACTGCCGGGCGCGAAGTGGATGCCATTAAAGGCGATATGCTGGCCGATGTGCTTTCGTTTACCCTTTTCATTTCCCTCGGCGCGCCACTCACGCCCGACCACCGGTTCGACCGGGCCGGAGACTGCCCCGGCGTCGGAGGGGATGACGTGCGCCCACACCCGGCTTTCAGGGGAGAGGGTCAGTGTGGGGCGGCTGCCGCTACCGCTGCCGTTGCCACTGCCGTCGAAGCCGACCTTTTGACCGAAGAGCCGAATTTTATTGTGCGAATCCGGTTCCACCTGCTCAATATCTTTCGCGCGCGCCTCGCCCCAGCCGTAGCCGCGCTCGCCGCCCAATTGCAGGCGATTGAATGCGCCGCGCCAATCGTATTTCTTGAGGCACTCATCCTTTGCAAAGATGTAGCCCATCAGGTAGACCGGATCGCCCGTGTCCAGCGTATGAGGGGAGATGAATTCGATTTCGCGCAGTAAGCCCTCGGCGGCGGTTTGTTGGGGGTATTCCAGGGCTGTACCAGCGTAACTACTGAGAAAGCTGCGGCGGAAATCAGCTTCCTTCTCCCAGGGAAAGCAAACTTTCCAATCTTCCCCTTCGGGTTTCAGCGCCGGGTAGAAGTAGGTGTAAGTCAGGTATTGGGCGTAGGTTTTGCTCACACGGCGATAGGGGTCGCGCGGGTCTTCGCTGAGCAAGTCCGGGTCGTTGCGCGCCGTGCGGCTGACCAGCGCGCCGCGCAGGACGCGCCCGATGACGTAGGGGCGGGCGCGCTGCAGGTAACTGACCGTGCCCCATCCGATGTGCATGGGTGTGTGCAGACGTAAGACAACGCGGTAAACGTGCCAGGTCATGGGTCACTCCTTTTGCCGCGCTTTGGCGCCGTAGCGGACGTAGATCAGCATTTGTTCCAGGGCTTCTTTTGCCAGCAGCAGGTCTTGCAGGTCGGCGGTGATATGTTCGGTAACGTATTGCAGAACCGCCTGGTTGCTGGCGTTAGCCTTCGGCGGAGCGGGGAACTGCAAAGCCTGAAGCAGGGCGAGCATCTTTGCGATGACCTGAGGCCCTTTTTCCTTCTGGTTGGCAAGCAAATACAGAAAACAGGCATACACGCCGTTTTCTTGCAGCACGCCCAGGGTTGTGGTGATGATTTTTTCGATCTCCTTGGCGTCCGCGGGTGTGTTCTTGACAAGTTCCTGCGCGTGCTTTGCCGCCAGATAGTCGAGGTTTTTTTCCAGGGAAATCTTCATGGCTGCGCCTCCTGAAACAGGGGTGGGGTGAGCGGATCGCCGACGATTTCCATGCGCCCGAAGCCGCGCGTGCCCATCCCGCCCACGCTGAGGTGTTCGATCATCTCCAGACCGGCTTTGACCACATCCAGCGGACCTTCCCATTTGCCGCCGGGCAGGGAGTTGTTCTTGCCCGTTTTTTCTGTGGGGAAAGGGCGCACTCGTTTTTCATCCAAAACGTAATCATCCAGCACCACTTCGGCGGTCAGGAAGGCGGCGCGCGGGATGGCTTCGTAGGTGTAGAGGGCGCCATCTTCCGCCGCGCCGGTTTCGGGGTTGATGGCGACCGAGGTGCGCACTTCCAGGTTGCTGTTGACGATGTGGCCGAAGAGGGAATCCGTTACCAAAACGATGCGACCTTTGACGGAATCCCACTCTTTGCCCTGCCATTCTGTGGGGGCATCGATCTGGACCTGACCGGCGGCATCGAGCATCAGCCAGCCCAGGTTGAGGCGTTCGGCGTGATCCCGATCCCACGTCAGGCAAATCTGCTCGTCTTTCTCCGGCGCGTCCTTCACATCTGGGAACCCGGCTTCTTGCAGCCGCGCCTGGGTGCTGACCCATACGGGGCCAGCGACCGAATGGACGGGGAAGAGCAAGATGTGGGCGTCGAAAACGTTGACCACGCCGGAGTACATCGTATCGCCGGCGATGTGGCCGAAGGTGTAGCAAATGGGGCAGTCGCGCTTCCCGCAATGGCCACCCTGCCCGGCGCAATCGGGCGTCTCGTAGAGATAAGCGGCATACGAACGCGCCGCGCCGTGCAAACTGCTGCCGGGGATTTTGGGCAGGCGGGTGCCGGGCTCGCGGGCGATGCTGTTGTCCACCCGCCCGAGGCGGTAGCCGCCCGCGCCGGGGTGGACGGGGTCGAGGGTCATCAACAGGTAGCGTTGCAGGATGTAGGGGTCGGTCGTCATGAGGTTTCTCCTTCCAATTTTTCTTTCATGATTTCAAGGTGCAGTTCTGCCCAGTCGCTTAGTTCGCCGCGCGTCGCGGCTTCGATAAGTTGGTCTTTTTGTTCTTTTTCTTTGGAGATGGCTTTCCAATCCCATTGGGCGTTCGCCAGCGTATCTTCCACGAAATGGCGGAAGGTTTCATCTTTGGCGGATTCTTCCAGCCCATGCGCCCCAAACCAGCGCTCGCGGGTGGACTCGATGGTTTGCAGAATTTGCTTGAATTGGGTTTGGGAGAGCTGGCGGATGTTTTTGTCCCAGAGCGTCTCGAGAGACTGCAAATCTTCGAGATAGAAGGGGCGCGTCGGGCGGGCGGGGCGGCGGCCCTTTTCGTCGTAGTGAACTTCAAAGCGCCGCGCCGCGGCGTCCAGCCAGAGGAAGTCGAAGGTGGAGGGGGT
>CAZJBA010000251.1:0-3214 GCA_964544065.1 uncultured Anaerolineales bacterium | reverse complement strand
CAATTCCGAAGTACGCTGATGGAAAAAGGCATTCAGGTGCGCGATTGCGCCTCCTTCGGGCTGCCCGGCTACGTGCGCATCGCCGCTCGTCGACCGGAGGAAAACAGCAAATTGCTCGATGTGATTGAATCCACCAAGATCACCAAGAGCACGAAGGATTAATTCTTTCAGTTGTACATACATTTCTATACAATCAGACAGCAATCATCATCAAAAAGGAAAAACTTAAACGCAGGTTCACGAAGATCGCCAAGAATGCAAAAGAAGCTTAAGGAAAATTCGTGTTTCTTCGCGGCCCTTCGTGGATCATTCAAACACTATGACTCAACTCTATTTAGCACGCCACGGGGAAACCGATTGGAACGCCAAGCAGCGCTTCCAAGGCCAAGCTGACATCCCCCTCAACGAAAACGGCCGCTGTCAAGCCGAGGATTTGGCTCAACGCCTCGCCGATGAAACCATCGACGCCATTTACACCAGCGACCTTAGCCGAGCCTGGGAGACGGCCCAAACCATCGCCGAACACCACACCTGCCCGCTGATCGCCGAGTCCGGCTTACGAGAAGCCAGCTTTGGGAAATGGGAAGGCAGCACCTACGCCGAAATCCAAGCAAGCGACCCAGAAGCGGTTCAAGCCTGGCGGGAAGACATGGCCAATTTCGCCCCACCGGAAGGCGAGACCCTGGATCAATTGGCCCAGCGAGTCATCTCCGCTTATGACGACATACGCCAAAAACACAACGCCGACGAAAGCATCCTCCTGGTTGCCCACGGAGGTTCGCTGCAAACCTTGATCGCCTACTTGCTCGACCTTCCGCCTGCTCATTTCTGGCGATTCCATCTCAAGCCCTGCTCTCTTTCCGTGATTTCGGTTTATAAAGAAGGGCCTATTCTCAATTTACTCAACGATACCTATCATATCAGTTGAACGTTAAACGTTGCAAGTTAAATGTTCTGTTCAATCTCCAATTTGCAACATGCAACCTGCAAACAAAAAGATTATGACTGCAAAAACGTTAATGATTCAAGGGACAAGCTCCTCGGCGGGCAAAAGCCTGCTTGTTACCGCGCTGTGCCACATTTTCGCCCGTCGCGGCGCGGAGGTGGCCCCCTTCAAAGCCCAAAATATGTCCAACAACGCGGCGGTCTGCCCCGATGGCGCCGAGATCGGCCGCGCCCAGGCGGTGCAAGCCGCCGCGGCCGGGCTGGAACCCTGCGCCGACATGAACCCGATCCTGATCAAGCCGGAGGCCGATTCCCGCTCCCAAATCGTGGTGATGGGCCAGCCCTGGCAAACTCTGAGTGCGCGTGATTATTACCCCAAAAAGGAACAACTGTGGCAATACGTGACTCAATCCCTGGATCGCCTGCGATCCGAGTATGAGATGGTCTTCATTGAAGGTGCAGGCAGCGCCGCCGAGCTGAATCTGAAAGCGGACGACATCGTCAACATGTCCGTGGCTCAATACGCCCAGGCGCCCGTCTTACTGGTTGGGGATATCGACCGGGGCGGCATTTTCGCCCAACTGCTGGGCACCTATTGGCTGCTCACCGAGGAGGAACAAGACCTTCTGGCCGGATTCATCGTCAATAAATTCCGGGGGGATGCAACCCTTTTCGAAGAGGGAATCCGTATCCTGGAAGAGCGGAGCAGCGTGCCGGTTTTGGGCGTGGTCCCGTACCTGAACGATCTCTTCATCCCCGAGGAGGACGCCGTCGCGCTCGAAAATCTCGAACCCGTCCACCCCGACAAGACCGCCGACGTCGACATCGCCGTGATTCACCTGCCCCGCATCTCCAACTTCGATGACTTCGACCCGCTGTTGGCCGAGCCGGGCGTGCGCGTCCGCTATGTCAACGCCCCCTCCCGCCTGGGAAACCCCGACGCGATCATCATTCCCGGCACCAAAAGCACAGTCGGCGACCTGGGCTGGCTGCGGGCCTCGGGCCTGGCAAAAGCGATCGACCAACATGCCCGCGACGGCGGCACGGTCGTGGGGGTCTGCGGCGGCTACCAGATGCTGGGCGAGAGCATCGCCGATCCTGAGCAGATCGAATCACGCCAAAAAGAGACTCAGGGATTGGACCTGCTGCCGATCCGGACAACCTTCGCCGGGGACAAGGCAACCTACCAGGCCAGAGCGACGATTACCCCACCTAGCAGGTCTCATAATTGGCTATACGCAATCAGGGGACAAACCGTCCAAGGGTATGAAATTCATATGGGGCGCACCGAGGGGGATGACAATTGGCTCCAGATCACCAGCCGCAACGAGGAGGCCGTTCAAGTAGGCGACGGGGCGATGAGCCCCGATGGCCGGATTTGGGGCTGCTACATCCACGGGCTATTCGGGAACGAGACTCTCCGCCGGGCCTGGCTGACCAGCCTGGGCTGGGATCGAGGCTCCGAATCCATCCATGAGAATCCCTTTGCGGCTTCCCTGACCTATCTGGCCGACACGGTGGAATCGGAATTGGACATAGATTTGATCATGGAGTTGATGTAAATTGTTCAAAAGATCAGGGCATCAGGTGTCAGGAAATAGTGTAAAGGATAAGATGGTATGGGAAAACTGATCCTGCTTCTGGGCGGCGCCCGCAGCGGCAAATCGACCTACGCGGAAAACTTGGCCAAGGAGGACGGGGGAGGCGTGCTTTACGTGGCCACGGCAGAGGCCAAAGACGAAGAGATGGACTTACGCATCGAGCAGCACCACGCCAGCCGCCCCGACGATTGGGGGCTAATCGAAGCGTCCCGCAACGTGGCCGAGGCTCTTCGCCAGGGACGGAAGGGGGAATCCGTGATTTTGGTGGACTGCATCACCTTCCTGGTGGCCAACTATCTGGTCGCGGCCGCCGGGCCCGAGGAGGATCCTTTCGACAAGCCCAGCGCCGACCCCTTCGACAAAACCATCGAAGCCGAGGTGGTCGCCGATGTCGAAGCGCTGGCCGCCTACGCCCACGCAGAAAACGTGACCATGCTGGTGGTCTCCAACGAGGTGGGGATGGGGCTGGTCCCAGCCTACGAATTGGGCCGCGCTTATCGCGACATTCTAGGACGCGCCAATCAAATTCTGGCAAGACGTGCTGATGAGGTATTTCTGTTGGTAGCGGGGATTCCGATGAAGGTGAAGTAGGAAAAACGTACAAGATTCAACGCAGAGTCGGGGAGATGCGCACTGTGTCGCCCATAGGGCGTGCACAGCATCCCTGG
>CAZJBA010000250.1:0-3250 GCA_964544065.1 uncultured Anaerolineales bacterium | reverse complement strand
AAAAAGAATCAAAACATTCAAAGCGACGAACCACTGCGTTGCCAAGCCTGCCCAGATGTTGGTCGGGTCTTTGGCGATGCTGATCAAACCGGTCAAGCTAACCATACCTTCCAGGGCGATGAGGGTGAACAGAATTCTCAGTTTGGCGGGTTGTTGATCTTGTTGTTCGTTCATCTTGTTCTCATTCTCGGATTGGTTTGCTATCAGGCTGAATTATAGCTGAAATGTGCTCTCTCAGATGCCTGCTCTCTGATCTTTAGGAATGGGGATTAAATAATTTTCCCATTCCTTGCGCCACCCGCAGGGCGATAAATCACCCTGCTACATAACAACGCCGGATGAATCCGGCTGCAAAACCCGATTTATCGGGTGTTGTTAGGTAGAACGGGGATTCATCCCCGTGCGGGGTTGGAGTGCAAATGCGCAAGTTATTTAATCACGGCTCCTTAGCGAATGGACCAGATCGGAACAACCTTAACCAAATTTTAACCGTTTCTTAATCACCGAAACGATGGAAACAGTACAATTTTCTCTAGCGTTAACAATCATCAACCCTGGAGGTAGGTATGAGCCGTAAGACAAAAGTGATCTTTCTCTGCACCGGAAATTCCGCTCGCAGCCAAATGGCCGAAGCTTTCTTGCGAAAATATGCTGATGACCGATTTGAGGGCCACAGCGCCGGGCTGGATCCGCGAGGAATCAATCCTTTCACCATCCGCGTGATGGACGAAGTTGGCATCAGCTTGGAGGGTCAAAGCTCCAAGAGCGTCAATAAATATCTGGGTGAAATGCACTTCCCTTACGTGATTACCGTTTGCGGCCATGCGGAAGAGAACTGCCCGCGCGTTTTCCTGACCCAGGGCAAGCACATCCACTGGGAATTCGAAGACCCCGCTGCCTTTGAGGGCAGCGAAGAAGAGAAATTAGAAAAATTTCGCCAGATTCGTGATCAGGTTGATCAAAAGATTCAAAAGTGGCTGGAAGAAATAGAGGATTGATCTATGATCACTGAATAAACCAAGAGACTTTCTCTGCTCGACCGGTTCCTGACCTTGTGGATATTCTTAGCTATGGCCGTTGGTGTTGGGATCGGTTTTCTCTTTCCCCTGGCTGTCGCCAGTTTCAACTAGACCGTCTCTGTGGGCACGACCAACATCCCCATCGCTATCGGTCCCATTTTGATGTTCGTTTTGGCCAGCGTTTTCCTGCGCGGCTATCCCGAATATATGAACGGCTGGGCGTTCCCTTCATCGCTGGCTTTCTGACCCGTTTCATTCTTATTCGCGTCAAAGATGTCGAATTGTGGTCATGTTCAGCCTCAAAGGTGAGGGGTTCTTTGTTGAAAGATCAATCCCGCTTTCATCCTTTCTTGACGTTCAACAATGAGTATGCTAGTATTTTTATCATACATAATGACTTGATTATAACAATATAGACATTGGCGTGGCAAATGAGAAAATGCAAATCAAACCCTTCTATCGCCAGTTTATTGTAAAGGAGCCGGCAGCATGAAAAAAAACCGAATTTTCCTTGTCATGATCATCATATTGCTTGCCGCTGGATTGGCTGCCTGCGAGAGAAGTGCTGCCACCCCGATGCCTGGCAGTGGTGAAGAGCCTACTGCCGACCCTACAGAGGTTGCGAATGTGTTGATCCAAAGCGCTACCCAAACAGCCATGGCGAAAGCAGAAAGTGAGGGGGAAACGACCATCAGCGGCGAAGAAGAAGCCACCGAAGCGCCCAAACCGACCGCCACGCCTGAGCCGGAAACGGAAGAAGCTGAAGAAGAAGAGCCAGAACCAGAAGAAGAGGAAGAAGAATCAGAACCCGCCGCCAAGGAAGAGTATCCGATTCCTGATCAATACACTTTGAAAGCAGGGGAATTCCCCTATTGTATTGCCCGGCGCTTTGATATTGCGCCCAGTGCTCTTCTCAGTGCTAACAATCTCAACCGCTCTTCGGTTGTCTATCCCGGGACCACTTTGACCATTCCAAAAAATGCCGCCGCTTTCAATGAAGGCGCCCGGTCTCTTCGCCAACACCCGACTAGCTACACCGTCCGGGGCGGCGACACCATTTACTCAATCGCTTGTCGCTTTGGAGATGTGTTTCCTGAGGCCATCGCCGATGCGAATGATCTCAAAGGCGCTTACACGCTCAACGTCGGTCAAGCTATCCAGATCCCCTGATAAATTAAAGAGATGCCTCTTTGGTGATGGCATTTCAGCCCCGTCGAGATTTTGATTCCAAAGAAGGGAGCAGTTGATTTCGGCATAGCTGCTCTCTTTTTTTGTGTACTCCGAGGAGTTTTTATGGTTGAAACAATCCGTTCAGAAAGCAAATATCAAGGGAGAGCTTTCTCAGTACACAAAGACACCATCCGGCTTTCCAACGGCCACAAAACAAGCCGGGATATCGTTGAACATGCAGGAGCAGTGACCATTTTGCCTATCGATACGAATGATAACGTTTGGATTGTGCAGCAATATCGCCACGCGGCGGGAAAACCCATTCTAGAGTTACCTGCCGGAACGCTGGAACCCGACGAAACGCCGAGCGCATGTGCTCACCGCGAAATCCAGGAGGAAATCGGCCTCGCGGCGGGGCATTTACAAAGCCTGGGAGGTTTTTTTATGAGCCCAGGGTATTCAACAGAGTATATGCACGTGTATCTAGCCACCGATTTATCTGCTTCCCCTCTGCCCTGCGATGTTGATGAGGTCTTGGCGATTAAGAAAATCCATCTTGGGACCGTTCTGGAAATGGCTTCAGCGGGGCAAATTCAGGATGCGAAAACATTGGCTGCATTTTTTTTGGCCCAGCCGTATCTGTAACGATAACATTTCGCTTGTCCCCCTCTTGGCAGAATGCTATAATTTGCGCACACGCCCCGGTAGCTCAATAGGAAAGAGCAAGGCTCTCCTAAAGCCTAGGTTGCGAGTTCGAATCCCGCCCGGGGCATATTTTCAAATTGATAGAACCAACGCACTTGTAACGAAGATGTTGCACAGCACAAGTGTTTTTTTAGTATCATAATAAGCGATGGATGCCAGGGTGCCCCCCTCACTTTGGCATCTGTCACTTTAATAGCGATGCCTCGGGCTTGCCCGGGGCTTTTTTTGTTGCAAAACGGGTGTCTTCTCAAAAAAGCGAGGACGAACGCCGTTCCTGCGGGCATAACGAGCGGATAGCAAATCCTGATGAAAGAACGGCGTTCGTTTTCCCCAAAATATTGAGAAGATACCAAAAC
>CAZJBA010000249.1:0-3258 GCA_964544065.1 uncultured Anaerolineales bacterium | reverse complement strand
ACTAACTTGACAATGTCATATTTTCGTATAGACCACAGCAGAGCCGCCGATTGAGTAGCGCAGCGTATCGAAATCTAGGCGGAGCGGCTCTGATCAGCCCCGTTCTTGGTTTCGATACGGCAAACAACGCCTACTTCCCCCTGCGGGGACGCATGCGAAGCACGCAGAGCGAGCGAACCGGCGAACTACCTTCACTTTGTTAGAACAAACGTTTAATGTGACATTGTCAAACTAAAAACAGCGGTATCAATCAGACGGGTTGGCTGTGACATCTTGCCCTGTTTCCAATTGTCTGCGCAGCTTTAACGCAAAGACAGCCGGTTGACTTGCTTCTGGATAGTCCGACCATAAGCCAAAAGCGCTGCGTTCGCCAGATTTTTTACCAGCACCATCTTGGATACATTCAACATGATCGCCTTGACGGCAGAATCGACTCACAACAAACGCGAAGTCAGCAATTTGTTTGACAATATCGTCTGGCAAATCATCGATTTGTTGGTGTAATTTCTCGCGTATAACGGCACTACTCATGAGATTCACCTCAGCGTTTTACAGGAAAATGAGGCCACTGATCCAAATTAATTATAGCACAGGCGGCTCGTAATTAGGCGCGCAGCGAAGTACCGTTTAACCACTTCGCTGGATAACGCTTCGTGATTTAGATCAAACCGAGATTTGGAAATCTCGACTACTCGAAAGAAGGAGGTACACCTTGCCTGAAGATAATTTGCGTATCGGCGTTTTCGTATGCGATTGCGGCTCGAACATTGCCGGGCCCGTTGATACGGAGTCCCTGCGCTCCTACGCCGCGGGCTTGCCCAATGTCGTCACCGCGATTGGCAACAAGTACACCTGCTCCGATCCCGGCCAGCAGGCGATTCAAAATGCCATCAAGGAGCACAATCTCAACCGCGTCGTGGTGGCTTCCTGCTCACCGGCCTCCTACGAGCCGATCTTTCGCAAGTGCATCCAGGGGGCGGGGCTGAACCCTTACCTGCTGGAGATGGCCAACATCCGCGAGCACTGCGCCTGGGTGACCCCCAACGACCGCCAGGCCGCCACAGAAAAGGCCCAGAATATCGTCAAAGCCTCGGTGGCGCGAGCGCGATGGCTCTACCCCCAGGATGAGGAGAAGATTTCGGTCACGGATGCAGCCCTGGTCATTGGCGGCGGCGTCGCCGGGATTCAGGCAGCCCTCGATCTGGCCGATTCCGGCCACCAAGTTTATCTGGTCGAGAAAGAGCCCTCCATTGGGGGGATCATGGCTCAACTGGACAAGGTCTATCCGGATATCGAATGTAGTATTTGAATTCTTGGGCCCAAAATGATGGATGTCGGTCGACATCCCAACATCGAACTTCTCACCTACGCCCAGGTTGAGGATATTGCCGGCTATGTGGGTAATTTCAAAGCGCGCATTCGCAAAAAAGCCCGTTATGTAGACGAAGACGAATGCACCTCCTGCGGCGACTGCGCCGAGGTGTGCCCCGTTGTCGTTCCGGATGAATACCAAATCGGATTGAGCAGCCGCAAAGCGGTGCACATCCCCTTCCCCCAGGCTGTTCCGGCGGCGTATATCGTCCACGCCAACGAATGCCTGGGCCAAAACCCGATCGCTTGCGGCAAGTGCATCGAGGCTTGCGAGAAAGATTGCATCGACTTCGCCATGCAGGATGATATCATTGACGTGGACGTTGGCGCGATCATCGTCGCCACGGGCATGGATGTCTATGACCCCACTCCCTGGGATGAGTACGGCTACCGCCGCTTCCCCAACGTGGTCACCAGCCTGGAGTTCGAGCGGCTGATCTGCACGGGGGGAGCGCTGGAGGGCCACCTGGGGCGTCCCGGCGACTTGAAAAAGCCCCAACGGATCGGCTTCATCCAATGTGTCGGCTCGCGCACGCAGGACCCGGAGCGGGGCAACCCCTATTGCTCCAACATCTGCTGCATGAACACGATCAAAACGACACAATATCTCAAGGATACGTATCCTGAGATCGAGAGCACGGTCTTCTACATGGATTTACGCGCCTTTGGCAAGGGCTTCGAGGAGTTGTTGATGCGCAGCAAGGGCAACGGAGTCCGCTATGTGCGCGGCCTGCCCGGGGACGTGGTCGAGGACGAAAATGGCAACCTGCACGTCACCGTGGAGAACACAACCAGCAACCGGCTGGAAGAGCACGAATTCGACATGCTCGTGCTCGCGGTCAGCGCCCTGCCCGCTACCGAGACGGAGACGATCCGGCAGATGGTCAGCCTCTCCAAAGCCCCCAACGGATTCTTGAAAGAATCGCACCCCAAACTAGGTCCGGTGGACACGCCCACCAAGGGTGTCTACATCGCCGGGGCAGCGGAGAGTCCCAAGGACGTGCGCGAGAGCGTCACCCAGGCTAGCGCGGCGGCGTCACGGGCGTCGATCCTGTTGAACAAGAGCAAATTCTCCGTCGAAGCGATCACTGCTGTCGTGGACGAAGATGCCTGCAAACGCTGCGGGCTGTGTGCAGATGTGTGTCCCTATGGCGCGATCACGTGGGAAAAGAAACAGATCGCCGTGGTCACCAGCGCGGCCTGTACCGGATGCGGCACCTGCGCGGCGGAATGCAAGTTCGACGCCATCGAGATGCGCCATTTCTCCGATCAGGCC
This sequence comes from uncultured Anaerolineales bacterium, assembly GCA_964544065.1. Lineage (GTDB taxonomy): Bacteria > Chloroflexota > Anaerolineae > Anaerolineales > UBA11858 > JAYELX01. Next base: position 611 of record CAZJBA010000249.1, on the reverse strand, counting down.
ATCTACGCCCAGATCGACGCCATGCTGGAGAAGAATCCCGAGGAGACGATCGTCACCTTTGCCTGCAACTGGTGCTCGTATGCCGGGGCCGATACCGCCGGGGTGGGCCGGATGGCCTATCCTCCCCATGCCAACATCATCCGGACGATGTGTTCCGGGCGGGTCAACCCCGCCTTCATCTGGCACGCTTTCCGCAAGGGCGCGCCGGTAGTGCTCGTCTCGGGCTGCCATTATGTCGACTGCCATTATATCGACGCCAACCGCAACACGACCCGGCGGATGGACGGGCTTTGGGATGGGCTCGAAAAAGCGGGAATCCGCCCGGATCGCTTGCTGCTGGCGTGGTGCTCGGCAGCCGAAGGCGCTCGCTGGCAGACGATCATGCAGGCGGCGGAGGAAAAGCGCCAGAGCGTCACCACAGAGCAGATCGAGCAAACCCAGGCAGCCATCCAAGAGGCCCGGGTGCCCAGCCCGCGCAACCCCCGCCCCAGGGACGAAGGCCAGGAAGCCGGATTCGTCTGCCTGCGCTGCGGCCACCAGTGGGAGGGCATCTTCAGCGCGGAAGTGGAGCGCGTCTGCCCGAGTTGCCGCTCCAACAGCGTGCGCTGGCT
>CAZJBA010000248.1:0-3281 GCA_964544065.1 uncultured Anaerolineales bacterium | reverse complement strand
AAGAGTACCCCTCTGGGGCCCAGGAGAACGCATGACCACACTAACCTTAACCCAACTACGCTTCGATTTCACCGCCACAACCGCCATCAAGCTCAACCGTCACAAAGCCGGTCACTACCTGCGCGGCGCTCTAGGCAACGTGATGCTAAAAAGCACCTGCCCCGAAACCCGCCGCCGGGAGAAACCCACCCCCGAACACGCGGCCGTTTGTCCGGTCTGTTGGCTGCTAGCCGCAGAGATCGATCCCGGGGAAGTGCGCCGGGCTTATGCGTTGACACCACCACTACCGGCCCTCGACTTGGTTCAGCCGGGTGATTCCTTCTCCTTCACGCTGACCCTCTACGGTCGGGGTTTACAATACCTGCCCTACTTTGTTTTAGCTATGCCCGAAGTGGGACGCGCGGGCCTGGGGCCGGGCCGGGGCAAGTTCGAGCTCGATTCCATTTGGGCTCTGAACCCGTTGACAGCGGAAGAAAGGCCGGTTCTGCTGCCGGGCCAGCAGATCGTCCATATGCCGGAAGCAACCCTCACCTGGGATCAGGTTCAACCCAGGCTCCAAAAATGGTTGCCCGCTTTGGAAGCGGATCCCCGCCTTGAAATCCAATTCTTGACACCCACCCGCCTGATTTACGACGACGCGCTGGTCAAAACCCCCGATTTTGGCGTCTTCTTCCGGCGTTTACTCGAGCGTATCGACCATCTCGAACAGCAGCATGCCAACGGGAATCCGCGGCCCCAGGAAGAGATTCAAGCCTTGTATCAACAAGCCGATCAAGTCCGCCTGGTGGAGGCCGATGTCACCTGGATCGATTTTTTCGGCAGTTCCAGGCGTTCTCATCGCCGCATGCCCCTGAGTGGCTTTGTCGGTTCGGCCACGTACCGGTCTGACGATTGGGCCCCGCTGCTGCCCTGGTTGATCCTGGGTCAGGGCACCCAGGTTGGTAAACATACTGTACGCGGAAACGGTAGTTACAAAATCCATCCCAAGGAGGTTTAGCCCGTGGCAATTATCAAACATCTCAACGTCGACGAATACGGCGCTTACATCGGCAAGTATAGTAAACGCCTGAAAGTGACCAAAAAAGGAGAAACGCTGGTTCAGGCGCCGTTGCTGCATTTGGAAAGCGTCACAGTCGCAAACCGCGCCGTGAGTATCAGCGCCGCGGCGGTGCAGGAGTGCACCGAGCGCGGCATCCCCATTCACTTCATCAGCGGTATCGGCACCCCCTACGCCAGCCTGTACAGCGCCGGTCTGACAGGGACCGTCGCCACCCGCCGGGCCCAATTGATGGCCTACCATGACAATCGGGCTATCTCGATCGTCTTATCCTTCGGGGCCGGAAAACTTCACAACCAGAGCACGTTGCTCAAGTATATGGCCAAATACCGCAAGGAAACAGACCCCGATCTCTACGATACCTTGCGTTCACGGGCGGTTGAAATCATGGACTGCGCTATCGAACTAGACGCCATGCGGAACTATCCGGAGGTGTGCGCAGGGGAAGCCACAATCGACGACCTGCGCGCCGAAATTATGGGGCTGGAAGGACAGGCCGCCCGATTGTACTGGGGCGCCATCCGCCAGGTTTTACCCCCAGACTATGGCTTCGAGAAACGCACCGGCCGCGGCGCCAGCGATCCGATCAACTCGGCCTTGAATTATGGCTATGGCATTCTCTATGGCGAGGTGGAACGCGCCCTTGTTTTGGCTGGATTAGACCCTTATGCCGGATTCCTGCACGTGGATCGACCCGGCAAACCCAGCCTGACTTTGGATTTCATCGAAGAATTTCGCCAACCGGTGGTCGATCGCACCGTGGCAGGGATGGCCAACAAAAACATGAGCTTCGATCTGGATGACCGCGGCTTGCTTACCAAGCCGACGCGCAGAACCTTGGCCGAAAAAGTGATCGACCGGCTGGAGAAACCTGCCCGCTATGAAGGCAAACGCTACCCCCTGAGAGCGGTGATTCAAAAACAAGCTCGCGGGCTGGCCTCGTACCTGAGGGGTGAGCGCGGCGAGTACGAACCCTTCACCATGACGTGGTAACTGCCAACTGTCCACTACCCACTGCTCTCTACCCATGAACTGCCTGCTTGTCTACGACATCCCCAGCGACAACAAACGCGCCAAGATTGCCGATGCCTGCCTGGACTACGGCCTGGACCGGATTCAATACAGTGCTTTTAGCGGCAAACTGGTCAGGACTCACCAGGAGGAACTGATGCTGCGGATCCAAAAAATCCTCGGCAAGCAAGCGGGAAATGTGCAACTGTATCCCATTTGTCGAAACGATTGGGCCAAAAGAAAGGTAATTGACCAAACCAACGATGACGATACTTGATCCTACCTCACCAACTACAGCCATGTCCATTGAGCAAGAGCCGCCCTTTCGGGTCACCGACCTGAAGCAATGGGTCTACTGTCCCCGCGTGCTTTACTACCACATCTGCTTGCCCGATATACGCCCAACCACCTATAAAATGAAAGCCGGCGTCGAAGCCGGTCGGCAAGAAGAACGCCGCGAAGTCCGGCGCAGCCTGCGAGCCTATGGTTTGGAGCAAGGCCGCCGCCAGTTCGACCTGAACCTGGTCTCAACCAAATTAGGCTTGCGCGGAAAGGTCGATTTGGCCATTTGGCTCGATCAAAACCCTGAAACCGAAGTCATTCCGGTCGATTACAAGCTTTCCAAAAAAATGGGCCAACACTTCAAGCTTCAACTGGTCGCCTATGGCCTGATGTTGGAAGAAACCGGCCAAACGCCCTCCAGGCGTGGCTTTTTGTACAGCATCCCTGAACGGCGATCTCACGAGGTGCGGTTTACGGCCCGCCTCAGAGACCAATTTGATCTTGCCCTAGACGCCATGCACCAGATGCTGCGATCGGAGGCCATGCCCGCGCCAACGCCCCAACGTAAAAAATGCGTCAGTTGTGAGTTCCGGCGTTTCTGCAACGACGTGGTGTAAAGGCGAAAAAAAATGACCTTCGAATTGACAAACGCCCCCACAATACCCCTGAGAGCCCCCGGTTCGCAAATCGCCCCTTTGGATGGGCAGCAAAAGCGTAAATACCGTGATTGGGGTCTGGAGAGGCTGTTTTGGGGCTATTTAGCTTCGCAAAAGAGGCCTGTTTTTGTGCAAAGTCACACTTGCGAAAACGATCGAAATTTGGTTCAATATAGTTGTTATCCCCCCGAGCTGCGAACCGCCAGAAAGTCCGTAGAGCGGTCTGCCGGGGTAACGGCAGCTTACCAACACCCCTTTGAATCTTGAGCTTCCGG
>CAZJBA010000247.1:0-3316 GCA_964544065.1 uncultured Anaerolineales bacterium | reverse complement strand
AGGTGCTCGGTCAGTGCCCCCAGGACATGCTTCGCGAAGACGCTTCGCACAACAACGATAAGTGATGTAGTCTGGAAATATAAAGGAATTTTCAAGGACTTACTTAGCCGTCCCCGGGGCGCCCGAGGACGGGCTTATGAGCGAAAAAGGGTAGCAAAACGTCAACTTTGCGCTGTCATAATAGACAGGAGTGCAAAAATGTCTGGACATTCGAAATGGTCCACCATCAAACGAAAAAAAGCTGCTGAGGATGCCAAACGCGGCAAAATTTTTACCAAATTGGCTCGTGAGATCGCTGTTGCTGCCCGTAAAGGTGGCGGCGATCCTGAGATTAACTTTTCTTTGCGCCTGGCCATCGATCGGGCCAAAGACGCTAACATGCCCAAAGACAATATCGAAAGGGCAATTCGGCGCGGCACGGGCGAAGATAAAGACGCGGCTGCCATCGAAGAAGTTTATTACGAAGGCTATGCCCCACACGGCATTGCCCTGATGATCGAGTGCGCCACCGATAATCGCAATCGCACCGTGGCCGATCTACGCCATATCCTCAACAGCTACGGCGGCAGCTTGGGAGAAAACGGTTCCGTGGCCTGGCAATTTACCCAATCCGCCTATTTTGCTTTTCCCGCTGAGGGACATGACGAGGATGATATTTTCGAGGTGGCCATCATGGCCGGAGCGGATGACGTTGTTTTTGACGATGAAACCATTGCGATCATCGGCGAAGTTGATTATTTCAAGGACATCAACGACGCTTTGGAAGAAGCGGATATAAAAACAGATGATGCCGGGTTGCGCATGATCCCAGATCGCGAAATCGATTTGGATGCCAACAAAACCGTCAGGGTCATGAAAGTCGTCGAAGAACTGGATGACCTCGACGATGTGCAGCAAGTTTATTCGAATCTGGACATCTCCGATGAGGCCATGGCCCAATTTGAAAGCGGACAAGAGTAGATGTTGGTTCTAGGAATTGACCCTGGCACCGCCATCACCGGCTATGGTCTGGTGCGCGAAGAGGATTCCGGCGCTCTCACCGTCGTGGAATTTGGTGTGATTCGGACCTCCTCGAAGAAATCGATGCCCCAACGCCTGCTCGAAATATACCAAAACATGGGCGATCTTATCGCTCGGCACCAACCCGACAGCAGCGCCGTGGAGAAGTTGTTCTTTCAGCGCAATGTGCGTACTGCTATCAGTGTCGGGCAAGGTCGGGGCGCCATCCTATTAGCCCTGGCCGAGGCAAAGGTGCCTATCGCTGAGTACAATCCCATGGAGATAAAACAAGCCGTCACCGGGTATGGCGGCGCCGACAAACATCAGATGCAACACATGATTCAGGTATTATTGAATCTTGAGGCGATTCCTCAACCCGATGATGCCGCCGACGCCTTAGCGGTGGCCGTTTGTCATTTGCATAGTTATCGTATGACCGAGTTAATTGAGTAACTCTCTGAGATGAATCAATCCCAGCCCCAAGTATTTTTAAGTTTTGGTATTGCTATCGCGATAGGTTTTTTGGTCGGTCTTCAGCGCGAGTTCGCCAAAGGGCTTGAACGCCGAACGATCCCGGCCGGAGAGCGAACCTTTGCCTTGATGGGCTTAATCGGCTGGCTGGCTGCGATGGCGGCCCATGAGCTTGAGGCTCCCTTGGCATTCTTTGGGGTTCTGTTATTGTTTGGCATTTTTACGGTGGCATCCTATCTGGTCAGTTCACAGCGTGGGCATGTAGGTTTGACCACCGAGATGGCCGAGCTAGTCACCTTTTTGGCTGGCGCTTTGTGTTATTGGGACTATTTGATTCTGGCAGCCGCCATCGGTATTATCACGACGGCTTTGCTTTCTCTCAAAATCGAAACGGACCGTTTTGTGCAGACCCTCACCCGCAAAGACATATTTGCTGCTTTGCAATTCGCTGTCATTAGCGCCGTGATTTTGCCGGTTTTGCCCAATCAAAGCTTCTTCCCACCCCCTTTTGATGTCCTCAATCCTTTCAAGATTTGGTTGATGGTTGTGTTTATCTCTGGGATTAGTTTTTTAGGCTATGTTGCCATAAAAATCGTTGGCACAGAGCGTGGAATTGGGTTGACTGGCTTTCTGGGCGGTGTAGCCTCCAGCACGGCGGTGACGCTTAGTTTCTCTGAGCGCAGCAGCCGCAAACCAGAGCTGTCCAAAGCGTTTGCCTTCGCTATGATGTTGGCCTGGACCGTGATGTTCTCGCGAGTTATTATCGAGGTGGGTGTGCTCAGCAGCGAATTATTGAAAATGATCTGGGTTCCCATCGCTGCCGCGGGGTTGACAGGTTTGATCTACGTTATTTTTCTTTTCTATTCGCACCGTAAAACCGAGTCTGCCGATGTGCAAATTGCCAACCCTTTTGATTTGGGGGCGGCGATCAAATTTGGCTTGATTTACGGTCTCACCCTTTTGATTTCCCGAACGGCGCAGGTTTATTTTGGTGATACCGGCATTCTGCTTTCTAGTTTTGTCTCCGGCCTCGCCGATGTGGACGCCATTGCTCTCTCTGTGACCGAACTGAGTAATACGGGTGGCCTCAGCATGACCACAGCTTCGCGCTCGATCGTGATTGCCACCATGGCAAACACACTTTCAAAAGGTGGTATTGCTCTGGTAAGTGGTTCTGTTGCTTTGCGAAAGGCGCTCTGGCCGGGAATAATTCTGATGTTGGTTGTTGGGATTAGTCTTGCTTTTTTGCTCTAGATGGTGATAGGAGAAAGCCCATGATAGCGCATCTGAGTGGCCGGGTAATGGATATCGAATCAGATCGAGTCGTCCTTGAGCTGGGCGGTGTGGGCTTGTGGGTGTATGTGCCCGATCCATTTCGGGAAACGGTGCGTATAGGCAAACAGGTTTCTGTGTACACTCATTTGGTCGTGCGCGAAGACGCTTTGAACCTGTATGGATTTGAAACAGCGGAGGAGCGAGAGTATTTCAGCTTGTTGCTTGGTGTCAATGGCGTGGGACCGCGCTTGGCCTTGGCTGCACTTTCTTCCCTTGATCCGGCCACCATCCGGCGGGCTGTTTTCACCGAACAACCGGAAATTTTCACTCGCGTGTCCGGAATTGGAAAAAGAACCTCCCAAAAAATACAACTCTATCTGGAAGGCCGCCTCGAGACTCGCGATGAATTAGAGCAGATTGCAACCTTACCCGATGTCGATTCCCAGGTGATCGAAGCGTTGACGGCCTTGGGATACAGTGTCGTTGAAGCCCAGGCCGCTGTGCAGCACATTCCCAAAGATGCCCCCGACGATGTCGAAGAACGCATTCGTCTGGCGCTGCAATATTTTTC
>CAZJBA010000246.1:0-3336 GCA_964544065.1 uncultured Anaerolineales bacterium | reverse complement strand
TGAATGACGATGTTCCCGCAATCGAGGCGCGCGATCTGACGAAACGGTACAGGCGGGAGAGCTAGGCGCGTTACTTTCGGGTGGTGGGATTTACCCGAGCACCCCGACGGCCGGAGGATGACTTTTGCGCTGCTGAAAGTTGGGGTTTCCATCTCACCGATCAGGTCGGGGAGCGGAAATAGCGTTGGGACAACTTCTCAAGGGGAATATCGTTACCCGGACGGGGGTCCCGGAACCAGGCCGGAATCATGATCTCCCTCGCAGGGGGCGCGGCTTCCGAGAAACTTTCTATCACCCCCAGGTAACCCTCCGCCGTGCGCTCCCAGGTGTACTTGGAGATGACCCGCTCGATGCCCGCATGGCGCAGCTTCTGCCAGGCCTGCTGCGATTCGACCGCCCGGAGCAAGCCGCGGGCAATGTCGCCGGGGTCAGCCGGGTCGATCAAGACGCCAAACTCGCGCTCACCCTCGACCATGCTCTCGGAAGGGCCGCCGTTCTTGGTCACCACCGCGGGAAGCCCGCAGCTCATCGCCTCGAGCGGCGCCAGGCCAAAGGGTTCGTAAAGGGCGGTCAAGGCAAAGACCGACCGCTGTTTGGCCAGATAGCGGTAGGCAGCGGCCAATTCGGCCTGGCTGTTTAGTGGAAAGGCAGTTACCTTACCCCAAAGAACGTGCTCATTGAGCAGTGAGACGATCTCGTCCATAATCGCTTCTTCTTCCCCTCTGAGATCGCCATAGCGACGCAGAGGGTCTTCCAGACCGCGCACGGCGATGGCCAGATTGGCCTGCTCTTGCAAGGCTTCGCTGTGGGCAAAGGCGCGCACCAGGCCGACGTGATTCTTCTTGGCGTCGAGACGGCTGGAGGCAAGCACAACGGGCAAATTGTGACGATCACGGGCGACGTCGCGGTTTAACGCCTCCCGAATCCGCTCGGCGATCTCGGCGTCCACCGAGGTCGGTTCCGGCTGGAAGATAACCCGGTTGACACCCGGCGGGATGACGGCAAAACGATCCTCGTTCTGAGAGTCAACGGCGCCGTGATAGGCCTGATGGCCATACTGCTCCAGACGCTCCTGCTCGGTCGAGGTGATGATCCGCCCGGCGTGGCTCATGCTGACCCGCTCGGCCATGATCCGGCGGGCAAAATGGAAGCGAGCTTCAAGTTCGGGTAGATTCTCTTTCGAGGCGTCCAACTTGTCCATCTTCTGGGCACCGAGGGAGTGCCCCGTGAAGGTGAAGGGGATTGCCGTCTGCTCGGTGATCAAGGCGCCGGAGAGGCCGCCATCGGCGTAATGGGCGGTGAAGGCATCGGGCAGCCCTCCCTCGGAACGGTACCAGGCCAGGATATTGGGAACCCACTCCGTGCCGAGGTGGGGCCACAACTGCTCCTTGGGCAGGAATCCCTTCGGGCCACAGGGCAGTCGCAAAATGCGCACCCTCTCCACACCCGGATAAGCGTCCTCCTGCTGTTCAAATTCGGGCCAGTCCGGGTCGATGATCTGGCGGGTGAGGATATCGACTTGATGTCCCATTGCAGCCATGGCAGAAGCGACTTCCTTGACATAGACCAATTGGCCGCCAAAATCGGGATGCTCGGTCCAGTAGCTGTCTTTGGGGTCGAAATTTCCCTGGGGATTTAGAAATCCGATATGCATGGCATTTTCCTCTTGCTAAACCTCAATCTTCATCGAGAGCCAGATCGGCGTCGGTATCGAATGCGGGCAGGGCATCATCAACCTGGTCATAGAACCATTGCTTGACCCCGGCCTGCTCGACGGTGTCTCGCAGAGCATCGGCCCTGCGCTGGCGCTCCTCCATCGGCATGGCCAGGGCCTGGTGCATTGCCTCGACGGTGCCGTAGATGTCGAAAGGTGAAACGGTCAGGGCGTGCTCGCCAAGCTCGTAATAGGCCCCAGCGTACTCGGAGAGAATCAAGACACCGTCCTTCTGGTTGACCAGGGCGCCCTCCTTGGCGACCAGGTTCATGCCATCGGCCAGCGGATTGACCAAGAGGACATCGTAAAGCTGCATGGCGGCGATAGCGCGGGGATAATTATCGCCGACGATGATCCGGATCGGCTCCCAGAAGCGCTCGCTGAATTGGGCGTTGATCAAGCCGGCCTCGGCCATGATATCTTTGAGATAATCCTGGTATTCGACCACTTCCATCCGGGAGGGGACCAGCAAACACAACATCTTGACCTCGCCACGGTATTCGGGGTGCACTTCGAGGAGGGTGCCATAGGCCTCCAGGCCGCGGAGGATGTTTTTGCTCGGCTCGATCCGGTCGACTCGCAGAATCAGGTTGCAATCACCGACCAGATTGATAAACTCCGATTTGAGCAAGCGCGTCTCGGGTTCCTGGACGATCGTCTTGGTCTTCTCAATGTTGATCGAGATAGGGTACGGGAAAGCGTTGACCTCCCGGCCATGGATGAAAATGGCATCGCGCCTGCCCCGGGAGTGCGCTTCGGGAAGATGGAAGCGGCAGGTCTGGACGAAGTTGAAGGCGTCCTTCTCGGTCTGGAATCCAATCCGGTCGGACTCCAGCAAGCTGTAGAGCAGGGATTCGCGCATCTGCTTGGGCAGCATCCGCCAGGCGTCGGCGCCGGGCCAGGGGATATGGATGAATGGCTGAATCTGAACATTGGCCTGAAGTTGCTGGCGCAAAAACTTGGGCAGCATGTAGAGATGGTAATCCTGGGGGAAGATGATGACCGGTCGCTCAACACCTTCGAGGCTCTCGGCGACGGCTTTGGCGAGCAACTCGTTGATACCGAGATAACCCTGATTCCAGGCGTCCCAGGTCGCCTGGGTGATGCTTGGCGCCCGGGGGATATCCCACAATTGGTGCTGGATGAACCAAAGCAGCGGGTTGGCAATGACGCCGTAATAACCCTCATAGTCCTCTTCGTCAGGGCGGACAAGTTGAAGGTAGATGCCCTCCACGCTCTGGGGTTCGCCATCGTGTTCCTCCGCCCAGAGACGATCGTCTTCGCTCATCGCCAGGGCAATCCAGAGAACTTCGTGCTGTTCGGCCAAGGCGCCCAGCGCGGTGACCAGACCGCCGGCGCCTCTCTCGACGACGAACTCGCCCTCAGGGTCACGCGAAAACGAGAAAGGACCGCGATTAGAAACGATCACGATCAAAGGGTCTTGGGTATCGTGTTTTAAGATCATCAGTAGCTTTCCTTTTCTTTTGATGAGGAGCCGTGTTTAAACGACTTTCCCATCTCCAAATTCAAACCGAAAGGTTTCATTCGGAATCCAATCTATGATGCTGATTTCGCCCTTGACATTCATTTTTGGTAAGTAGTTTGACAATGTCACATTAAAC
>CAZJBA010000245.1:0-3371 GCA_964544065.1 uncultured Anaerolineales bacterium | reverse complement strand
GGCCAACGCCGGCACGACTTTGTACCAGAACCAGCCGCCGTAACCGACGCCGGCGATCAGCAGCAAGGGATCGCCGCTGCCGTGGATTTTGTAAGAGAGTTCAATGCCGTTCGATTCAAGTTTTGGCATAAGTTAATCCTCCAGTTGTAAGCAGCCTTTTTCGACCACCCAGCGCCCGTTGATGGCGCGCTGCAGCGCCAGGGCGGTTAAACCGCGATGGTCGTTGGGGCTGTAGCTGATTGGTGGCAATAAGCCTCCCGTCCACTCCTCGATGCTCTCCAGCGCCTGGATCAATCCCTCGCGGGTCAGATCCGTCCCGGCGCGGCGTAAGCCTTCGACGACCAGTTGAGCAGCGGCGTAACCGATCTGGCTGTGGGAGCCGGGCGTTTCGTTGGGATAGAGACGGGACATCGTTTTACGGTAAAGTCGTTCCCCCCGGTGGTCGCGCGGTCCGGCGGGATAGCCGGTCGCCCGCACCCCGTGGGTGGCTTCGACGCCAGCAAATTGGAACAGGTCCGGGCCGGAGATGACGTAGCTGCCCAGCCATTGGGGATGATAATCGGCTACAAGAGCAGCGCGCAATAAATCCGCGCTCGGTTTCACATAGGTGTACAACAACACGAGATCCGCTTCCGCCTCAGCCAGCTGCGCCACCCACGCCTGGGGGGCGCTTTCCCCGCTCTGGTGTTGGATGGTGGCCACGGGTTCAATCCCAGCTTTGCTCAACTCGGTGATGAAAGCGGCTGATCCCTCCTGTCCGTAGGGGTCATCGACGGAGAAAACGGCGATCCTCTCCGGCTTCAACGCCTCGACGACATATTGCGCCAGGATGCGCCCCTCGATCTCGTAAGATGGCTGCAAGGCAAAATAGGTCTGCTTGAGCGGATTCGCCCACCTCGACGTCCCGCTGTGGGGCGAGATCACCGGGATTTCTTCGTTGAGCAGATAGTCCATCATGGCCAGATTCGGCCCCGTGCCCAGGGGGCTGACGATGGCGAAAACCTGTTCCTCTTCGACCAGTTTGACGGCAGCTTGTTGGGCTCGTTCCGGGTTGAAGGCGTGATCCTCGACCAGGAGCTCGATCTGGCGGCCGTGCACGCCGCCCCAATGGTTGACGTGGTCGTAATAGGCCGAGATGCCGCGCAGCGCCGCCATCCCGATGCTGGCCTGCGGCCCGGAGAGATCGGTGAGGGTACCCAATTTGATCGTCTCGGCGCTCACGCCCGGGGCCGTTGCCGGCAACGGCGGTTCGGCAGACTCGAAGCCGGGCACGACCAGGCGGGGAACGATCTGCAAGCGGTCGGCCTCTTCCCGAATCCAGTCTCGGAAGTCAGGATGGGCGATCTTGATCAGAGCCTCCATGCGGTCCTTGACGCTCAAACCGCGCAGTTGCGCAATGCCGTATTCGGTCACAATCGTGTCGACATCCTGGCCGGGGATGGTCACCTCGGCGCCTTCGGCCAGCGTGGGCACAATCGTGGAGATGCTCCCGCCCTTGGCGGTGGAACGCAAGGCGATGACCCCACGCCCGCCGGGAGAGAGTTGGGTGCCGCGGTGTGTGTCCAGTTGGCCGCCGGTGCCGCTGTAATGCCGCGCCCCGATGCTCTGCGAGCAAACCTGGCCGTTGATATCGACCTGCAAGGCGGTGTTCACACTGACCATTTTGTAATTCTGGCCGATCACGGTGGGGTCGTTGGTCACTTTGCCCTGTTGAAATTCAACGCCCAAATTCTTGTCGACGAAATCGTAGAGCTTCTGAGAGCCGAGGGCAAACGCGCCGACCATCTTGCCTTTCCACGACGTCTTGCGCTTGCCGGTGATCACGCCTGCTTCGTAGAGATCGACCATCCCGTCGGTGAACATCTCGGTGTGGACGCCCAGGTCGCGCCGCTCCATCAGGAACGCGGTGATCGCGTTGGGAATGCCGCCGATGCCCAATTGCAAGGTGGCGCCGTCCTCGATCAATTCGGCGATATAGCCGCCAATCGCCTGCTCCCAATCCCTCGGCGGGGCGGAAGGCAGCTCGAACATGGGAACGTGATTCTCGACCACATAATCCACGTCCGATACGTGAATGTGGGTGTCGCCGAGAGTCCAGGGCAGATTCTCGTTGATTTCCAGCACGACCAGGTCGGCGGCTTCGATCAACATTTTCTCGATCACCAGGCAAGTCGACAGCGACATGTAGCCGCGTTCATCGGGCGGCGTGGCCGTGCCCCAGAAAACGTCCAGATGATTGCCGGCCGCCTCCAGCCGGACACGCGCAGCCGCATGCAGGTTATTGGGAATGTAAGAAGTCCGCCCCTCGGGGTGGACTTCGCGGTCGGGCGCGCCGTAGAACCAATTTTCGACGAAGAAGTGACCGGCCATCTCCGGCTTGAGCACAAAGTCATACAGGCGCAGCGGCAAGCAGACCCACACGGTGACATCGTGGAGACGGTCTTTATGGTTGCCGAGCTCGCTCAACAAGCCGACCGGCTCGGAGGCTGCCATCGCCGACCCAATCGTGTGATGCGATTGGGCCATCGATACAGCCTCTGGAATCGAGATCAATTTGTTTTTATACAACGCTTTGGGATTCATCTTCTGGGATCAGGTTCCAACAACGATGCCGCCATCGACGCGCAAGACTGTCCCGGAGATGAAGCTGGCCTGCTCCGAAGCCAGGAAAGCATAGGCGTTGGCAATATCTTCGGGTTGTCCCAGTCGACCCAGCGGCGTCCGTTTTCTCATCCCCTCGAGGATTTTTTCGGGCATGGCCATGACCATTTCGGTGGCGGTGAAACCGGGCGCCACCGCGTTGACCCGGATTCCGTAGCGGCCCATCTCGCGAGCCCAAACCTTGGTCATGCCAATCACGCCCGCTTTGGTGGCCACATAGTTGGTCTGGCCGAAATTGCCGTCCATCCCAACGACGGAGGTAGCGTTCAGAATCACGCCGCTTTTTTGCTCCATCATCACTGGGGCGACGGCGCGTGTGCAGACGAAGACGCCTTTCAAGTTGACGTCGATAACGCTGTCGAACTGCTCGTCCGACATCTTTTTCTGAACCTGACCCTCTTTGAATTTGACCAACTGACCGTCCCGCAGGATTCCGGCGTTGTTGATCAGAATGTCGATCCCCCCCCAGGTATCGACGACCTCTTGTACGGCTGCTTTGACTTGGTCGGAATCGGTGACGTCCACATGTTGGTAGATCGCTTTGCCGCCTCCGGATTTGATCTTCTCTGACAAGGCTTGTCCGGCTTTGTCAGCCAGATCCCAGATGGCGACTTGAATCCCCTCTTCAGCGAAGCGCTGGGCGGTGGCCCGCCCGATGCCATTGGCTCCGCCGGTAATGATGGCAACTTGATCGTTTGATTGCATAGAAT
>CAZJBA010000244.1:0-3401 GCA_964544065.1 uncultured Anaerolineales bacterium | reverse complement strand
TTCGACGGAGCTCAGGATGCTTTCGACGGAGCTCAGGATGCTTTCGACGGAGCTCAGGATGCTACAATATCGTCCGAAAGCGCATTGAACTGTCGAAATGGGAGAGTTTACGAACGCTGCGACGGGATTCAGGATGCTTGTTTTCGCCTCACGGTTGTCTAAATGCGATTGCCTTATCCCCAACATGCTCGAGTTGGCGCGTGTTTCTATCGGGCTGTTATAATAGGTTGGAAGAAATTGACGCCCTTGTCGAGGTGCTTGAAAAAATCAACCGCGACGCGTCATGAGTAAGATATCGCTCCGGCGCGTTCCATCTCCAGGACTGGGCGCCCGGCTTTGATCCATATTTCACGATGTAGACCAAGGACATAAACATGGCCAAAAAAGGAAAAGAAAAAAGATCCAAATTGAATCTACAAACCCCGATCTCAAAAGTTCGGCCAATGAAGATAAAGAGTTCCCGTTATTATCTTCAACATGCGCGTGAATATCCCATCATGGGTTGCTGGGTTTACGCAGGTTGGGAAGAAAGCGGGATCACTCCGGTTGTCGTTGCGCGTGATCAACCCAATGACAAGATTGTATTCTGTGTATGTCTGATTGATTACTGGTGTCTGGGGATCAAAGACGCCTACGCCAACAGCAATATCTCAGCAAATCAATTTTTCGACAAACTCCCCAAAATGTGCAACGGAGAGAAAGAAAAGGTCTCCGTTGAATTTGCGCACGAGTTGATCTATGGGGCGAAAGAATACGCCGAAAAGTACGGCTTCCACCCCCATCGAGATTTCACCATCCAGAAAGTCGATCTGGTTTTAGATCCCCCTGATATGCACCCGCGCAAGGGCAAGATCGAATTTGGAAAAGACGGCCAACCTTTCTACGCTTCTGGGCCGTATGACGATGAAGCAAAAATCAACAGAATTCTGAGCACATTGCAACGAACCGCCGGCGAGGGCAATTACAAGTACCTCATTGGGATGGGTCCGAACGATTTCTTCGACGATTTTGACGGCTTCGAGGAGTTGTAGCGTCCCCATATAAATTCACCAAGTTTACCAAAGTCTCGAAGAATTTTTTAAGGAATCCTTGGTTACGTTGGTGGACTTCGTGGATGGTCTGATTAGGGTTTTAGTTTTCGAAGCGCATCCATAACGCCATCGACCCATGCTTCTTGGTAGGCATGCTGGAGCACCTCGGGGAGGGGGTGCAGCTCCCGCGCCGGAGTGAGAGGCCGCTCGGCCCAGACACGGTTGACGATGAAATCAGCATCCTTGCGCACCCCCTTGGTGTCGAACAGAAGCCCCACAAAGTGATGCCGCTTGCAGATGTCAGCCAGAAGCTGGCGAGAGACGCCAAAGGCCGAATGGGGGAAAGAAAAAGGCACAACGTCCTGACCGGTGATCTCCTGGACGCGGCGGCAAGAAGCAACGATCTCCGTTTCGATCTCTGCTGGGTTTAAGGCCATCAGCTTGCGGTGCGAACGGGTATGTGCGCCAAAGGTGAAGCCTTCGGCGCACATCTGCTGGATCTGCTCGGAGGTGAGATAGGGCTGGCGCTGGCGCATGAAAGTTTTCCAATCGACGCCAAGGGCGGCACAAACCTGGTTGATCAAGGCCGAGTCAGCGGGGGTCAAATCGCGCAGCCACTCGATGGCAGATACGTTCCGGGAGGGGGACATGAATCGATCCAAGCGGGCGACATCTTGAGGCTGTTCTTGCAAATACTCCAAGCAAAGCGAGACCTTGTTACGGGCGAACATGGCCTGGTTATCGATCCAATCGGTGACCAGGAAAAACGTGGCCGGGATGTGGCGCTTTAGCAACAACGGGCGCATGACCGAAAAACACTCCTGAAAACCGTCATCAAAGGAGAGATGAGCGGCATTGGACGGGAACGCCCGGATTTGATCTGGCTCTCCCAGCCGATGGGCATGGAGTTGGGCATAGGAAACCAAGGTGTAGTTGTCTTGCAAATAGCGCAGCGCGTCTTCGAATTGAGCCACCGGCACGACCGGATACAAGTGGCAGACATGCTCCATGGGTTGGTCGGAGACAGCGTGATAAAAAACATCGAGCCAATCACGCGGCATCAGAGCGGGATAAAGCCGCAGGGGGATCAATCCGGCCAGGAATTCAAGCAAGTTGGTGAACGTTTTTTTCATATCAAGAGAAGGCCATATCGCCGTCGCACAAATTCAATTCGATCTCTTCCCAGGCCTGGGCCAAGGGGCTGTCTTCATTTTTGGGCATGGCCTGGCAAATGCGTTGCTTGCGATGCAAGAGCAGCCGCCCCAGCAAACTCCCAAGGAGATGATCGGCCACTTCCGCGGGCAGCTCGATGGTATCCGCCTGGTACTGGCGGCCAAAATGGATCGCCAGAGCAAGGGCATAACGATTTTCGGATGGGTTGGAGAAACGATAGTCGAGCGTCTTGAGCACGACCTGATCTTTTTTGCGTGTCACCGAGAAGACCACAAAACCCTTGTACGCATCATCAGGGGAATACACTTCCAGGGCGATGAGGCGATACAAGGCGCGCGCGTCGCTGAAATAATAATCCATCTCTTCGGTGGCGGATTGGCCTGATTCGACGATCCAGGGATATGCCAGCATCCAATTGACCGCGTCCACCCCGCGGTGAAGCTTGACCCTCGGACGGTGGGGATAGCTGGTTGGCTCGCCCCGGAGCTGATCCACCTCCCGGAAGCGGATGTCGGCTAACACCTCAGTCTGCGTCGCCGCCAGCCAGGCGTAGAAAAAAGGCTTCAATACCGGGGCCAGCAAACGGTCGAGTCGGTCGGTCAGAGGGGTGTGAATCCGAATCTCCTTCTCTACCCCGAGGAGATGCCAGAGTTTGCGGTAACCGCGGCGAAGCCAGACAATCGGATTGAGGTGTCCCATGCCGGTGGCATCCAGCCAAAAGTAATCCAGCGGCTGGCGTTCCCAAAAACCATATTTGCGGCAGACCCGGCGGGCGTGCACGCTGCCGACGATAAGATAATCTTGTTTGAGACTCAGCGCTTCGGCCATCAACCGAGAGCCGACGCCGCGGCCGCGCACTTTGGCCGAAACCGACCAGGTGGTAAACCAATGCACTTTGAAATACTCCTCGCCGCGGCGCAGCAACAGCGGCAAAATGCCGAAGTAGCCCACAATCTCGTCATCGCCGTCGACGGCAACCAAGAGAGCGACATCGTTCTTGGCTGCGTAGGGGTTATGGGCGTGGGCGACGGCGCGCTGCATGGTGATGGGCACAAAATCGCCCGGTTGGGCTTTTGCGATGACGCGCTCGGCAAATTCTTGCAACTCTTTTACTCGGATGTGTTCAAAGCGGATGTCGTCTTGGGTCATAAGCGCCGATCAAATAAGAAAATAGAGCCAAAGATGAATACGATAAAC
>CAZJBA010000243.1:0-3464 GCA_964544065.1 uncultured Anaerolineales bacterium | reverse complement strand
AGGTGGAGAAACAGGTCACTCGAGGCGACCCATCCAAGGCCGGGAATCAGCCCCAGGACAAAATTAAGCAGCACGAGGAGAACCCCCACCAAAGGAATCAAGCCCTTCCGCTGAGCCAGATAGTCAGAAAGATGATCGACAGATTGATTGAGACGTTGCAACATAGGCTTTCCTCTTAGAAATCTCCAGCTTGCTTTTTGGTATAGGCGCTGAACTTGGCCACAATCCGTCCGGGGATGCGGCCGCGGATCAAGACCCCGTCGCTGTCGTGTTCGACGCGCTCGACTTCGCCCTGGCTGTGAAACAGCGAGATCAAGCCGCCCTCGGCGTAAGGTAGATGCACATCGATGGGTGTGAAGGATTCGAAAAGCTGCTCTTGCACGGCTTGCAAGAGGCGTTCGATGCCTTCACCGGTCAGCGCCGAAATGGCGACCGCGTTGGGAAAATCCTCCATTTTTTGGAGGGCGGCGTCAGGATCGTTGAGTTGGTCGATCTTGTTCAAAGCCGTCAGCACGGGGATGTGATCGGCGTCGATCTCCTCCAGGGTTTCGTGGACGGCCTCGGCTTGCCCATGCACGTTGCGGTGGGTGATGTCAACCATGTGAAGCAGCAGGTCGGCCTCGGCGATCTCCTCGAGGGTGGCGTGGAACGCTGCTACCAGGGTGGTGGGCAGCTTCTGAATGAAGCCAACCGTGTCGGTAAAGAGCACCGCGGTCTCATCGGGCAGCTCGACGCGCCGGGTGGTCGGGTCGAGGGTGGCGAACAGCTTGTCAGCTACATAGACATCGGAAGAGGCCAGGCGATTGAGCAGAGTCGATTTTCCCGCGTTGGTGTAGCCGACCAGGGCGACGATCGGGATGCGGCTCTGCTGCCGTCTGGCCCGGTGGCGTTGGCGGTGAGCGCGCACATCTTCGAGTTGATCTTTGAGGTGGGCGATGCGCCGATTGATGTCCCGGCGGTCGACCTCTAGCTGGGTCTCACCGGGACCGCGCAGGCCGACACCGCCACCCATGCCCCCGGCGCGGCCACCGGCCTGGCGGACAAGGTGGGTCCAGGCCCGGGTCAAGCGCGGCAGGCGGTATTCATACTGGGCCAATTCGACTTGCAAACTTCCCTCTCGCGTGTGCGCATGCTGGGCGAAAATGTCCAGGATCAGCGCGGTGCGATCCAAGACCTGAATGTCGTCGCCGAGGATGTTCTCAAGCTCGCGCTGATGCCGCGGGGAAAGTTCGTTATCGAATACGAGCATGTCGGCTTCGAGCTCTTCAGCCAAGGCCTTGATCTGTTTGACTTTGCCAGAACCGATAAAGGTTTTCGGGTTGGGATGGGTCAGTTTTTGGGTTTCGTAGCCAATTACTTTCAATCCGGCCGTATGGGCAAGCCGGTTCAATTCGCGCAGAGAGTCTTCCAGCGCTAAGATGTTATCTTGATCGAACCGTTCAACGCCAACGAGGAAGGCTCGCTCGCGAGGGTTTTGGGTCGTTTTTATCGTTTTTGCCATAATTTTTCATTTTGAGGCCATGAAACGCTCAGTTTTTTCAACGGGATTCTCTTCTCGAATGGGTAAAAGGACGTGAAATGTGGAGCCAGGGCATTTCTTTTCATCATAGCCCGGCGACTCTACCCACAAAGCGCCTCCATGAGCTTCGATGATGCCTTTGGTAATCGGTAGCCCTAATCCAGCCCCGCCTCCCTTGAAATTGGTCTTGCTGCTGGAATGAAGATCAATGTTTCTAAGCCCAGCAAATTTCTCGAAGATCTGGTCGTGATGCTCGGGATCGATGCCAATACCTGTGTCTGCAACCGTTATTTCAAGAAAGCCGGGCAATTTACGCCCGCGCACCGTGATTTCGCCACCGTCGGGCGTGTACTTGACAGCATTGGTAAGTAAATTCCATAGAGCCTGTAACAAACGTTCGGGGTCTCCAAAGGTTTGCCGGTCACATCCGGGAAATTCTTCGAAGTGAAAGTCCAGGTCACGGTGCCTGGCAAAGGTGGTCAGATCAGCTTGAGCGATGTTCAATAATTGATTGATCCAAACGGGCTGAAAATTAAGTTGCAACAAGTCGTTATCGATCAGGGAGACATCGATCATATCTTCGGTGATTTGCTCTAAACGTGCAGCGCCCTTATTGATGCCGGTGAGAAGCTCGGCTTCCCTTTTTTGCTCGTCTTTTGAAAACTGAATCTCCAACATGGAGGCATATCCGGCGATGAGGGTCAAGGGCGTCTTCAACTCGTGGGCGGCCACGGCGATGAAGTCCGACTTGCTTTTATCGAGGCGCTCCAGGCTCAGGCGAGCATTTTCTAACTCGTCAGCGATGTGTTGAACATAAGCGTCGGTCTCTTGACGGGCAGTGTAAACAAGGGCATGGGAATGCAACGGTAAAAGAGATTTAATGAGTTCCAAAGCAGCTTGGCTGTCAAGATTTTCTTGGGCCACATTGGTGAGAACAAGGAAAATTTCGGTCAGGATGGGCGCCATGTTGATCTCGTGCTGCTCCAGGTCTGACAGGGTTTGTGCAGCAGTCCACTGATCAAGAATCTCGTCCAGCCAGCCAGGTTCGCCGCTGATGATTGCTTGGCGGAGGCGATCGTGGTACCGTTCCATCTGGTCGAGGAAGCTCTGGCGGACGCGTTCGCCCCGGGCCAGCTTTTGCGAGACCCGCCGAATCCATTGAGAACGTATTTGGTCAAGCGATTCGATCACACGCATACGCGGTTAAGTGTACGTCAAATCGATCCGTTTGCCAAGCTAACCATCAATCCGCGATTCCAGCCAGGCCAGGAGCGTGTCACCGACCGCCTGAAGGCTCTCAGCGGAGACCTTATCAAGGGTGTCCGCGGTCGTGTGCCAGTAGGGATAGTCGAAGTCGATGATGTCTACCGCCGGAATCCCTGCTCGCAAGAAGGGCGTGTGGTCATCGAGAATGCGCGGGCCCGGAACCGGTTGGAAATATTCTTCGTAGCCCAATTTAGCCGCTTGAGACCAAATCTCTGCCGTCAACCTAGCGTCGGAGCTTGGCTCCATTTTGATGTTCAAGTCGGCGTCGCCGATCATATCGACGATCACGACAGCGTCCGGTTGGCCTTCAAGTTGGTCGACAAAGGCGCGTGAACCCAGAATCCAATCCCAGCCCTGGATGTCCCCGTTATCTTCGGCATCGAAGAAGACCAGCCAGATCGTGCCCGGATACCCATCGGGTAGGACGCGGGCCAGCTCCAGCAGGACGGCGACTCCCGAGGCACCATCATTGGCACCGGGGACAGGCTGGTTCCGCTGTTCAGGGTCCGGGTCCTGGTCGGTGTAGATGCGGGTATCATAATGCGCCCCCAAGATGATCCAGGGTGTATCATCCTCCCCCTCACGGTGGACGACGACGTTTTTGATCGGGTGGCCCATCATCGTTGCTTCTTGCAGCGCTGTCTCCCAACCCTCCGCTTTGAGGTTTTCTTGCAGCCAG
>CAZJBA010000242.1:0-3475 GCA_964544065.1 uncultured Anaerolineales bacterium | reverse complement strand
CTCGAAGCCCGGTGTGTCCTGCCGAAGTGAAAACCGAGGCGAAAGGAAGTAGGAAAATGAAGAACTTAACTGAAGTTGAAATTTTGCTGGTCGAGGACAATCCCCTCGATGTGGAGATGGCCCTGCGCGCCCTGGAGGTGAACCACCTCGCCAACAAAGTGCTGGTGGTCAGAGACGGCCAGGAGGCCCTCGATTACCTGTATCAGCGCGGCGAATTCGAGGGTAGAACCTATGATAATCGCCCCAGGATGATCCTGCTCGATCTGAAGCTCCCCAAAGTGGACGGCAAAGAGGTCTTGCAGGTCATCAAAAACGATCCCGATAAGAAAGTCATCCCCGTCATCGTGCTGACCTCCTCGGCGGAGGAGCGCGATATCATCGAGAGCTACCAGCTTGGCGTCAATAGCTATATCGTCAAACCGGTCGATTTCGACAAATTCGTGCAGGCCATCAAAGAGATCGGTCTGTACTGGCTGTTACTCAACATACAACCATGAACCCATTGAAAATCCTCTTCGTAGAAGACCTGCCCACCGATGTCGAGATCGCCCAACGCGCCCTCAAACAGCAGAACATCGCCTTTACCTCGCAGGTCGTGGATACCGAAGCCGCCTACCGGGCGGCCCTGGATGAATTCCGGCCCGATGTAATCATCTCCGATTACGCCATGCCCACCTTCGACGGGATGCGCGCCCTGGAGATCGCCCTGGCGCACCCGGTGGGGTTTCCATTCGTGATCCTGACCGGCTCGATGAACGAGGAGACCGCCGTGGCCTGCCTGAAGGCCGGGGCGGATGACTACGTGATCAAAGAGAAGATCCGCCGCCTGCCTTTTGCGGTGCAGGAAGCGATCGAAAAATTCAAAATCACAGCCCAAAAAGAGCAAGCTGAGGCCGAAGTCCGGCGTAACCTGGCGCAAATGCGCGCCCTGCGCGAGGTCGAAACCGCCCTGGTTTCCACCCTCGAACTCGATCAGGTGCTGGAAATCATCCTGGGGGCCGTCAGCCGGGTGATCGCCTGCGATTCGTTTTCGGTGCAGATCCTGGAGGGAAGCGCCTTGAAGATCGTGGCCTGCCGCGGCTTCGAGCGCCCGGAGCAGGTGGTGGGGCTGACCTTCCCGATGGAGCCGAAATTCCCCAACTACCGCGTCATCGAGGGTGCCAGGCCGCTCGCTTTCGCTGACATCGTTCAGGAATACCCCCATTTCGAAAAAGAAGCCGATGAATTCGGCTCGCACGACGTCAGGGCCTGGCTGGGGGTGCCGCTGGTCGCCCGGAATGCCGTTATTGGCATGATCGCCTTCGACCGGGCGACGGAGACGCCTTTCTCGCAGGACGAAATCGAGCTAGCCGATATGTTTTCCGCCCAGGCGGCCATCGTCATCCACAACGCGCGCCTGTTTGAACAGGCCGAGCGCCGCCTGCACAACCTGCAAGCCATCCACGAGGTAGACCTGGCCATCGCCGGCAGCATGGATGTCCAGATTGTGCTGGACATCCTTCTCGATCAGGTGCGCCGGCAGCTCTCGGTCGATGCCGCCAATGTGCTTTTGCTGGACCCGCACCTGCAGATCCTGGAATACGCCGCCAGCCGCGGCTTTCGCACGGCGGCCCTCCGGCACACCCAATTGAGGATTGGCCAGGGCCTGGCCGGGAAAGCTGCCCTGGAAAAGGCGTGCGTGCAGGTGCCGGATTTGCGCCAGGCCGAGACCAGCGGACTGAAGCTGGCCACCCATATTGCCGCGGAAGAATTCGTCTTCTATCACGCCGAGCCGTTGATCGCCAAAGGGCAGGTCAAGGGGGTGCTGGAATTATTCCAGCGCGCCAGCCTGGAGCCGGATGCGGAATGGCACGATTTTCTGAACTCGCTGGCCACCCAGGCCGCGATTGCCATCGAGAACGCCTATCTGTTCTCCGATCTGCAAAATGCCCAAGCCGAAATCGCCCTGGCCTATGACTCGACCCTGGAGGGCTGGGCCAAAGCGTTGGAATTGAAAGACGCCGAAACCACCGGGCACAGCCAGCGGGTGGTCGATCTGACCCTGCGGCTCGCGGAACGGCTCGAAGTGCGGGGAGAAGTCTTAGCCCACATCCGCCGCGGCGCGCTGCTGCACGACATCGGCAAGATGGCCATTCCCGACAGTATTTTGCGTAAACCCGGCCCGCTCAGCGAGGAAGAGTGGGCCCTCATGCGGCAGCATCCCCAATTTGCCTTCGATATGCTTGCGCCGGTCACATTTCTGCGCCCGGCGCTGGAGATCCCCCGTTTCCATCACGAAAAGTGGGACGGCAGCGGCTACCCGCACGGCCTGAAAGGCGAGGAAATCCCCCTGGCGGCGCGCATCTTCGCCGTCGTCGATGTCTGGGATGCGCTGCATTCTGAGCGCTCCTACCGGGAGGCCTGGCCGGAGGAAAAAGTGCGGGCCTATCTCCGGGAGCAATCCGGGCAGCATTTCGACCCCAAGATCGTAGAATTGTTTTTTCAGGTGATAGATGCACGGGGTGCGGGCTAACTAAGCGTGTCGCGGACAGGCGGGTATGCTCCCCTTCGCTCGCTCGCCCGGGCCTACATAGACCAACCTTCCATCGGGGTCGTGTTTCCAAAAGTCCGAACCGGTGCCGCTGGGTCTCCATATCCCACTGGCCAGATCATCCCGACTGAAATCTCCTAGATGATGCTGACGGCTTACGGCCAAGGTCAAGTTGTGGGGATGCCAGAT
Organism: uncultured Anaerolineales bacterium; assembly: GCA_964544065.1. Taxonomy (GTDB): domain Bacteria; phylum Chloroflexota; class Anaerolineae; order Anaerolineales; family UBA11858; genus JAYELX01. The sequence goes on along the minus strand of CAZJBA010000242.1, from coordinate 756 downwards.
AAAATCAGGATAAATACGTCCGGTTTCACCCTGGCTAAGCCTGGCAAATTGGTCGGGATCATCCCAAACCAAACCGCCAACATTTTCACTGATCGACGGGGTGACCTTCTCCCCAAGGAAGCGAATATCAGCATAGTTATCCTCACCTTCTTCCCAACCTCCCTCTTGATGGGGGTCAATCTCAAAACCATGATGACTGGCCAGGTATGCAATCACGTTTTGACCATTTGTGTTTGCCTTCATTGCTTCGGTTTCACACTGAGAAGCCCCTAAGAAGAATTCATACTCGATCTGCAAGTTGATCGCCGCACCCGTCTGGACTATCTTGTCGGCAATGAGAAGCAGTTTTTGACGATAGGTGGGATAGACGTCACAATTTGTGTAGATGGGTACATCTTCAATGTGAACCGCTACCGTCACATAGACGGGTGGCAGCGATGCTTCTTCTGTTTTGGGAGTAGATATGCTTTCGACGGTGCCGCAATCTTCGGGGCATCTATCCTTATTCTCCGGCCCATCACATATGCCATCTCCGCAGCGATGTTCGCTTTCCTTGTTTGGCTTCAATGCCTTTGTGGAAGGAACTGTAGCCGTGTGGGAAAGGAGAACTATAGGGGTTTGTTCCCGATTTTGGTCAGTATCCCCTTGAGGTGTGGACACAGGCGCGCAAGCAGACAGCACAAAAGCTATACAAATAAAAAAGGTAACCGTTCAGGGTCTGAGTAAAAGAACCCGAAATGGAACACGGATCGCTGT
>CAZJBA010000241.1:0-3503 GCA_964544065.1 uncultured Anaerolineales bacterium | reverse complement strand
CTCACGCCGAAGTCTCACGCCGAAGTCTCACGCCGAAGCTCACGCCGAAGCCTCGGCGGCGGGGAGGCCGCCGAGAGCATTTTGGAAGGCAACCATCACTCGCTTTGTGACCACTATCAAAATAGTTGACAAGCAAACTCCCCTGAGGTACCCTACTCTCGGCCCTTGGATGGGTCCGACGCGGCAGATGCCTACGAACCGTGCCAGGTCCGAAAGGAAGCAGCACTAAGGAGGATTTTCTGGGTGCCGTCGGGGTTCCTGTCTGAGGGCTATTCTATTCCAATCGTATCTTCTCAATATTTTGGGGAAACGATTATGTAGCCGGGGTTTCTACGCCGCGCTTCGCTGTGCGCACCTTCGGTGTTGCGGGCCTGCGGCCAGGCGCACACAGTGACCCCGTGAAAGCGAGATTTGGTACCCCTTCGGGCACACCAAATGGGTGTGCTCTGCCATACGGTGTACGCCCATTTGGCGTGCCCTCGCTCTGCGCGCCTCCGGCGGGGCAACACCGTGTGGCTGCGCGAAAATCTCGGCTACATGTTCCCCGTTTCTTTGAGAAGATACTTCCAATCCATAAAAAATTAGTTTCAAGGGTTTGGATACCTTTGGTCAAGCCGCCGGCTCGGTGAGGACACCTTCGCCCATCACTACATGTTGGCGTTTACGTTTAAACGGCACTACACTTCGTTTCGTGCCTGACTACAAACACTCTGATACAATTCCGCCTATGAACCTCTCGAAACAAACCCACCGGATCATCTTGGGCGTGCTCTTTGTCACCATGCTCTTATCCTTGGCCTTGGTGGTCTTGCTCAAACAGGTTACACTCAGCATTGACGGCGAATCCCAAAGCATCAAAACGTGTGCGTTTACCGTCGCGGGGCTGCTTGAGAAGGAAAACGTCCCTTTACGAGAACAAGATGGGCTCGCTCCGGGGCTGGATGATTGGCTATGGGGCGGAGAAGAAATCAGCATCCGGCGCGCCAACCACATTCATATTTATGCAGATGGCGAAACTCACACCCTGTTCACGCCCGAACGCGTGCCGGTAGTCTTGCTGGCACAGGCGGGCATCAACCTGAGCACAAATGATCAATTGTTAGCCGATGGCATCCCCACAACGATCTACCAGCCCCTTTCTGCGGGGATGGCGCACAGCTTGCAGGTGCGGCGGGCCAGCCAGGTCAGCGTGGAAATTGGCTCCCAGGTGGAATCGTTTGTCTCAACAGCGGGCACCCTGAGTCGGGCGCTCTGGGAGCAGGGAATCCGCCTCTATTACGGCGACCAGCTCTCCCCCCCGCCTGATTCTCGCTTGCAAGGGGGACAAATTCAGGCCAAACTGAATCGATCTCAGGAGGTGAGAATCCGGCTCCGGGATCAAACCATCCCCACCCGCTCGATCGGCCCGACCGTCGGCGCAGCGCTGGCTCAAACCGGCCTGGGTTTGCAGGGGCTGGATTACAGCATCCCGGCAGAAGGTGAACCGCTCCCCGAAGATGGTGCCATCCAGGTGGTGCGCGTCCGTGAGGAAGTGGCCATCGAGCAAGAATTGCTGCCCTTTTCCGTCACCCAGCAGCCGCTGCCCGATGTGCCCATCGACACGACTCAGATCGTCCAGGCTGGCGAATACGGCTTGACGGCCAAACGGGTGCGCGTGGTCTACGAGAATCGGCCCAAAGCCGAAGGCTGGGAAGAAGTCAACCGCCAGGTGGAAGATGAATGGGTGGCCCGCGAACCGCAGCCGCGCATCAACGGCTATGGCACCAAAATCGAAATCAAAACGGTGAACACGCCCAACGGCCCGATCGAATATTGGCGCGCCGTGGATGTTTACGCCTCGACCTATTCGCCCTGCCGTTTGGGTGTACCCGACTATTGCTCCTCGACGACCTCCAGCGGCAAGGAACTGCAAAAGGGGATGATCGCCACCACGCTGGAATGGTATCTCTACATGAAAGGGATGCCCGTCTACGTGCCCGATTATGGCTTCGCCACCATCGAAGACGTTGGCGCCGGATTGCCCGACCGCCATTGGATCGATTTGGGCTACAGCGAAGAAGACTGGGTCGGCTGGGCAGGCTGGACGACGATCTACTTCCTCACCCCCGTCCCGGCCCCGGATAATATCCTTTACGTGCTCGAATACGGCGGCTGATGCGCTGATGAAAACATCCTCGCAAAGAGACACTTATCGCCGCCCAACCACGAAAAGCGACAAGTTTTTCCCCTCAATTTTCAGCCGAATCCAACTCTTTCTCCCCCGTCTGGCGGGGCAAAAGGCCTTTCAGGGATATCTCTCCACGATCGACCAGGGTTTCATCAGTCTGGCCAATTTCGCCGCCGCCATTCTCCTTGCCCGGGCTGTCGATCCGACCGAATTTGGAACCTATTCGGTCGGGTTTTTGTTGATCCATTGTGTGCGCGCCATCCAAGACGGGCTGATCGTGCAGCCGCTCAACGCGTTTGGAGCTTCGCTGAGCTTGAAACGCTTTCGGCGTTATTTCAGCGCCAACGCCGTCCTGCAACTCATCCTGGCGCTTGCCAGCGCGGTGGGCGCGGCGGTGCTGGGTTGGCTGCTGATCGTCACCGGCAACGATACGGCCGGGCCGACGCTGCTGGCCTTGTGGTTCGCCTTTCTGACCTGGCAGATGCAGGAATTCCTCCGCCGAAGTTTCTACACCCGCGGCGAGGTGGCCAAAGCCGCCGTGAACACAACGCTGGCCAACGCGGTCCGTCTGGGGTTGATGATCTGGTGGATGGAGGCGGGTTGGCTGGATACCGGGATCGACGGGCTCCACGCCATCGCCTGGGGCTCCCTTGCCGGGCTACTCCTGGGATTGTGGCAGGCGCGTCCTTACTGGATCCGGCGCGGGGTCACCGTTGTTGGCGCCTGGAAACGCAATTGGGGGTACGGGCGCTGGGTGCTGGGCGGCTCGCTGACCAACTGGGCCGCGGTGGAGGTCTACCCGATCATCGCCGCGGGGATGGTCAGTTTTGCCGCTGCGGGAGCCTATCGCGCGTTACAAACCCTGGTCGCGCCCGTCCACCTGCTCCTGCGTGCGCTGGACACCTTCTCGACGCCCTGGGCAGCTAAGGAATACCACCAAAACGGGCGGGCAGGCTTGAGCCGGTTGGTCAAGATCATGTATCTCGTCGCCGGGGTGCCGATCATCGGGTGGCTGCTGCTGATCAACTTTTTCTCCACCCCGCTGCTGCGTCTGCTCTATCAGGAAACCTATTTACCCTACAGCAACGGCGCCATCTGGATGGCCCTGTTCTACAGTTTATTGTACGCCTATTGGCCGATGCAGGTCGCTCATAAGGCCCTGCGGGCGACGCGCCCGCTCTTTCTGGCAAACGGTGCGGCGATCGTTTCGATGTTCACCATCGGGATTTTGGCTGTCAAGCAATGGGGACTCTACGGCGCGATCGGGGGGCAGGCCTTGAACGCCCTGATCGTCACGGTCGTGCTGTGGTTGAGTTGGAGGGCGGGGAGGGAATAG
>CAZJBA010000240.1:2533-3615 GCA_964544065.1 uncultured Anaerolineales bacterium | reverse complement strand
CGTTGGCGGCGCTAGGAGGGTACTGATATGCAAGAGAATCATGACAAACGGTATCACCGTCGTCCCGGTTTGGTTTGGCCCATCATCCTGATTCTGCTGGGGGGCATTTTCCTGCTCAACAACCTGGGCATCATCGACAATGTGACTTGGCAATCCATCTGGCGTTTTTGGCCTCTGTTGTTCATCGCCATTGGACTAGATGGCCTTTTTAGACGTAATGAGATCGTCGGTCCGGTCTTTATGATCGGACTTGGCGGCGTCTTTTTGTTGAGCAATTTCGGGGTTCTACTTTGGGGCGCCTGGGACACGCTCTGGCGCTTGTGGCCGCTATTGATCATCGCGATTGGCTTGGAGATCATCGTTGGGCGTCGCTCTTTGTGGATTTCCCTTCTCAGCGTGCTCTTTCTTTTTGCTGTCTTGCTTGGCATCTTGTGGCTATCTGATGTTCGCATGGATGCGGGCGGGCAGCCTTTATCCGCGGAGACCATCAGCCAGCCGCTGGGAAGCGCTACCGGCGCCGAGGTCACGTTGGCGCCAGCGGTGGGCGAGATGATCGTTGCCGCCCTCCCGCCCGGTGACGATCTCATCAGTGGAACACTACGCCTTGGACAGAGGCAGCAAGCCTGGCAGGATTACAGCCTGGAGGATGACATCGTAGTGTATTATTTGCGATCCCGCAACGTGATCCCTTTCTTTGGCGCCGCCTGGGATTGGGACCTTGGCCTGACATCGGCCGTTCCCGTCGACCTGGATGCCTCCATGGGCGCCGGAGACATGGTCCTCGATCTGTTCGACTTGGATCTGTCTGCTCTGGATGTCAGCCAGGGAGTCGGCAAAATCGAGTTGACCTTGCCCTCCGATGGGGCGTTCGACGGTCAGATCAACCAGGCGATCGGCAGCATCGTGTTGCACGTTCCCGACAATGTCGGCCTGCGCCTGGATGTCAGCAAAGCGATCTCCTCGCTGGATGTCCCCGCTAATTTCCAGCGTCGCGGCGGCTATTACTACGCTCCGGGTTACGAAACCACCGACGAACAAATCACCCTGGAAGTCGGCCAAGCGATTGGCAGCATCGACGTGCG
>CAZJBA010000240.1:0-2433 GCA_964544065.1 uncultured Anaerolineales bacterium | reverse complement strand
GGCAGAGCCGTGTCCGGCGCCCAGAGCATGAAGGGAACCGGGTGCCAGGAGTGCGATTTCATCCGCGCCGGGGTCGAGTGGTCGCCGGTGACCATCAAGACATCGGGATTCAAATCCATCAGTTGGGGCAGGGCGGCGTCCAGCTCTTCGATGATTTTGATCTTGCCGTCGAAGTTGCCGTCTTCGCCCATGCTGTCGGTTTTCTTGATGTGGATGAAGATGAAGTCGTAGTCGTCCCAGACTCGCTTTGCTGCCGCGAATTCATCCTCGGGGTGGCTGCCCTCGACTTCGATCACGTCCATCCCGACCAATTTGGAAACGCCGCGGTACATCGGATAGCCGGCGATGCAGGCGGCCTTGAGGTTGTAGGCATCTTGGTAGGAGGGCAGGCCTGGATCGGTGGCGAAGCCGCGCAGATTGACGCCGTTGGCCCTGGGTTGATCGGCCAGCGCCTGGCGCGCTTTCTCCAGCCATTGGTTGTAGAGCTCGGCAGTGCGTTCGGCGGCGGGATCGGTCGCTTTGGCGGGCAGCGGTGGAACGCCCGTTTTTTGTGGGTCGGTGTCGGTCAAGCGGGGGTCCAAGCCCTCACCGCGCATTACCACGACGACGCGGTATTCCTTGACTTGATGGACTTCTGTTTTGACGCTGGGGACTTGAACATCGTTGAGAATCTCGACGATCGGGGCTGCTTTTTCGTGCGAGATGCGCCCGGCGCGCCGGTCGGTGACGTTGCCTTCGGCGTCGAGGCTGCACAGGTTGCCGCGGGCGGCGACATCACCGGGGTAGACATCCACGCCGATTCCCGCGGCCGAGAGCGCCCCGCGGCCGACATCGTAGACCAGCGGGTCATAGCCGAACAGGGCCAGGTGGGCCGGGCCGGAGCCGGGGGTCAGGCCTCGGCGGATGGGGATGGTTTGGCCCAGGCTGCCCTCCGAGGCGAGACGGTCCAAATTTGGGGCCTCAGCAGCCTCGAGTGCGGTCGGGCCGCCTGCTTTCATCGGCAGGCCTCCCAGCCCGTCGAGAATCAAGAGGACGATTTTTTTATCAGAAGGTAACAGCAGGGGTTTAAGATAGTCGAATGGCATCATGGCTCCTTGATATACAGGAACCGCGGGCGTTACAGTTTATGCAACGCCCGCGGTTTGTGATTAAATTTGGGATTTATTCCTTCAACTAGCGAATTGCTTCTTCTGTGTCCTTGTCGAAGATGTGCATGTTGTCCATGTTGAAGGTGACCTGGACTTTGTCGCCCATACTGAAGTCGGTGCGGGGGTCGATGCGGCCGACGTAGTTGTACACTCCGCTCTTGAAGTAAACGAAGACTTCGTTGCCCATCAACTCGGTGACCTCAACCTGGGCCTCCACTTCCGCGCCGACGATGTCGGGAGACTCGAACCTGGGGTCGTAAATGTCCTCGGGGCGCAGGCCGAAGATGACGTCTTTGCCCGCATGAGGCATGTAGACATCGTTGCGCTTTTCGGGGGCGGGGATAGCAAAGGAGCCTGTATCGACGTATACTCTGCCGTTGTCTTCGGTCAGCTTGGCGTCGAAGAAGTTCATCGCCGGGGAGCCGATGAAACCGGCCACGAAGAGATTGTCGGGATAGTCGTACAGGTTTTGGGGGGTGTCCAGTTGTTGCAGGAGACCGTGGTTCAGCACGGCGATGCGGGAGGCCATGGTCATGGCCTCGGTCTGGTCATGTGTCACGTAGATGAAGGTTGTCTCCAAGCGTTTGTGCAGCTTGGTGATCTCGGTGCGTGTCTGCACGCGCAGTTTCGCATCCAGGTTGGAGAGGGGCTCGTCAAGGAGGAAGACATTTGGCTCGCGAACGATGGCGCGGCCCAATGCTACTCGCTGACGCTGCCCACCGGACAGTTGCCGGGGTTTGCGGTCGAGAAGCGGCATGATGCCGAGCATCCCGGCGGCCACATCAACCCGCTGTTTGATTTCATCCTTGGGGTATTTGCGCAGCTTCAACCCAAAGGCCATGTTGTCGAACACGGACATATGGGGGTAGAGCGCGTAGGATTGGAACACCATGGCGATGTCCCGATCTTTGGGAGCGACATCATTGACGACACGGTCGCCGATTAAGATCTCACCTTCGGTTATATCCTCGAGTCCGGCCAAGCAGCGCAGAGCGGTTGATTTGCCGCACCCAGAGGGACCGACGAGAACGAGGAATTCTTTATCCTCGATTTCTATGTCGAGGTCATTGACGGCCACGATCTCATCGAAACGTTTTGTGACATGATTGTACGTTACACTAGCCATAAGTCTTATGTCTCCTTTCTGAGAATGTATAGTGGCCTAATTATAACCCCAATGAAAGCCAATGGCAATATTTTCGTTGCTGGAATTTCCCCCTTAATCATCTCACGATTCGGTAGGTCAGCATCAATCCACAAAGATCACGAAGCGGAAAAGGTTTTG
>CAZJBA010000239.1:0-3617 GCA_964544065.1 uncultured Anaerolineales bacterium | reverse complement strand
GCCAGCCATCATCAAACCCAGTTCCGATTTGGTCACCTCGTCGGGGTAGACGGTGTCCACGATGCGACCGTGGTAGATGACGGCGATGCGGTCGGCCAGCAAACGGATTTCGTCCAACTCGGCGGAGACCAGCAAGACAGCCACACCGCGGTCACGCATTTCGATGATTTGGCGGTGGATGTACTCGATGGAGCCAACATCCAGGCCACGGGTGGGTTGGTTGGCGATCAACAGCTTGACCGGGCGGCTCAACTCTCGGGCGACAATTACTTTCTGCTGATTACCGCCTGACAAGGTGCTGGCCAACGCCAGAGGGCCAGAGGTGCGCACATCGAAGTTTTCGACCAATTCAGTCGCATTTTCCAGAACCGCGTCCGCATTGCGCTGGATACCGCTGGCAAAGGGAGGTTTGTAATAGGTGCACAAAATGAGGTTATCAGCGATACTGTAAGGGAGAACGAGGCCATGCTTCTGGCGATCTTCGGGGATGTGGGCTGTGCCCGTCTCGGTCATCACGCGGGGATTACCAAAAGGAATCGTTTTGCCATCGACTTGCATGCTGCCAGCCTTGACAGGTCTCAATCCGGTCAAGGCCTCGACCAACTCGGTTTGGCCGTTGCCCTGCACCCCGGCGATACCTAAAATTTCGCCAGCGCGCACATGGAAGGAGACATCCTGTACCACCTCGATACCGCGCTCATCTACAAGGTCTAGACTTTGAACTTCCAGGACGATATCCTCTGGCTTTGCCGGTTCCTTCTCAACATCGAGGAGCACCTCGCGGCCTACCATCATGTCGGCCAGCCCTTGCTCGTTGGTATCTTCTGACCGGGTGGTTCCCACAACTTTGCCGCGGCGCATCACAGTGATGCGATCGGCGATGGCCATGACCTCTTTGAGCTTGTGGGTGATGAAGATGATCGAAACACCCCGCTCGGTCAGGTGGCGCATCACCCAGAAGAGATCATCAGCCTCTTGGGGGGTGAGCACAGCGGTAGGTTCATCCAAGACCAGAATCTTGGCCTGGCGGTACAATGCCTTGACAATCTCAACGCGCTGCTGAACACCAACAGGCAAGTCCTCGACGATGGTGTCAGGATCTACGTGGAGGCCATACTCCTCCGAGAGCCGCCTGATGTCTCGCCGCGCTGTGCGAATATCCAGACTGGGCCCTTTGGTGACTTCCGAGCCCAAAATGATATTCTCGGCGACGCTGAAAACCGGCACCAACATGAAGTGCTGGTGGACCATGCCAATCCCGGCATCGATAGCATCATGGGGGTTATCGATCTCGGCGGGTTCTCCGTTGATGAAGAATTCACCCTCATCCTGGCTGTAGAGACCATAGACCACGTTCATCAGGGTCGATTTTCCGGCTCCATTCTCGCCCAACAAGGCATGGATCTCACCCTTTTTCAAATCGAAATCAACCCGGTCATTGGCGATGACACCCGGAAAGCGCTTGGTGATATTGCGAACTTCTAAGGCTAAGTTGTTTTCGCTCATCGGTTACTCCTTCTCGTAGGGGACGCCATCCGCCGCCGGTACACGCGTACGGCCGACAAAACCGGCCAATACCAGGATGGTGACAGCGTAGGGGATCATGCCAATAAACTGGTGGGGGAGGTCCAATCCCATGAATTGAAGCTGGGTCTGCAAAGCGGAAGCAAACCCGAACACGAGCGAAGCTCCCCAGGCGCCCAACGGTGAGTATTTGCCAAAGAGCATCACGGCCAAGGCGACAAAACCGCGCCCATTGGTCATCAGGCGCTCGAACGAGCCAACCGCCTCGAGGGTGAGGAAGACACCCGCCAACCCGGCGATACCACCGCCCACAACCACGTTGACATAACGCATCAAGTACACGTTGATCCCCAACGTGTCCGCAGCACGGGGATGTTCGCCAACGGCACGGGTACGCAATCCCCACTTGGTGTGAAATATGACATATTGAAGCAAGAAGACCAGGATGATCGCCGCATAAGTGATCGGTGGATTATCAAACAACACTCTTCCTAGAATGGGCATATTCGCCAAAGGACCTAAGGGAATCGGCTTCAATTTACCCTCGGTGGTCAAACCAACCTGATAGAAATACCCGGTCAGTCCCGTAGCGATGATGTTGATCACCGTGCCACCGATGATCTGATCGATCTTCAGCGTGACGGACATGAACGCCAACAACAAGCCGAGCAAAGCGCCCGCACCGACACCCGCCAGAACGGCCAGGAACAAGTTGCCGGTCCAAACGTTGGCCAAAAAGCCGATGAACGCGGCCATGAGCATCTGACCTTCGATGCCGATATTGATCACGCCCGCTCGTTCTCCCAGCAAACCACACAGCGCTCCTAGAACCAGGGGCGTAGCGTGGCGAACGGCGGAAGCCAAGAGGGCCTCTGTGATGGTAGCGTTGCGGCTGTAACCGTACAAGACGCTGACGATCAGGACCAGCGCGATGAAAATGGTAAGCCCCCAACGGCGGAGGAAATCTCTCCAAGAAGGCAGGGAAGAATAAGCGTTTTCCATGTTGATCTCCTTTATTGTCCCCAACCGGTACTGAGGGTGATTTTTTCTTCGGCTTCGGTCCGCATGCGCAGCAGCCAGCGGACGATCACATCAGCGGCGACGAAGAACAGGATCAAAGCCTGGATCACGTCGGTGATCTCTTTGGCCACATCAGCGGAGAATTGCATCTGGCTGGAGCCCGCTTCCATCGCGCCGACCAGGATGGAGGCCGGAATCACGCCGATCGGATGGAGCTTGCCCAGCATGGCAATGGTGATGCCGTCAAAGCCAAGCCCAACATTGAACCCGGGCTGATACCGTCCGACGACACCCTGGGTTTCGATAGCGCCACCAATGCCTGCCAAGACACCACTCAAAACCATGGTCAGGATCACCGTGCGAGCGACTTTGATGCCAGCATATTTGGCTGCGCTGGGATTGAGGCCAACCGTGCGAATCTCGAAGCCCAAAGTGGTCTTCTGTAAAACCCACCAGGTCACAATGGCCAGCAACACAGCGATGAAAAAGCCCATCGGAATGTCTTCGAGTGAAGGAATCACCGCTGTCTCCAAAATTTTGGGTGTGCGGGCGACGACATTGCCCGGAGAGGGGTCTTTCCAGGGGCCATCGGCGAGGAAATCGGTGATGTTGATGGCAATGTAGTTCAACATGATCGTGGTGATGACCTCATGAGCACCCGCGGAAGTCTTCAGGATGCCGGGGATGGCAGCGTAAAGAGCGCCTGCGGCCGCGCCTCCGAGCAAAGCCAGGGGAGCGTGAATATAAGCGGGCAACCCCTTGACGCCAAAGCCAATCGCCGCCGAGATGATCGCGCCGATCAATAACTGTCCCTGAGCGCCAATGTTGAACAAGCCAGCCTTAAAAGCAAAGGCGATCGCCAAACCGCTCAAGACAAGCGGTGTAGCTTTCTCCAAAGTGCGGCCTAGAGCAACCATATCGCCAAAGGAACCCTGGAAAAGGGCTGCGTAAGCCTGCAGCGGATTCGCGCCCGACACGGCCAGAATGATGGCGCCGATCAGCATCGCCAAGATGACAGCAAAGATTGGCACGCTGACCGAACGCCATATTCTCACCAAGACAGAGCGCACATC
>CAZJBA010000238.1:0-3628 GCA_964544065.1 uncultured Anaerolineales bacterium | reverse complement strand
GATGGCATCACGGCCCAAACCATCATGGAGTCCCTCCCACAGGCCATGAAAGCGATGCGGACAAACCTCGATGGCCTCAAGAGGCGTTATCGCGGCGCGATGGTTCTTTACTGATCCGGTCATGAAAGTCTAAACAATCGTTTAGGTGAGAAATTATCGTTTTTGGACCAAAAATCCGCTTGGCAAGGTCTCCTGACCGCATCCATAGGTGTGGGGCTCGGTCGGGAGACCTTCGCCCAACGTCTATGGCGCGGTGGTTCTTTAAAAGCTTAGCTGGTATCATCTCAAACTAATGGGGTCAGTCGTGTGACGCGGATTTCCATGATTTTCGCAGATTTTCCCCTTTTTTGCCAATGGCACGCAGAGCGTCAACGCAAATCAGCGTTCATCTGCGTCCTATAAAAAAATGACTTTGTTGCCATGGTAAGTATAGCACAGCGGAGTGCCGTCCCTGGAGGCGAAAGATGAAAGACCGCAGACGACTCAAGCGAGAGCATATCATGTTCTATTCGCGCGTCTTTGACCGCGAAACAGGCGCCCTCTTGGGCTACCTGGGCGATTTGACCCCCATAGGCTGTATGGTGATCGGAGAAAAGTCGTTAGCGCCTGACACCGATTACATGCTGCGGATTGACTTGCCCGAAGATATGTATCCCAAACCTGTCCTGAATGTCTCTGCCCAGAGCGTGTATTGTCGCCCTGACGTTGACCCTCGTTTTTACACGATTGGGTTTTCCTTCCAAGATTTGAGGCCGGAAGATGTCGCCATCGTTGAACAAATCGTCGCCGATTTTCGCTTGCAAGATCGCTGAAAATAAAAAAGCCCCTCGTCGCGATCAGCACTTCTAAAAAGTTTTTCTTTCGCTCGCTTCGCTGTGCGCACCTTCGGTGTTGCGTGCTTCGCATGCGTGCCTACGGCATGAACACAAAGGATTCTGGCTCTTCGTGGAAAAGTGGGGTTGATCAGAGCGAAAGACATCAATATATGTGTCATCGCTGTGCGCGCCTTGGCGTTGCGAACGTAGCGAAGCGAAGTGTGGCAATCTCTCCTAGTAAGCGTTCAGGCATGTCACTTATTCGAATTTCGCGCACGCCAAATCAGGGACGAAAAGAATCCGATGCCAGGTGTAGATCGCTACACCTACCATCAAGATCGAGCCGGTGATGCCCGGCGCTACCGGGCTGATCTCTCTGCTTGCTCCATCAATTCCTGGCGTCGTTTGCGGTAAGCGATGATTGGGTGGTCACCTTGGGCCAGTTTCTCGCCCATCCGGGTCACCCCCACAGGCTTGTTTTTGACTTGTTTTGAATCCAAAACGAGGTACCATTGATTGGGGATCATTGTTGATTCCTTTTTTGCATTTGTATCCCCCAACTTTTTTCAGGGAGAGATGAGTTCGACGCCGTTGCTTGCCTGGCAAATGTAGATGTGCGGTTCTAACCCCGTGGCTTGTTGATACGCCTCGTGAATCGTTTTGCTAAATTCCTCGGCAGCAGCCTCCTCGACCAGTGCCACGGCGCTGCCCCCGAACCCGCCTCCGGTCATCCGGGCGCCAAAGCAGCCCGGCTGGGTCTGTGAAAGGTCCGCCATGATGTTGAGCTCATCGTTGGTGACTTCGAAATCGTCCCGCAGGCTGGCGTGGCTGGCGTTCATCAACACCCCCATGTTAGGGGCATCTCCACGGGACAGGGCTTCGGCTGCCTGGAGCACGCGTTCGTTCTCGCTGATGATGTGGCGGGCGCGGCGGCGCAGAATCTCGGGCATTTCGTCGGCGCGAGCACGGAATGTACCCTTGTCGACATCGCGCAGGTGGGAGACGCCAAAGAACTCGGCCGCGGCTTCGCATTGCTGCCTGCGTTCGTTGTAGCCGGATTCGGTGTGAGCGTGACGCGTAGCTGTGTCCATGACAACAAACACCGCGCCCTCCGGAAGCGGAATCTGCTGCCTGGACAGGTCGCGGCAATCAATCAAGAGGGCGTGTCCGGCTTTCCCGGCCGCCGAGATCATCTGATCCATGATGCCTGTGTTGGCCCCAACCCACTCGTTTTCGGCCCGCTGTCCGATCTTTGCCATCGCGTCCGGCTCAAACGGCCATCCTGCTGCCCACGAAAATGCTTTCGCCGTGGCCATTTCCACCGCGGCCGACGAGGACAACCCTGCGCCGATGGGGATCTCGCTTGCCATCACCCCCTGCCATCCCTCCAGGCGATACCCCGCCTGTTCGAGTGCCCAGGCAACCCCGCGGATGTATTCTCCCCAGCCGGGCAGGTGGGAGATCTCTTCTACGGAGAAATCGGTCGGGTCTTCGAAATCGACCGAGTGCAACACCACCCTTCGGCCGCTGCGTGGCCCCAGAGCGATCCAAATCGCCCGATCAATGGCCATGGGCAGCACGAATCCGTCGTTGTAATCGGTGTGCTCGCCGATCAGGTTGACGCGTCCCGGCGCCCGAATCACAATGTCGGGGTCTTTGTCAAAGTGATCACTGAATGCGCTGATAGCGGTCTGCTGGTTTGCCATACAGAGAGATTATCCGGCTTTGTAGTGTTCCGCGGGGAGGGATCGCAAACGTTGCGCTGCTTGCTCGGCGGTCAGATCGCGCTGGGCTTCGGCCAGCATCTCGTAGCCGACCATGAATTTTTTCACTGTGGCAGAACGTAGCAAGGGGGGATAGAAGTGAGCATGGAGCTGCCAATGGCTGTTGTCCCCCTCGTTGAACGGCGCGCCATGCCAGCCCATCGAATAGGGAAACGATGTTTCGAATAGATTATCGTAGCGAATTAATAGTTGTTTGAGAATGTTTGCCAGGTCGTGGCGTTGGACCGGGCTTAAGTCTTTCATTTGCAGCGTGTGCTGGCGAGGTAATAGGATTACTTCGAACGGCCATGAGGCCCAATAGGGCACGATCGCCAGCCAAAATTGGTTTTCGACCACAATTCGCTCGGCGCGTTGGGCTTCTTCGCGGGCGTAGTCGAGTAGCAAGGGTGTATCGTGTTTGTGCAGATAGGTGCGTTGATGCTGGTCTTCTTTGCTGGGTTCGTTGGGGAGCCAGTTCCCGGCCCAAATTTGACCGTGTGGGTGCGGGTTGGAGCACCCCATCATGCTGCCTTTGTTCTCGAAAACTTGAACCCATTGATATTGCTCTCCTAACATTTTGCTTTGCTGGCGCCACACATTTACGACGTCGAGGATGTCCTCAAGGGGCATCTCCGGCAGAGTCAGATCATGGCGCGGGGAAAAGCAAATCACCCGGCAGGCACCTTGGATGCTTTGATTTTGAAAAAGGGGCTGATCCGCTCCCTCCGCTCGGGGCGTTTCGGGCAACAGGGCAGCGAAATCGTTCCTGAACACGTAGGTTGATTCGTAGGCTGGATTACTTGCTCCTCCGGCCCGGCTGTTGCCGGGGCAGAGGTAACAATCAGGGTCGTAGGCGGGGCGTGTGTCGGGGGGCGTTTTTTCGACTTGTCCTTGCCAGGGGCGCTTCATTCGATGGGGGGAGACCAGAATCCATTCCCCGGTTAGCGGGTTGAGGCGTCGATGGGGATGTTCTGTAGGGGAGAATTGCATCGCTTGTTAAGATATACTGATGAGAACCCACCAGTGGCGGCTGTTCTTTGGCGGCAGGAC
>CAZJBA010000237.1:0-3708 GCA_964544065.1 uncultured Anaerolineales bacterium | reverse complement strand
TGCCACTTGTACTTCGACTCCTATGATGGAGATCGACAAGCGGTGCTCACCCGCGCAGGCGCGGCGGCCGTGGAGCGGATTCTGGCCCCGGGCATCGACCTGGCCACCAGCCGCGCCGCCTGTGAGCTGGCGGACGCTCATGAAAGCGTGTATGCCGCCGTGGGTGTCCACCCCAACAGCGCCCTGACCTGGCAGCCCGGCACATCGGCAGCGCTGTGTGACCTGTGCTCGCATCCAAAAGTCGTTGCCGTAGGTGAAATCGGCCTGGACTATTACCGTGACCGCGCCCCCAAGAGCATGCAGCGGCGCGTTTTACGGGAGCAACTCTCCCTGGCGGGCCAGACTCAGCTTCCCGTCGTGTTACACGTCCGCAACGCCAGCCCCAAGGATCGAGCCTGCATCACAGACTTGCTCAGCATTTTGGCAGAAATGCGCCCCAACCTGTTACCGAATCATCCCGGCGTCGTCCATTCCTATTCAGGAAATCAGGAAGAAGCAGAACAGGTTGTTGAGCTAGGCTTCTTCCTTGGTATCACCGGGCCGGTCACCTATCGAAATGCGGATCATTTGCGTCAAGTCGTTGCTGCGGTGCCGATAGATCGTTTGCTGATCGAGACGGATGGGCCCTTTTTGACTCCCCATCCCCACCGCGGCCGTCGCAACGAGCCCGCTTATGTCGCTCATATCGCCCAGAAAATCGCTCGAGTGCGAGGTGAGTCGCCTAAATTCATTGCTCAAAAGACAACCGAGAACGCCAAGAAGTTGTTTGGGTTTTAAGTTCAAATTTATAAGTTGATCTGCTCTTGCTCTTTCGCAAAGGAATCAGGAGTATAGTTGTAAAAATAGATGAGAGTATATTTTGGTTAAGTTAAACTTTAGTCAACTTGTTCAGATACAGTTGGATCATGTTGAAGATTTGATGATGCAAGAGATGGAAGATGCTCATCAAAACCTTTCTTCGGCAGTTGAGTATTTATTGGCTTCAGGAGGAAAACGAATCCGCCCAACAATTGTTCTCCTCCTTGGGAACTTGTTGGGAGCAGAGTCGGAAATATTGGCGAACCTGGCTGCGGCCGTTGAAATGTTGCACACTGCCACCTTGATTCACGACGATCTCATTGATGGTGCGTTGTTTCGCCGCGGCGCCTCAACCCTCAATAACCAGTGGTCGCCTGCGACAACGGTTTTAATGGGTGACTATGTGTTTTCGCGTGCTGCCAAACTAGCTTCGAAAACCGGTTCTATTCGGGCTATGCGTGTGTTCACGGAAGCTTTGTCGACCATTGTGAACGGGGAAATCACGCAAATGTTTTCCCAACGGATTATGACAGATCGTGAGGGCTATTATCGGCGCATTTATGCCAAAACGGCTTCGCTATTTGAAACCGCGGCGACTATCGCCGCGATTCTCAGCCCGGTAGACCAAGAGACAATTCAACTGGCGAGCGACTTTGGCTATGATTTTGGTATGGCTTTTCAGATTGTCGATGATGTGCTCGATTTTACCGGCGATCAAGCTACCGTGGGGAAGCCGGTCGCCAGCGATCTCCGCCAGGGTTTGATCACCCTTCCATCGATCTGTTATCTTGAGGCGAATCCGGATGATGTGGAGATAAAAGCTGTCTTGAATGGGAGCCGTTCTGACGAGGAGCGTATCTTGGAATTGGTTGAATCGATTCGCGCCAGTGGCGCCGTTCACCAGTCCCTGGAAGAAGCCCATCGATTCCTGAACCGCGGGTTGGATTCCCTGGCCGCACTGCCGGCGGGGCAGGAACGGGATGCTTTGAGTGAGTTAGGCTACTATATTGTAGACCGTGATATTTAGGGAGAGGGTAGGTTGAAGTAGTTGTAAACTGCCTGGGAAATGTCGCGGACGAGCGCCGCGGATGATTCCCAGAGAAGTTGATCAGGATGATAAAGGAAGACCGCGATGACGTAATCTCCGCCGGGCGTGTAGACGATGCCCGCATCGCCGATCAAGTTGATGATTCCGTCGTTGGTGACCCAGCCGTGTTTGTGGGCGATTTGTGTGCCCTCCGGGAGCCCGGCTTCCAACAGGGATGGCATTTTATTTTTGGTCAAGTAGGTGACGATCTCCCTACACTCTGCCTGGTTTATCTCTCCGGCGAAGACGGCCGGTAGGGCGCCTCCCCCCATTTCGGCGCATTGGTAGATATCTTCCAGCAGCATGCCAATATCTGATGGTGTGGTCTGGTTGTAGACATCGGGCCGGGTGTTGATGTCTTCGCGGGTGTTGGCCGGGGTTTCAAATTTTTGCAGCACGGGCGCCCCAAGATAAAAATGCCCGGCCATGAAGGTGTTCTCCAGCCCCAGGGATTGCATGTCTTCGGTGATCATGAGCGGGGCGCGATACTCGTGAATCACGCGCTGCATCAACCAGTCGCCCGCCTCATTGCCCGATTCGATGATCATTTTTTCAATCAGGTTCTCGGTCTCAGGATCAGGATTCTCATCAATGCGGCGATATGTGGATACCAAGATGGGGATCTTGATGATGCTGGCGGTTGTAAAGGCGATATCCGGATTGACGGGATAGTCTGTGCCTTGTTGGTAGGCAAAATGGATTTCATCCCCGTTTTGTAGATTGAGCAAGTAGAACCCGGTCAAGCCATCAAATTCTCTTGTATCGATGGTTTGCTCGATCAGAATTTCGAGGTTGTTCCAGGAAGGGTGAGGGGGCAGGGTTTGTTGTAAGGGCAGAGCTACGATGCGAGCTTTGGTGTCTCGCAGCGCGTTTTCAATCGGGATAATGGAACGTTCAAGGTTGAGTTCGGTGCCAAGCGAGCCAGCCTGAAAATTGACGGTGCCCGCTTGGGGAACGGGTGGCGTGGCGGGTTGATTGTAACGTGATGCAACTTCTTCCTGGAGATATGTGCGCAAGCGATCTTCTGAATATGTTGCTCTCAGGGGGATGTCGGTTGGGTTGGGTTTGCGTCCCCACAGATAATTCCAAAACCCGACCCAAAATGGCAGGCGCGTGCGTTCCAAGTCGGCGGCGGCAAGCATGCTTTCCATGTCTAGCTCGAAGCCTACCACCGCTGGGTCCAGATGAATCACGTCCTGGTTATAATGGAGTTCAACTGGCGTAGTATAAGCCTCCAAGAGGCGCTGCGATGCCTCCTGGCGGGTCAATTCCCCTACCGGGACGTCTGCGATCTTCATACCGCTAGGGAATCTGGATCGCAGTTGACTGTAGCTTGCAATTCGGATGCTTGTAAGCACGACTGCGAACAAGAGCAGAAAAACAGAGACCCAACGCAGGGCTGAAAAGGAAGTTTGTCTTCTCATCGATGAGAGTATATCATAGATGGGTTTGGGTTGGCAAAAAGGATCATTAAAGCATGGTTAAACAGATGGCGTTGGTGGTGGTTAGATGGATTATCTTATGCACTGGGATTGTCATCCGTTTTGAGATAGTCTAGCTTAGCATTCTATTGGATAAAAACGACTCAGAGATCGAAATATGTTACGCTTATTACTGATTTATCTTTCTCAGGCGACCTGGGCGCGCCGATTTGTTACCGGGTGGAAAAGTGCCTGGCGAGTTGCAAGTCGCTTTGTGGCGGGTGACACCGCTGATGACGCTATTCGGGCGATCGAGGCATTGAATCAGAAGGGGATTTACGCGACTTTGGATCATTTAGGCGAGAATGTGACCAATCAGGAAGAAGCCCGTCAGGCTGCTGA
>CAZJBA010000236.1:0-3730 GCA_964544065.1 uncultured Anaerolineales bacterium | reverse complement strand
CATACCGAAGTCTGGCTGGCCTTCACCGGCTGCGAAGAATCCGGCGCCGATGGCATGATCCACTTGTTGCAGCAAAAGGGGGAAATGTTGCAAGACGCGCTGATGATCAATTTCGAATTGGTCGGCATTGGGGAACGGCTGGTCTATTTGCAAAGCGAAGGCGTGCTGCGCAAGCAAAAGATCAACCCTGAGGTGGAGCATCTGGTGACGGAAGTCGGCCAGGCGTTCGATCTGGAGCCGCGCAACGGCAGCGGCACCGGCGTTTTCACCGAGACGGGCGTGGTCTGGGAGCACGGATTCGAGGGGGTCTGTCTTCTGGCCCAACGCTCGGATTCGAATTTGCTGCCCGAATGGCACCGCCCTTCCGACACGCCCGACCGCTTGCAGGCTGAGACACTGAGCCGCGTGCATGAGTTGACCTGGGCTTTGCTGCAAAAGATAGATAGCTGATCTAAAAAACTTAACGCAGAGACGCGGAGTGGGCGTACAAAACACGCCTTGGGAGTCGCGAACGCTTTGCGTGCCTGCGGCAAAAAAATAAAAAATCTCTGCGGCTCCGCGTTAAATCCTTTTCTCACACCTTGGCAAGGATTTCTTCCAGCAGGGCCACAAACGCGTCGGGCTGCTCGCGGGTGAGCAGCTTTTTGCGCGTTTTTGTGGGGACCTCATAGCGGGCCAGATAACGAGCGGCGTGTTTGCGAAACAGAATCAAGCCCCGTTCTCCGTAACAGGCCAGTTGACGCCTCAAATGCTTGAGCATCACCGCTTTGACCTGCTCCGGCGGGACGGATTCGCGCTCGATGCGGGCGAAAATCCAGGGGTTGCCGATGGCGGCGCGGCCGATCATCACGGCGTCACAGCCGGTTTGAGCCCTCATCCGCTCGATGTCGGCCGGGGTTTTGACGTCGCCGTTGCCGATCACGGGGATCTCGACGGCCTGCTTGACAGCGGCGATGGCGCTCCAATCGGCCTGGCCGCTGTACCCCTGCCGCTTGGTGCGGGCATGGATGGCAATCAGCGCGCCGCCGTTCTCCGCCACGAGACGGGCAATCTCGATTGCGTTACGTGAATCCTGGTCCCAGCCCAGGCGGATCTTGCCGGTCACGGGCACATCCAAGCCGGTACTCAGCTCCCGGAAAATACGCTCCACCTTGGAGGGAGTCCGCATCAGCCCGGCTCCGGCGCCGCGTTTGACCACCGTCTTGTGGGGGCAGCCCATATTGACATCGATGATGTCCGACCCCAACTCCTGGATGCGTAAAGCGGCCTCCAAGATGGTGTCAGCATCCTGTCCATAAAGCTGCACAGCGACAGGCCGCTCCATGTCCTTGAAAGCTAATTTGGTCTCCAGGATGTGGGGCCGCTCGAGCATGTCTTCCGATTTGATGAATTCGGTGTAGCTCAGCGCCGAGCCGAGTTCCCGGCAGATCGAGCGGAAGGGCCAGTCGGAGTAGCCGTCCATCGGGGCAAGTAGGACGTCGCCGTGGATGGGGATTGGGCCGATGTGAAAGGTTGGGGATGAGAGCATGGTGTTGGGAAGGACTAAAAAAGGCGCATTTGTTGAGTCGGTTGGGTGATTTTTTCGGGCGGGAAGACGGGCATTTGTGTGGCGATGGACTACTTCCTTCTGGCTACATAAATATCAGCTTCCAGCATTGTATCATCCTTGAAGAAGTGATGGGTGAAGTAAACGCTGCCGTCTCTGTCCAGGGAGGCTTCTCCGGCGAAGTTGGAGAACATCAATTCCGGTTGGCTCCATTCTCCGTTGACCTTCTTGGAGCGGTATAAGCTCGGGACACCGGCGGAGCGGGTGAACCACAGTTCGGAACCGTCCGGGGTGACGAAGGGCCAGCCGTCTGTTTGGGCTGTGTTCACGATCGCCAAGTTCTCTGGCGATTGCCATTTCCCATCCACTTTCTTGGAGACCCAGATGTCATAGCCGCCCTTGCCACCGGGGCGGGAAGAGTGGAAATAGAGTTCATTTCCATCTGCGGTGATGTGCAACTCCCCGACTTGGTCACCCGAGGCGAAGTCGAAGTCAACAGGCTGCCAATTCCGCCACTTGCCATCTATGAATTCCGCCCTGAACCAATGCAAACCGGTGTAGCCCGGGCGAGCGGAGCAAAACCAGATCACCGCGTTTTGGACGAATCCGCAGCCATCCAGGGCTGGCTCACCGGAGTCTTGCAACAGGACCCTTTCTGCCGGGCTCCACGTTTCTCCAACCTTGTGGAAAACGTAAATCCCGGTCACGCCGTCAGTGAGCTGTTCCTGGGGCGTTTTTTCCGCAGCGGGAGTGAACCACAGGTAGAGGGTCTCGCCATCGGGCAGAATGAAGGCCGAATCTTCCACGCCCGCCGTGTTGACGGGGTAGGGCAACGGCACCGGTTGGTGGTATTCGTCCGTTTCTGATTTTGGCGGGTGGACGTCGTCCTCAGAGCTGATTTTTTCCTGGGCTTGGGGAATCAGCGCCTCCCGATCGGGCGTGGGCGCCGGGGATGGCGCGGAGATTTCACCATCACATCCTGTCATCAGGGCAAGAAGGGAGATGAAGAGCAGAGTAAGTCGTTTCATTTTTAGGCCCACGTTCAGATGTCACCATTCAAGATAAGGGACACGGATTGGACGGATTTCCACAAATTTTGTGGTCCGCGAAAATCTGCTCAGCCAAGTGCATTTCTTGGTCATCAGTGTCACCTGTGTTCTATTGACCTTCCTGAATGAGGGCATGATCCAGCGCCTCGCGCAGAGAGCGCACCTCGATGATCTCGATATCCTCCGGCCAGGGTTGGCCGCGGCGCAGACGCCGGGGCACGATGGCGCGCTTGAAGCCCAGTTTGGCCGCCTCGCTGAGCCGATTGGGCATCTGCCCAACCATGCGCAACTCGCCGGAAAGACCGATTTCTCCGATCAGGACCACGTCGGCGCGCACGGGCGCATCGCGCACCGAGGAGGCAATCGCCGCGGCGACGGCCAGGTCGGCGGCGGGCTCACTGATCTTCAGGCCGCTGATCACGTTGACGAAGACATCCTGCTCCGAGAGGCGGATGCCCACCCGGCGGGTGAGCACGGCGGTGATCAAAAGCAGCCGGTTGAAGTCGATCCCGTTGGGGGTGCGCCGGGGGTTGCCAAAGGTGGTGTGGCTGGTCAACCCCTGAATCTCGACCAGGAGCGGTCGCGTCCCCTCCATGGTCACGGCGATGGCCGAGCCGGGGGCGTTGACCATCCGCTCGGCCAGGAAGGCCTCGGAGGGATTGGTCACTTCGATCAGGCCTTGCTCGAGCATCTCGAAGACGCCGACTTCGGAGGTGGCGCCATAGCGGTTCTTGACACTGCGCAGCAGCCGATAAGTTTGGAAGCGGTCGCCCTCCAGGTAGAGCACCGTATCGACGATGTGTTCTAAAATGCGCGGCCCGGCGATGGTGCCCTTCTTGGTCACATGCCCGATGATGAACACCGTGATCCCGCTGGTTTTGGCCAGCTCCCGCAAGCGGGAGGCGGTTTCACGCACCTGCGAGACCGACCCCGCTGAGGAGTCGATTTGGGGCATGTAGGTAGTTTGGATCGAGTCGATCACCAGCAGGTGAGGCTTGATCGCTGTGACGTGGTCCAGGATCACATCCAGGTCGGTTTCGGTGACCAGGAATAAATCTTCGGGGACGTCGTCTTCTCCGTCGCCGGAGGGCAGCAGGCGCAGCGCCCGCATTTTGATCTGCTGCTCGGATTCCTC
>CAZJBA010000235.1:0-3751 GCA_964544065.1 uncultured Anaerolineales bacterium | reverse complement strand
CCCGCTGTGGTAGTCAGGCACGGGCCAAAGCGGAGTGCCGTTCAACGCCACTCCGCTTGACAACGCTTCGTGGCGCACTACAAACTACTTATGCATATTTTATTGATCCACCAAGCTTTTGCCGCCCTGAACGAACCCGGCGGCACCCGCCATCACGAAATTGCCCGCTATTTGGCCGAGGCCGGCCACCGCGTCACCGTGGTCGCCAGCCCGGTCAGCTATTTGACCGGGGACCGCGCCGACGACGCTCCGCCCCCTTCACGACAGAAAGAAACGATTGGCGCGGGGGAGATCGTCATCCACCGAGCCTACACCTACCAGGCGCTGCACCGCTCGTTCGTGCACCGCGTTTTTAGCTTTCTCAGCTTTATGGCCTCGTCTTTTTTGACCAGCATGAAAGTCCGGGACGTCGATCTGGTCTGGGGCACCTCGCCGCCGATCTTTCAAGGCTTCACCGCCTGGCTGGTCGCTCGCTTGAAAGGCGCCCCCTTCCTCTTCGAGGTGCGCGATCTCTGGCCCGCCTTCGCTATCGCTGTGGGCGTGCTGGAGAACGAGATTCTGATCCGGGCGTCGCAGTGGCTGGAACGATTTCTCTATCGCCATGCGGACCAGATGGTGATCAACTCGCCCGGCTTCCGGGAGCACATCGAGGCGCGCGGCGGGGAGTCGATCGAACTGGTGCCCAACGGCGCCGATACGGGCATGTTCGACCCCGAGGCGACGGGGGACTCGTTCCGAAAGGAACACGACCTGGAAGGCAACTTCATCGCCCTGTACGCCGGCGCGCATGGGTTGTCCAACGATCTCGGCGTGGTCCTGGAGGCGGCCGAGAAGCTCCGTGAAAATCCTGAGATTGCCATCATCTTGCTGGGCGACGGCAAAGAGAAACCTGCCCTGATGTCCCAGGCCGAGGCGATGCAACTTGACAATGTGCACTTCTTGCCGCCGGTGCCCAAAAGCGAGATGACCGCCCCCCTGGCGGCTGCGGATGCCTGCATCGCTATCCTGAAGCCGATCGAGATGTATAAAACCGTTTATCCCAACAAGGTCTTCGATTACATGGCCGCCGGTCGGCCCGTGATCTTGGCCATCGACGGGGTGATTCGCGAGGTGGTCGAGGCCGCCGAAGGGGGGATCAGCGTGCCGCCCGGGGACGCGGACGCCCTCGCGGAGGCGATCCACGCCCTGGCCGAGAACCCGCAACGGGGCGTCATGCTGGGCCGCAACGGACGCCGCTACGTGGAAGCCCATTTTGACCGCCGCGAGCTGGCTGCGGAGATGATGGCACTGTTGGAACAGACAAGCCAGAACCCTGCATCATAAAACAGAACCAACTCTGAGTGAGTCTGGAGGGCAAATTCCAAGGGTATCGCCATCTATTAGAAACGTATTAACTCTCCAGGGGGAACTACCACCCAAGAGGAGAGGTTGGTATAATATTCCTGCCAAGATGGCTTGCCAAATGGCATCGGATAGATTTTATTGGAGGCAGAAACTGTGGATTCACCCAAAAGACGGACATCTTTTATTTACATCTTGTTTATCATCGGCATTGCCGTTCTCTTGTTTTTCAATTACCGCCAAAACGCAACCTCGACGGAAGCGTTGACGATCAACGAAGTGGCGATGCAAATCCGCCAGCAGGAGATCACACGACTGGTCAGCGACGAAAACGAAATTCGAGTGATCTACGAAGACGGCAGCGAGGCTGTCGCCCAGAAGGACGCTCGCTCGACGCTGGTTGAACAACTGAAAGAGTTCGGCGTCACGGCCGAGAATCTCAATCCTGAAATCGTCAAAGTAGAGATCAAACCGCCCAGCCCGTGGGTTGGAATCGTCACGATTTTGAGCTATGTCGCCCCGGTGATTTTGCTGGGTGCGATGTTCTGGTTCATTTTCCGGCAGGCGCGCGGCGGAAACAACGCGGCGATGGCCTTCGGGCAATCGAAAGCGCGCATGTTCTCCGGCGACCAGCCGACGGTCACCTTCGATGACGTCGGCGGCATCAAAGAAGCCAAATACGAACTGGAAGAGGTAGTCGAGTTCCTGCAAAGCCCGGATAAATTCATTTCCCTGGGCGCACGGATTCCCAAAGGCGTCTTGCTGGTCGGCCCGCCGGGAACGGGCAAAACCTTGCTGGCCAAGGCTGTCTCCGGCGAGGCCGGGGTGCCGTTCTTCTCGATCTCCGGCTCGGAGTTTGTCGAGATGTTTGTCGGCGTCGGCGCCAGCCGGGTGCGAGATTTGTTCGAGCAGGCCAAGCGGCATTCGCCCTGTATCGTCTTTGTTGATGAGATCGACGCGGTCGGACGCCAACGCGGGGCCGGATTGGGCGGCAGCCACGACGAACGCGAGCAAACCTTGAACCAGATTCTGGTCGAGATGGACGGGTTCGACACCGACACGAACGTCATCATTGTCGCCGCGACCAACCGGCCTGATATTCTGGACCCCGCGCTGCTGAGACCCGGACGCTTTGACCGCCGCGTGGTTCTGGACCGGCCTGATATTCGCGGCCGGGAGGAAATCCTGGACATCCACCTGCGCGGCAAGCCGCTGGCCAATGATGTGGAAGTGCCCGTGCTGGCCCAAAGCACGCCCGGTTTCGTCGGCGCAGACCTGGAGAACATGGTCAACGAGGGCGCCATTCTGGCGGCCCGCCACAACCAGAAGATCATCCACCAGAAAGATTTCCAGGACTCGATCGAGCGGGTCATCGCCGGACCTGAACGCAAGAGCCGCTTGATCAGCGAGGACGAAAAACGGATCATCGCCTATCACGAGGCCGGACACGCGGTCGTCTCCCAGGCCTTGCCGGAGAGCGACACCGTGCACAAGATTTCGATCACCGCCCGGGGGCAGGCCAGCGGCTACACGCTGATCTTCCCCGAAGAGGATCGCACCCTGATGGCCAAGAAGAAGTTCATCGCCGATATGATCGGCCTGTTGGGAGGGCGTGTGGCCGAGGAACTGGTCTTCAGCGATATCACCTCGGGGGCTTCCAACGATCTGGAACGGGTCACCAAGATGGCCCGCAAGATGGTCACACAACTGGGGATGAGCAAAGAGCTCGGCCCGATGGTATACGGCCAAAGGGATGAATTACCCTTCCTAGGCCGCGAAATCTCGGAGCAGCGCGATTATTCCGAAGACATAGCTCAGAAAATCGACCAGGAAATTCAACGCATCGTCAACGACGCCTACGACCGGGCCAAGCAAATCTTGACCAAGTATCGCCACGAGTTGGATACCGTCGCCGAGCAATTGATGGAAGTCGAGACGATGACGCGGGAAGAGTTCAACGAGATCTTCCCCGCGCCGGTGGAGAAAAACGGCGGCACGCCGGTGCCCCAGGCGGCCTAGCGGACAGGATTAACAGGATCGATTGGATTAGTAAAAGATTTAACGCAGAGTCGAGGAGGAGCACACGGTGTCGCCCATAGGGCGTGCACAGCATCCCTAGCGGGAAGACGCAGAGAAAGAATAAAAAAATCTCTGCGTCTCTTCACTCTCTGCGGCTCTGCGTTAAGTTTTTAAACCCCTCGCCAACTTGGCGGGGGTTTTTTGATTTCGCTGGGTTTGGGATCACTGAAGCGCTGAAAAGGAGGAGAGCACGGTTTCTGTGGTTTCATGTTTTCTCAGTGTTTCAGTGATTCAAATTACCCCCCACAGAACGCAGAAGACTTGTTCGACGTTGGTGATGCTTTTCTAATTATACCGGGATTTTCCGCCGAATCCACTCCCGCCGAGCGTT
>CAZJBA010000234.1:0-3768 GCA_964544065.1 uncultured Anaerolineales bacterium | reverse complement strand
TAACTCGCCTGCTTCCATTGGTTCTCATCGTGCTGAGCATTGCCGCCCGCGTGACGCCCGGTGCGCGCATCATCGACGATGCCTACATCACCTATCGGTATGCCAGCAATATTGTAGCCGGAGAGGGCTTCGTCTACAACCCTGGCGAGCGAGTTCTGGGCACGACCACGCCACTGTACACGCTTGTGCTCGCTGCCATCGCCGTTTTTACCGGTGGGGCAGACGCCCCCTTTCCCGCCATCGCCCTGATTGTCAACACTCTCGCCGATGCTGGGACCGCACTGCTGCTTTGGCAACTGGGCAAACGCTCCAAGTTTCCCTACGCGGGCACAGGCGCGGCCTTGATCTGGGCTATCGCGCCGTTCAGCGTCACCTTTGCCATCGGTGGATTGGAAACCAGTGTCTACGTCTTTCTGCTGACCGCCACGATTTATGCCTACACGCAAGGGAAATCCTCCCTCGCCGCACTCTTCGCTGCCCTGAGCCTGCTCACCCGCCCCGACGCGCTGCTCCTGCTCGCCCCTCTGGCCCTAGATTTTCTCATCTCCTATCTCGCACCTCGCACATCGCACCTCGCACATCGAATCCTGCACCCCGCACCTGGCACTCCGCACACCGCACTTCGCACGCCGCTGATCTTCCTCGCCGTCACCCTTCCCTGGTATATTTTCGCCACATTCTACTTCGGTAGCCCGATTCCACACTCGGTAAGCGCCAAGACCCTGGCGTATCGTCTGCCTCCCACTGCTGCCCTGACCCGCCTACTGCAGCATTACGCTACCCCCTTCCTCGGCCACCTCACCTTCGGCATCCCCTGGATCGGCGTCGGCATCATCCTATTTCCTTTCCTCACCATCATCGGTGTGCGCGCCGCCCTGCGCGCAAATCGCCGCCTTTGGCCCTGGGCGATCTATCCCTGGCTCTATCTCGCCGTTTTCGCCATCGCCAACCCGCTGATCTTCCGCTGGTACCTCACGCCACCGCTGCCGGCTTACTTTTTCTTCGTTCTTATTGGATTAGAAGAACTCGTCAACAAGGCGATTCAAGCGCGCTCCGAAAGAGGCTCCCGCTCATGGAAGCCAATCCTGCTCCCCATCCTGGTCGCCATCCCGTTGCTAATGACACTCCGCGGCTGGACTCTGACCCCCGACCACGGCTCCACCCGCCCCGCGCCGGAGATGGCCTGGATCAAGTTGGAGTTGCTTTACCGCCAAGCGGCCCAACGCGTCAACGAAGACATCGCAACCGAACCAAGCCCATCGCTCCCTGTGTTAGCCACCGGGGACGTGGGCGCCTTGGGATATTACACCGATACCCACATCCTCGACACAGTCGGGCTCAATTCACCCCAAACTCTGGAATATTATCCCTTAGACGAGTCCCTCTACGTGATCAATTATGCCATTCCCCCCAACTTGATTCGCGATCACAAACCGGACTATCTCGTCTTCTTGGAAGCCTACGGAAGAGAGGGGTTGCTCAAAGACACCTTTTTCAAGGAAGAATATACCTTGCTGCACAAACTCCCCACTGACATCTATGGCAGCGATGGGATGGTAGTATACAAACTGAAGCCCTAACCCCTCGACACCATCAAGGCTAATCACAAAGACATTGCAGTAGCCAAAATATCACGAAAGCGAATGACCTGCTCGTAGTAAGAATCATCAGCGGCCAAATCTTCCATCTCCTCCGGGTCATTGAAAAAGTCGTACAGTTCCTCGCTACCATCGCCATTGCGAATATAAAACATCCCCTCGGCCACAATGGCTTGCATATCCCCCTGAGCAACAGGGTACCAAAATGGCACCGGTTCACCCTTTGTTTCGAGTTCGGAAAGGACAAGACTTGGAGAATCTCTCAGTTGAAGGTCCGGATGCCAATAACTCTGTAAAGAATTGCCGGGAAAAATTGTTTGAGGCTCTATCCCAACAAGATCGCATATCGTCGCGGGCAGATCACACAAGGTCACGGGCTCTGCTACCCGGATACCAAGCCCAACTTCGTCGACAGGCACTATCAGCAAAGGCACCTCCACCAAGGGGCGATAAAGACTGGTGCCGTGATCGTAGAGGCTATGTTCACCAAATTGCTCCCCATGATCTGAAGTAATCACCACAATCGTGTGAGAAAGTCTCCCCTGCTTTTCAAGCTCATTTAACAATCTGCCAACTTGTGCATCGATATACGCAATCGCACCCTCATATGCATCCAACTCATATTGGATTTGGTCTTCTGACAAGCTCCATTTATCTCTTCGGGTAATAAAACTGGGCAAATGAGCAAATTCGGTATCAGGGGGACGTTTAGGACCAAATAACCGATCATAAGGTTGAGGAGGCAGATAGGGCTCATGGGCATCATAATAATTCAAAAATGCAAAAAAGGGCTGCTGAGTATTCTGCCGAGAAACCCACGCCAAAAAACGATCCGTGATCTCTTGAGCCGATTTACGATTCAGCATCTCGTGGTAGCCGACCAGATTGCGAAGCGTATCGCTAGAGGTTAAATAACGGAGTAGGGAAACGCTCAAAACAAGTTGACCCAACGAAATCGGGTAATCCTCATAATGTTGAAAACCTCGATTGAGTCCCTGCTCATAGCTGCAATAAGTAATATTGGACACAAAGCCAGCAGTTTTATAGCCATGAGCACGAAGCACTTCAGCAATTGTCGGGTAGATGTCGTCTAAAGGAGAGTACCAGCCAGTAGACAACTGGTGTGGATATCTTCCCGTGAACATGCTGGCGTGGGAAGGCAATGTCCAAGGCGAAGGCGCAATGGCGCTATCAAACACCACCCCCTGTTGAGCAAAGCGATTCAGATTTGGGGTTGTTGATCTCTCGTAACCGTACAAGCTTAAGCTTTTTGCCCGAACAGTGTCTAGAACAATCAATACCACATTAGGATAATCGCGCTCAAGTTGAGAGCGCGAGCCCCAACCATCAGAAAGGGGCAATCCAGCAAGCGCAGCGCCAGACAATTTCAAAAAATCTCGTCGCGTAAAAGTCATCTCAAAAAACCAATATTCTGACCATAATCAATACAAAGAAAATGGCTACAAACCAACTCAGCGTTTTATCAACGACCGCCAAAAATTTCTCTTCTTGCTGATAGGTAAACCGCGCAGCGTTAATGGCAACGATCAACGCCAAAAACACAACCACAAAGCGGCTGAATTTTTCAACAACAAGGAGCAAACTGATTGCCCCTAGAAAAGAGTAAAAAAACACAAGGCCAGGAAAAGGAACCATTTGAGGGAACCATCTCGCTGCAAGAATCAACAACAAGCCCGACAACCCAAACAAGAGCACATTGGCCAATGGGGTCATCCAGAGATAATCTCGCCCACGATAGATAAAGATGTATTCGCTAAAAAACTGTTGCTGGACAACCAACAGAAGCACTTCTAATAACCCTGTCAGCAGTCCAAACCATAAGGTTATTTGCAAGACGTCAACAAACTTTTTGCGTTCTGCAACCATCATGAAATACCCATCGTTTGTCCTTTGCTGAAGTGACTGTCACCTTTTCATCCGTCAATTTTCACCAACATCCAAAATACCTCACACACTACGCAAAACCACCTATACAGTATACCGGAAAAATGTCTCCAACTCCCAAGTTTCAATAAAACGAGCGCAGCCGAACGATCTTCTGCTCGAACTGCGCCAGAATTTTAACCCAGAGGTGGGAAGACGCAAAGAAATTAAGGTGGTGGTTAGATAGTAAGTGACGCTTAAAAAGCAGGTAGACTAAAATGCTCTA
>CAZJBA010000233.1:0-3805 GCA_964544065.1 uncultured Anaerolineales bacterium | reverse complement strand
CTTCGTTCAAGGCGCGCCAGACCCGCTCAGGATAGAGAGGTAACTCGCGAATCCAGGTGCCGGTGGCGTTGTGCACCGCGCTGACCATGGCAGGCCCGACGCCGTCGATGCCAATTTCGCCGATCGACTTGGCCCCGAAGGGGCCGTTGGGATCATCGGTCTGGACGAAGATGACGTCCATGACGGGCATCTCGTCGGCCATGTAAACGCGATAGGGACCCAAACGGGCATTGACTTGATGGCCTTCTTGGTCGAACTCCATATTCTCGCATAAGGCGAAACCGAGCGCCTGGGCCATGCCGCCTTCGACCTGCCCGGCGGCGGTGAGCGGATTGATCACCCGGCCACAGTCCACCACCATCAACAGGCGTTCGACATCGATCTGCCCGGTCTCGGTGTCCACGGCGATCTCGACGAACTGGGCCGCGGTCGGCGGCGGGCTCTTGAAGGTCATGTGCGAGGCCGTGGCCATGATCTGGTGCTGATCGAGTTGGTGCAAGCTGCTCAGGGCCACTTCCCGGAGGGTGATCGAACGGCCATCGGGGGCGACCACCTTTCGATCCCGCAGCTCGAATCCATCGACTTCTTCCATTTCCCACATCGTGGCGGCATGAGCGCAGATCTGGTCGCGGATCTTGAGGGCCGCTTTCTTGACGGCACCGCCGCTGAGATAGGTGGTGCTGCTGGCATACGCGCCTTTGTCGAAGGGGGTGAAGTCGGTGTCGGAGGAATAGACGATCAGGTCGTCCACGGGGATACCGAGCACCTCGGCGGCGATTTGGGCCAGAATCGTATCGGAACCGGTGCCGATATCGGTTGCGCCGATCAGCAGGTTGAAGGAGCCGTCGTCATTCATCTTCAGGGTGGCGGCGGCCATATCCAACCCGGCGATGGCACTGCCGTGCATGACCACAGCCATGCCAACCCCGCGGCGGATAGGACCGGTCTGGTTCTTGTATTTCTCGCGCTTGGCGTAGAAATCGGTCGCTTCCAGGCCAATATTGACGCATTCTTCCAGGCCGGAACTCTCCAGGGCCTGCTCGAAGCCTTCGCGGCCTTCGCCCAACTCGGTGGCCATGTGCATCGGTTCGCCCAGCTTGAGCCAATTCTTACGCTTGAACTCGACCACATCGATGCCAAGTTGATCGGCGATCTCGGCCATGATCACTTCGACGCCGTATTGGCCCTGCATTGAGCCATAGCCGCGGAAGGCACCGGCGGTGGGCCGGTTGGTGTAGACAACATCACAAAGGAAACGGGCATTGGGCGGATTGTAGAGGGTCAGCCCCTTGAAGCCGCCGACCATCTGGACAGTCAAACCGTGAGCGCCATAAGCGCCAGTGTCGCCCAACAAATACAACTCCGCGGCGACGACTTTCTCGTCGGTGACACCAATCTTGTAACGCATGTAGGTGGCATGGCGGCTGCGGGTCGTGGTGAACTCTTGTTTGCGGCTCAACTCCATGTAAACAGGATGCCCGGTCTCGATGGTCAGATGGGAACACAGGTCCTCGAGGATCATCTCCTGCTTGTTGCCGAATCCGCCGCCGATGCGCGGCTTGATCACCCGGATGCGCTTGACCGGCAAGCCGACCAAGGGCGCCACCATCCTGCGGATGTGATAGGGCACCTGCGTGCTGCTGCGGATGACGAGACGATCGTCTTCGTCCCAATAGGTGACACAAACATGAGGCTCCAGATGGGCCTGGTGCTGCTTAGGGGTGCGGTATTCGCCTTCGAAGACGTGTTCGGCCTCGGCAAAGGCGGCATCCACGTCGCCGACTTCGGCTTCGATGTGGTGGACGATGTTTCGCTCGGTGTCGTGAATCCCCTCGGTGTCGGGCTCATCGTGAATCACCGGTGCGCCTTCGTCCATCGCTTTTTCGAAATCCAACACGGCGGGGAGCACTTCATACTCCACCTCAATCAAGCCCAGGGCTTTGCGCGCCAAAGCAGGCGTTTCAGCGGCCACAACGGCGACCCGGTCGCCCTCATGGCGAACTTTGTTGTCCAGGCAAACCTGATCGTAGGGTGGCGGCTGGGGGTAGGATTGTCCCCCGGAGGCGTGCTTGATTCGGGGAAGGTCTTCATGGGTCAAAACAGCGTGGACGCCGGGCAACTCTCTGGCTTTGCTGGCATCGATGCGCTTGATCCGGGCGTGAGCGTGCGGGCTGGTCAACAGTTCGGCGTAGAGCATGCCTGGTTTCTTGAAGTCGCCGGCGAAAACGGGTCTCCCTTTGGCCAGCTTGACCGCGTCAACCTTGTCTTCCGGCTTGCCAACCACGTCCAACTTTGGCATCGCTTCGGGCGTGTAGACCAGCGAAGGCAGCGGATTCTGGTCGCCATCGCGGCGATAATATTGCTCGGGCAAGGGATGGATCTCACCGCTGTCGGGGATGTCAAAGCCGGGAATGTTGATGGGAGGGACTTCTTCGCCCCGCAGGAGCGCGGCAGCGCGTTGAACCGCTTCCACGCCGCGGACATAGCCGGTGCAGCGGCAGAACACGCCCCCCAATGCCTGACGAATCTCAGACTCACTCGGAGCAGGGTTCCGGTCTAGCAGCGCTTTGGCGTTGAGAATCAAGCCGGGGGTGCAGAATCCGCATTGGATCGCGCCCGTGTCGATGAAGGCTTGTTGAATCGGGTGCACGGAAGTCCCCTCGCTGAGCCCTTCGATCGTGACAATCTCGCGCCTCTTCGCGTTCTTCGCCAATAACTGGCAGCTATGGACCGGCTCGCCATCGAGCAAGACGGTGCAAACGCCGCAATCGCCGGTCTTACAGCCACACTTGACGCCGTAATAGCCGTGGCGTCGCAAGGCGTCCAATAAACTTTCGTTTTTTTCAACGTCTAAACTCTTTTCAAGACCATTAATCGTAAGATCAATCTTCACAGTCATGGTTACGCTCCTGTCTGCATGCATTGCGTCAAAGCCCGGCGGGTGAGAACGCCTGCCATCGCCCGGCGGTATTCGGACGTGCCCAAAAAGTCTTCGGGGGGCTCGACTTCTTCAGTAACCGCGGCGACGACATCTTCGATCTGCTCCTCATCGAACGACTTGCCGACCAGCCGGTCGATCGAATCTGCCAGGCGGGCGCGTTCTTCCCAAGCGCCGGTGAGAGCCAAGCGAGCCGCTTGGACCCGCCCATCGGCGAGGTCAAGGACGGCCACAGCCGAAACGATCGGCGTGTCGGAGGGGGTGCGGGCAACGTGGGCCTCTCCCCAGACACGATCGGCCCCATCCAACGGAATCCGCAGCGTGTTGAGTCTGCTTCGCATGCTCCCTTCCAAGGAAGCCAACGGAACTGAGTCGCCCCCATCGAGGACGACTTCGACATCCCAGGCCAAGAGAGCGGCTAACCACTGCGGCAACAAACTAGAATCAGATGATAAAATCGAAAACTTGATCGTGTTTTCATTGCACCAGAGCCAATTGGCTTTCCGGAGCACTTGATCAAACAAGGCGGGAAGATTTTCGTCTTCTCTCAGACGTTGAACCGGAATCTCGACCGGCACATCCAAAAAGCGCCTTCTCATATCCCCAACCACTTGAATCGTGTTTTCATGCATATAGATAGCCTCCAATTTTTCTTCAACACAAATTGCCGGAATTTGCTTCGCCCAGCCCCAGCAGGATTTGCTGGCTCGGCCATATTTTCCTAAACGTACAGAAACTTTCTCAGGGCAAATGCAGATAGACAAAGGCAAAATCCCTTACCGCTCAAAAGCCCGTACCCCTACGGATATGCTTAAGTCCTTTAGCACTCACAAAACGCTTCAAGGGTTTGGAGACCTTTGGTCAGGC
>CAZJBA010000232.1:1601-3934 GCA_964544065.1 uncultured Anaerolineales bacterium | reverse complement strand
CTGTCAAGCTGCTCGGGTTGAGCGTCCAAACTGAATGCGGAAACGCTGGCGCAGGTTCTGCGCCCTCTCGATAACCTTTTTGACGGCCAAGCCTATCCCGATTTGCTGGTGGGATTGAATCATCCCGATGATGCCGCCGTGTGGCGTCTCGATGATCATCGCGCCCTGGTGGTGACGACCGACTTTTTCACCCCGGTGGTGGATACCCCTTATGAATATGGCGCCATTGCCGCGGCCAACAGCCTCTCGGATGTGTATGCCATGGGCGGGGAGCCGTTCCTGGCCCTGAACGTGGCCGCTTTTCCCCCCGATCTGCCGCCGAATTTTTTGAGTGAGATTTTACGCGGCGGCGCCGAAAAGGCCCGCGAAGCCGGGGTGGTCTTGGCCGGTGGGCATACCATTCAGGACAAAGAGCCCAAGTACGGCTTAATCGCGTTGGGTTTTGTCCACCCGGAGAAAATCATGTCCAAGGGCGGCGCCCAACCCGGCGACGTGCTCCTGCTCAGCAAGCCGCTCGGCTTCGGAGTCACCACCACAGCGATCAAGTCCGGCAAAGCCAAGCCCGCTGATAGGGATACAGTGATCGATTGGATGATGGCCCTGAACCGGGATGCCGCCGAGCTGGCCGTCGAGTCCGGTGTCCGCGCGGCCACCGACGTGACCGGATTCAGCCTGCTCGGTCACGCCTGGGAGATGGCCGCCGCCTCCGGGGTGGGGCTGCGCTTCGAGTGGGAGGCGATGCCGTTCACATCCGGCGCGCTCGACTACGCCCGGGCCTATTCCTTCCCCGGCGGGGCATACGATAATTTGCTCTACTTCAAGCCCCATGTCCAGTTTAGAGATGGCATCGAAGAATACCAGGAATTGCTCCTCTTCGACCCTCAAACCAGCGGCGGTTTGCTGCTGGCCGCGCCGCCCGATCGAGCCGAGGCGATGCTGGCCCGCGCCGAGGAGATCGACCAACCCTTATGGGTCGTCGGTGAGGTGACGTCGGGAGATGATATCCAGGTAGCGTGATAAACTGTCCATCTCGATCTTGATTTCAAAGCGTAATGTGAGTACAATAGCATTCAAATAGTTTTTCAACACGAAAGGAACAATCCGTGACCAAAGTAGTTCACCGCCGTACCTGAGGCAACCTGTCGGGCGCCGGGCAGCGCCCCAAGATTTGCCTGCATACGCTAACAGGGCGCGGTGAACCGATCGTGTCCTAGAGAAATTCCAGACCATCCTCGATGGCTGCCGTCGGCGTATGCTGGCGGCGGTTTTTGCTTTTAAATGGTAACCCGTGTTGCCTCTTTGGCAGCATGGAGGAAAAATTTTAGTTTTCGAGGAGGTTTGTACATGTCTAAGCGTCTTACCCGTTTCTTTGCCTCACGGTTGGGTATCATCCTGACCGGCGTCGTCATCGGCGTCCTGGCAGCCCTGCTCCAAAAAGCAGGGAATCCCCCCAATATGGGCATTTGTGTGGCCTGCTTCGAGCGAGACATCGCCGGAGCCCTGGGCATGCACCGCGCCGCGGTCGTCCAATACATCCGCCCGGAGATCATCGCCTTTGTGCTGGGATCAACGCTGGCGGCCCTGCTCTTCCGCGAGTTCAAGCCGCGCGCCGGTTCAGCCCCCATCGTCCGCTTCGTCCTGGGCATGTTCGCCATGATCGGCGCATTAGCCTTCCTGGGATGCCCCTGGCGCGCCCTGTTGCGTCTGGCTGGCGGCGATCTCAACGCTATCATCGGGCTGGCCGGACTGGCCGTCGGGATCTACGTCGGCGTCTGGTTTCTCAAGCAAGGCTACACCCTGGGGCGCTCTTATCCCACACCCGCGGCTGTCGGCTGGATTATGCCCGTGATGATGGTGGGTTTGTTGTTGCTGCGTCTCTTCAGGCCGCAATTCAGGGAGGGCGGCGCAATTTTCTTTAGCGAGAGTGGGCCCGGCTCGCTTTACGCGCCGGTTTTGATCTCGCTTGGGGCCGGACTGATCATCGGATTCCTGGCCCAGCGGACCCGTTTTTGCACGATGGGATCGATTCGCGATGTCATCTTGATGGGGGATACCCACCTGATCAGCGGCGTTGGGGGCTTGTTGGTTGCCGCTTTTGTGCTGAATCTCGTCTTGGGACAGGTCAGCTTCGGGTTTGTGGCCCAGCCCGTGGCCCACAGCAGCCATGTCTGGAACTTCTTGGGCATGTCCCTGGCGGGCCTAGCGTTTGCCCTGGCTGGTGGCTGTCCCGGTCGCCAACTCTTTCTCTCCGGCGAAGGCGATGGCGACGCGGCCGTTTTCGTCCTCGGCATGATCACCGGGGCCGCGTTTTCACACAACTTTGCCCTGGCCGG
>CAZJBA010000232.1:0-1501 GCA_964544065.1 uncultured Anaerolineales bacterium | reverse complement strand
GGCTTTCGCTTACTGATCCGCCAATCATGACTGTCCCCAACGATGGGTTGATTTATTTTGACAATGCGGCGACCTCCTGGCCTAAACCGCCGGGGGTCGCCGCGGCGATGACCAATTTCCTCGACGAGATCGGCGCCAACCCTGGCCGCTCGGGTCATCGTCTGGCTATTGAGTCTAGCCGTGTCGTTCACGCTGCTCGCGAGGCCGTCGCCCGGCTTTTCGAGGCTCCGGATCTGCTCCAGGTGGTCTTTGGCGCCAACGTCACCGAGGCTCTCAACCTGGCCTTGCGCGGTCTGCTCCAATCCGGCGACCACGTTATCACCAGCAGCATGGAGCATAACGCCGTCATGCGGCCGCTTCGGGCTTTGGAGCGGCAGGGCGTCTCCCTGACCGTCGTGCCCTGCTCCCCCCAGGGAACCCTCGACCCCGACGATGTCGAAGCAGCCATCCAGCCGAACACCACCATGATCGTGCTCAACCACGCCTCCAACGTGATCGGCACGCTGCTCCCCGTCGCCGAGGTCGGTCAGATTGCCCGCCAGCATGACCTGCTCCTCCTGGTCGATGCCGCCCAAACCGGCGGCGCGTATCCAGTTGATTTTCTCTCCGATCAAATCGATCTCTTGGCCTTCACGGGTCACAAGTCGCTCTACGGGCCAATGGGCACGGGTGGATTGATCGTCGGCGAACGCGTCGACGTCGATAGCCTGGTTCCGCTCAAACGCGGTGGAACCGGCAGCCGCTCGGAATACGAAGAGCAACCCGAATTCTTGCCAGATAAGTACGAGAGTGGCACCCAAAATGCCGTTGGCCTGGCCGGTCTGGAGGCCGGAATCTCCTGGTTGTTGGAGGAGGGGATCGATGCCATCCGCACCCATGAGACTCAACTGATCCAACAGGTATTGGATGGGTTGCAAGCCATCCCTGGTGTGACGGTCTACGGCAGCCTGGACGCCGCTTCCCAGACGGCCACGGTTTCGTTCAACCTCGAGGAGATGGCGCCCTCAGAAGTCGGTCTGCGCCTGGATGAGGAGTACGGCATCCTCTGCCGGGTGGGACTCCACTGCGCGCCCGCGGCCCATAAAACCATGGGCACATTTCCGGATGGAACGGTCCGCTTTGGCCTGGGCGCGTTCAACACACCGGAAGAAATCGACACCGCGATTGAGGCGGTCCGTTCCCTGGTGCGAGAGTCACGATGAGCAAGACAAATCACGCCGTGATCCTGGTTTATGCCACCAGCCACGCCCTGCGCGCCGAAAACATCCTTGCGGAGGCCGGGATCGAGAGCAAATTGATCCCTGTGCCTCGGCACCTGAGCTCGGATTGTGGCGTCTGCCTGCGCATCTGCCAGGCAGACATGCAACTCGCCAACGATTTGCTAACGAAAGCCAACCTCGATTTCGCCGGAATCCACCGAGTATAATTACGCTTGCCAAATCAACTTTTGTAAGCGTTCACGCCCCCCGCTAAATAGAACGCAGATTACGCGAATATAGCT
>CAZJBA010000231.1:0-3988 GCA_964544065.1 uncultured Anaerolineales bacterium | reverse complement strand
GCTGAAATTCCCAAAAACTTGCGACTAAAGTCGTGCAGTAGGAGCTTCGCTGAGCGTCCACCTGCGTGGACGCAACCGCGTCGATGAAGATCGACGTTCGGCGACTGCCCCAAGGGGCGATTTTCCCGAAGGGATGCCTACGGCAAATCGCAGCACGCAGGTTGAAGCTATTACCAAATTATTTTCTTAAACTTCATCTGTTCCCGCAATGTTTAATCAGGTGGTAGATAAGCTTCGAGTAAAGGTTGATAATATCCCGTGTTCATTCTCCATATCGCAATCAGTCTTTCTTTATCCAATAAGTCTCCCTTTGTGATCAGGGAAAGCTTTTCGTAATACTTGGCTAAATTTGGATCAACAACACGATTCTCGTCTGTCTCAAGTGTTTCCAAATAGCCTTCAGGGATGCTTCGAAAGAAGTGTCCAATCCTCCAGGTGACTTGATCATCAACCGGCAGTCTGGCTAACAATGGATCTGTTAAAGCATACCAATCGATAACATGCACGTTAGGTCCAGCGGAGAATCCAAATATACCAACCGGCCCCCTATCAACAACGTCGTATTTCCGCTCCTTGGCTTCTCTCCCTTCGGCTTTCCATGCCATCCTTGGCATGGCTTCATTCCTAGGCGTGGTAAGCAATCCAGTTAATTGATAATACCAAAGCCGTTCATCCTCTATCCCATTGTAGGTACCCATAACACCCACCTCTTGCCGCGAATCTCCAGCATTGTACATAATTGGCGGATTGGGGGTTGCCAAAAAGATGATCAGTAAGGCAATAAAGAGTGCGAAAAAACTATGCTCTTGTGTAAATAATTCCGTGCTAATTATCAAGCCTACAGCACCCACAACCAGTACGGAGAGAAACCTCCCTGCCATGAAACCACCGCCTATACGGATGACATAAAGCAAATAGAGAACAATACCGACCAACACAACGATCTTACGCCAATCCCTGTCTTTTATGGCAGCATAGCCTCCTAAACCGATGATGAAAAGCGAACCAGGGTCTCTTGATAAAGTGTAAAGCAAATATAGAACTCCCTGCTTTGCCAACAAAGACCCATGTATGCCTGTATTCAATTTGGCATAAGCGGTGTTAGGAAACAGAAACCCATAATAAAGCAATGAGAACAATTCCCACAAGATCAACGGCAAAAAACCTAAGAAAGCAAAGACAATATCTCGTCTGGTTCGATTCAACAACACTATGTAAAGGAGCGCGGGCAGGAAAAGAAGGGCAACGTCCATGCGGCAAAGCATACCCAAGGAGGCTATCAGAGCCAAGACGAAGGTTGAATATTTACCTTCCGGATTGTACAAAAATAAAATAATAAACAGAATGTAGATTAAATGAGTTAATGGGTTTTCCAAGCCTGAGGTCGAATAGTCAATGAAAGCCTTTGACGAAAGCATAAGAAGAATACCGACAATGGCATGGGAAGTTGTTAGCGACAGTTTTGATATCAACAGATAAATTGTAGCGATTGTTAATCCGATAGAAGTGACGATGAGGATGAAATAGGGATTATCCTCAGCAAAATATACCGTTGCGATCACCAGCATCCAGAGTGGATGGGTATAGGTTTGCAGCCTCTCGCCCGGGTTCCAAGTCAAACCATGGCCATGATATAGATTATCTACCGTTCTGAGAGTAATATAAGCATCGTCACACACCCATGCGCTTCTGATTAAGATGAACACAAACAAAAGAAAGAAGGAAAAAACCAGAAAAGTGGTTTCATTGAAGCGATGATTGTTTTTTCTTGCTAACATAGTTTTCCTCCATCATTTCTTAGCGAACAAAAAAGCGCCCATGGATACAATATCCAGAATGTAATTTCAGTACGAAGAACAACTCAATTCCCGGTTAACTTTTTCCAAAACCACGATTCCCTCCCCCAGCGGCTCGACCTCGGCGTCGATCCGCTCCCAGGCTTCGCAGACCATCGGGACGATCTGGGGATTGATCTCGACGGCTTGGAAGGTGAGGTCTTCGGCCTGGGACCATTGCCCCGTGTGGGCGTAGGCTTCGATAAAGAGAACGTACTCGCCGACGTGTTTGATGGCGCTGTCGGGGAAACCAACGTACAGGGCGCGGTCGGCGTGGACAGCAGCACTCTCCCAGTCGCCGCGCTGGCGGGCCAGATCGGCAAGCTGAAAATAGTGGCACCAGGTTTCGTTCAGGGCGGGATCGACCAACATGGGCGGGAGTTGGGGGTCGGATGCGACATCAACACGAATCCGGTTCGGATCGGAGAAGGGCAGCACGTCTTTGACCGCGTCGGGCAGGCCGGGCAGGTATTGGTGGCGCTCCTGCTCCATGACGCGTAAACAGCTTGGGGGTTGGTAATAGAGCACCAACGATTGGGACGGGGTGCTGGCAAAGGGGAAGAAGCGATACTGCTCTTGTAAAGGGGTATCCGGCTGGAGCTGGTCGATTTCATCCTTGAAGCGCAAATCGGTGTAGAAAAAGAACAGGGGCAAGTCACCGGATTCAAAATCGGGTGCATAGGTCCAGATCAGCGGGGCGCTGAGGGAATTGTCGGTGGCGTGGCTGATTTCGTGGACTTCGGTGGTCAGGAGTGCCGTATCATCTTGAAGAGCGGGAATCCGCCAGGCCAACTGCTGGAAAAACTGGCGCTGGTAGCTCCAACTATGGCGGTAGGAAAGCGCATTTTGAAAATGGACGCCCACGCTCAAGCCAACGATCAAGGCGAGAAACACGAGCCGAAAAGAGCGCTTGCGGCTGATCATTCTAACCAGGCTGACCAGAATCAAGCTGGTGCCGGCCATCATCGGCAGGGTTAGGCGGTCGGCAGGGAAGGTCGTGCGGATATCAAGCTGGGTGACCCAGAAGGGAATCCCGCCAACGAGCAGGATCGCGCCACCCAATCTCAGGGCTTGGCGATTCCAGGCCTCATCATCGGAATCCTCATCCCCCTGGAGGACGAACCACACCAGCACCATCAGCGTCCCAGCGGTGACAAGCACCCAGTAATATTGAGTCGTCCGGAATCCCAATCCCTGCATCGGCATGGCGCGAATCAAATGAGCCCAGGCGCCCAGGGTGACATCAACGAAATCTCCCAGGATGGTCAAGATCAAGCGGCCAAGCGTCTTCGTCGGCGCAGTGGCAATCGTTTCGGTGATGCGGACGGGGTAGTTGACGTACATGGAAGTGATATAACGCCACAGAAAGACGGCGATCAGGGGGATAAAGTAGGGCAGCCAGGCTTTGGCTACCGCAAACAACGAACTCGATTGTCGTGCGCGTTCAGATTTCTCCGTTTTTGAACCACGAAGGGCACGAATAAAACGGAAATCACTTTTATTTTGTTCGAATTCTAAGGTTTCTTTGCTTTCTTCTCGGCTTCCACTTTGAGATGTTACAGATTTCGACTCCATGCCGGCGTTATTATGGAGAACAAGCCAGAGGAGAACGGGGCGAATCAGTTCAAGGCCGTAATAGTATTCGGTGGTGAACATGGTGACCAAGGCCAAGATTACGGAGACCGTGGTAAAACGGCGGTATCGAGCCGCTTCACGCTGCGCCTTGATCATGCAGGCGAGCGAAAAGAAAAAGGTTGCCAGGGGGAAGAGATGGCGGCTGGTGTTGACGGCGACGAATTGATGGCTGAAGCCCGGGTAGACCAGGAAAAGCAGACTCACCCAGGCAATTGCTTGGCCGCGGCGGGGCCAGAGCTGCCGCAAGGCCGACCAGAGCGCCACGCCCGTGAGCCAGCGCCAAAACAAATTGTAAATCTGCCAGCCGAGGGGAGACTCCCCGGCCAAGATCGAACCCAACCACAACACCAGGCCGGAGATGGGCCGGTGGGCCAGATCGATTTTAAACATCCCAGCGCGCCCCATCACGCGCGAAAACCAGATCCAGGGCCAGTCATCCCAGTAGAATCCCAGCCAGAGCAGGTGCAGGCCGTAGGCCAGGATGGCGACGATGAACAAAATCAGGGCCAAACTGTATT
>CAZJBA010000230.1:0-4007 GCA_964544065.1 uncultured Anaerolineales bacterium | reverse complement strand
GGTTGCCCTTTCCATCCCCGCTGCCATCATGCCGAGGAGCGTTGCAAGGTTGAGATTCCCCCTCTGCGTATGCTTGCTACAAGCCAGCGTTGGATAGCCTGTCACTTCCCCGATAAAGTTCAAGCTCGCATGGAGAAAATGCCACTGTGACCCCAAAAGTCAGACATCACTACCCTCACGCCATCCGCAAGATCGACAACACCTGGATCACCATGTCTGACGGCACTCGCCTGGCGACAACGATTTGGATGCCGGAAGATGCCGAAACAACACCTGCACCCGCCATCTTAGAATATTTACCCTACCGTAAGGATGATTCTCGGGCCGTGCGCGATTCATCGTACATGCCCTATTTTGCCGGGTACGGATATGCAGGCGTGCGCGTCGATATGCGCGGCACCGGCAACTCGGATGGGATTCTCTATGACGAGTACCTGAAACAGGAGCAGGATGATGCCCTTGAAGTCATGGATTGGCTCGAGGCGCAACCCTGGTGTAACGGTGATATTGGCATGTTTGGAATCTCATGGGGCGGTTTCAACGGCTTGCAGATCGCTGCCCGACGGCCGCCCCAGTTGAAAGCGATCATCACCGTTGCCTCGACGGATGACCGTTACGCCGACGATGTCCATTACCGCGGCGGCTGTCTCCTGGCAACTGATCAGCTCCCTTGGGCATCGCGCATGTTTGTGCTCAATGCCCTGCCCCCTGACCCCAAAATCGTCGGTGAGCGCTGGCGCGAGATGTGGTTCAACCGTCTCGAAAACACGCCTCCTTATGTCGAAGTGTGGCTCGAGCATCAAACCCGCGACCAATTTTGGAAGCATGGTTCCGTCTGCGAAAATTACGCCGACATCGAGTGCGCCGTTTATGCCGTCGGGGGGTGGGGAGATGCCTATACCAATGCGATCCCGCGCCTGCTCGAAGGGCTTCCCGGCCCCAAAAAGGGCTTGATCGGCCCCTGGTCTCACGGATACCCGCACATCTCCGAGCCGGGGCCGCAGATCGGATTTTTGCAGGAATGTCTGCGCTGGTGGGATTACTGGCTCCGCGGTATTGAGAACGAGATCATGGATGAACCCTTATTGCGCGCCTGGATTCAAGACAGCCTGCCGCCCGCGCCCTATTACGAAGAACGGCCCGGCCATTGGGTTGTTGAATCGGAATGGCCCTCGCTCGATACCCCCCAGACCTTCTGGTTGGGCGAGACCAGCCTGGATCAGTCTCAGAATTCGGATTGTGAGTTGGCCCTCCGTGGGTCACAGTTTGCCGGTTCCGAGGCCGGGGCGTGGCTGGCCTACGGCGAAGCGTTCGATTTCCCCCCCGATCAACGCGCCGAGGATGGCCGTTCGCTTTCGTTTGCCTCGACTCCCGTCGACGAAGACGTCGTCATCTTGGGCAGCCCTGAGGTCAACCTGACCCTGGCGGCAGACCAGCCCAATGCCCTGGTGGTGGTCCGTCTGTGTGATGTGTCTCCAATGGGTTCCTCGCTGTTGGTCAGCCGCGGCTTCTTGAATCTCACCCACCGCGATTCTCACGAGAATCCTGCACCCTTGGAGCCGGGTAAGTTTTACAAAGTCAGGATCAAGCTGAACGTAGCCGGGCATCGCCTTCCATCCGGTCACTGTTGGCGTTTGGCGATCTCACCGACCTATTGGCCCATGGCTTGGCCTTCTCCCCATCCCGTCAACCTACGACTACGCACCGGGGAAGAGACCTGGCTGCGCTTGCCCGTTCGGCATCCAAAAGAAGCTGACCAAGGGATACCGGCGTTCGATCAGCCTGAGCAATCTGAAGCCATCCCTTCCGAAGAACTTCGTCCCAGAATCCGGCAACGCCATATCATCCGGGATATTGGCGCGGGAAAGCAAGAAATTCACGATTGTACCGATAGTGGTTGTACCCGTTTGCTCGATCGTGATCTGGAGATGTATGGACAGCACGAAGAACGCTACACGATCTATCAGGAGGATCCGCTTTCGGCGCGGATACTTTGCGAACAACACATGGGGCTCCGGCGGGAAGGGTGGGACATTCGCATCGAGACGCACAGCACCATGTCTGCCGATGCGGAGCAATTTTATGTCGTCAATATGCTCGAGGCGTACGAGGGAAAAACGCGCCTCTTCGCCAAGACGTGGCACACGACCATCCCCCGCTGTCTAGTTTGATCGTTCGCCAACACCTGGAGTTTTCATCGTGGAAAACGTAGATTTCACTATCGACACTGCCTACTTGACTGCCACGGCTCAAGAACTCGTCCGGATCAACTCGATTAACCCCTCCCTGACCCCGGACGGCCCCGGCGAAGCTGAGATCGGTGCTCTTTTTGCCGAGAGATTGAATGATCTAGGGCTGGCGGTTACCCGGGATGAAATCGAACCTGGACGTGTTAATGTGCTTGGCCGCTTGAAGGGTGTTGGGGGTGGACGCACGCTGTTGCTCAACGGACATTTGGATACGGTCGGTGTGGAGGGCATGACTATTGATCCCTTTGGCGCCGAGATCCGCGCCGGCTGCCTGTACGGGCGCGGCGCCTACGACATGAAAGCCAGCCTGGCCGCGATGCTGGCGGCGGTGAAAGCGCTCCGCGACGCGGGTGTCGGCTTACGTGGAGACTTGCTCGTCACCGCCGTGGCCGACGAAGAACACAGCAGCATCGGCACCGAGGCGCTCGTCCGGCAGGTCAGCGCTGATGGCGCTATCGTCACCGAGCCGACCGATCTGGCCATCTGCCGTGCTCATCGGGGGTTCATCTGGTACGAGATCGAGACGATCGGGCGTGCCGCCCACGGCAGCCGCTACCAGGAGGGGATCGACGCTAACCTGCACATGGGTCGCGTTCTGGTGGAGCTTGATCAGCTTTCGCGAGAATTAGTAGCGCGAAAGCCCCATCCGCTGATGGGGCCGCCCTCGCTGAATGCTGCCATTGTACAAGGCGGCACCGAGGTGAGCACCTACGCAGATCGCTGTTTGCTAAAAATGGAACGGCGTACTATCGCGGGGGAAACCGAGGAGGATTGCAGGCGAGAATTACAAGACATTCTTGATCGTCTGGCCAGGCAAGATGAAGACTTCAAGGCTTACTTGCGATTTATCTTTGAACGCAGGCCTTTTGAGATCCCCGCCTCAGCCGCCATTGTTCAAGTTGTCGAAAGTGCATCTAGAAATGTGCTCGGCACTGTGCCCGAACACATTGGTCAAACCTTCTGGACGGACGCTGCTCTGTTCGCCGATGCGGGCATGGA
Source organism: uncultured Anaerolineales bacterium (assembly GCA_964544065.1). Classification (GTDB taxonomy): domain Bacteria; phylum Chloroflexota; class Anaerolineae; order Anaerolineales; family UBA11858; genus JAYELX01. The sequence continues at coordinate 759 of CAZJBA010000230.1, read as the reverse complement.
AACCGTCCTGATTGGGCCAAAGGGCCGAGGACTGCATGCGGCCGAAGAGTGGGTGGAGCTGGATTCGGTCTCCCAGTTGGCCAAGATTCTCGCCCGGACGGCGATCGACTATTGCGGAAAGGCATAAGAAGGCGATATGGGCAATGGTTGATTCAGCAGTGCAACGGTCCAGATCGTGCAATTTTGGCCGTACTCTGTTGGCGGTTTTTCCAATCCCTCCTCCAAGCAATCCTTGACTTCTTGAGTGACTTTTGAAGGACGTCCAGAGCGAGGTAGATCGTATAACCCCGCAGGGCCTTGCTCGTCAAAGCGATCAAACCATTGATACACTGTTACGTTGGTCGTTTGATGGATGTCTACAATCTCTGGCACCGTGTATCCTCGTGATGAAAGCAAAATCATACTGGCTCTCATGGATACTCGTCCAATTTCTTGATTAGTCATGCGCTCAAATTCCTGGCGCTCTTCTTCTTTTACTTCGCGTACAAATCGCATTTCGGTCTCCTCTTGATAACAAATTTACATCGAGGAGATATTGTAAAGAAAGTAAGCGTTCAGCCATGTCACTCTCGCCGCGCTTCCCCTGGCGGGACGCAGAGCGTGCGTGCCCGGTGGGGGAAGCGCGGCAAGAATGCCCCCCCTGAACTCCTTGGGGGGCAAAATTCTTTTGCTTTGCACGCCTCGGCGCCAGATGAGACAAGATTTTTGGGATGGTTCATATGGCAAGGGGATTAAGGTTACACTTTTGCCGGGGGCATC
>CAZJBA010000229.1:0-4060 GCA_964544065.1 uncultured Anaerolineales bacterium | reverse complement strand
CTCACGCCGAAGTCTCACGCCGAAGTCTCACGCCGAAGCCTCGCCGCCGGGGGCGGCGAGAGCGCGTTTGCAAAGGGCTTGCGTAAACGACTTTCAGTAACCTTGCGCTGTCATACTAGTTACCTGACATTACCATCCCGAAATCCGGCCTGGAGTCGCGGGAAACCGACAAAATCTATCCTGCAAGTATTGCCAAAGCCGTGCTATAATTCTGGTCGATTGGCTGAATGTTGGCAAGATTCGTTGATGCGAAGGTTCATGGACATGACAGATCTGCACAAACCTGTTCTCGTGCTGAATGCAAATTTTGCACCTATCAACGTGTGTACCACCAAACGCGCCATCGTGCTGATGGTGATGGGAAAAGCGAATCTGGTGCTCAACGGGCGCGGCGTGATTCGAACCGTCTCGCGCTCCTTCCCGCGGCCCTCCATCATCCGGCTGGGCAGGATGATCAAACGACCTCGCCCGGACGTCAACTTGAACAAGCGCGAAATCTTCCGGCGAGACAGTTATACTTGCCAGTATTGCGGAAAACGAAAGAAAACGCTGACGATCGATCACGTCATCCCTCAGCATCTGGGCGGGAAACACACCTGGAAGAATCTCGTCACCGCCTGTGCAGATTGCAATCACCGCAAAGGGGGGCGCACGCCTCATCAAGCGGGAATGCGTTTGCTCAATCGTCCCAAAAAGCCATCGACGAATGCGGCCTATATCTTTGGAAGTTTCCTCAAAGAGAATCAAGAGTGGGTGCCTTTCCTGCGAGGCTGGTAACCGCTACACACAAAAAGCCCCGGCCAATCGGCCAGGGCTTTTTTCATTAGAGGGGAATCACCATCAGATCTTCGGCCAGGATGACTTCGCCCCCAAACGTGGCCCGCGCCTCGGCGATCAATTGAAACAGATTGGCGTTGCGAGCATCGTAATGAATCAGGTACAGGGATTTCGCCCCCGCTCTTCGCGCCACTTGGCCGGCCTGGGCGGCGGAGGAATGCCCGCGGGCCTTTCCGGCGGCCTCATGAAGGAGGACGTCAACCCCCTCAGCCAGATTCTCCACCATGGGACATGGTTCCGTGTCGCAAGAATAGGCAAGCGACTTGCCGGTTTCCGGAATCTCAACCCGCAAGCCCATCGTAGGGATCAGATGTTGAACGGGGGAGGTAAAGACGCGGAATTGATCGTTTTCCAGCGCCAGGACGCGCTCCTGGGCGGGCAAACGGTGGAATGCGACCGGGAAAAATTCGGGCCAATTCTGCCATTGGAACGAATCCATCAATTGCTCCAAACGATCGATGGTGGGATGTAGGCCGTAAACGTTCAATCTGCGCTGGCGGCCCAGCAGCCACATATCCATGAGCAGGAGCGGCACACCCGAGACATGATCGGGGTGGAAATGAGTCAAAAAGAGATCGCTCAGGTCGCGAAAATCTAGCCCGGCGCGCTCCAGTCGGACGATGGGGTTGCCAACACAGTCGACCAAAAGGAAGTCCTTCTTCCCCTTGACGACTAAGTGGGAATTTTCATGTTTAAGATCGGAGACTGCGTTTGCAGAACCCAAGATGATGATTTTTGTCATACTCAGCCTCCGATTATTTTCAAAGCGACCATGGGGGTCACAAAAACTTCTAAAATGGCCGCGCCGAGCAAGAGAGGAAGGACCAAGACCAGCACGATTTTGAGCCAATCAGCCAGAGAAATCAACATGGCTTCGCCGATCGTGTGCCCTTGGGCCGGTGCAGATAAGGTGGCGCCCAAACGAAATATGGCCGCCCCGGCCAGTAGAATGGCCGGTATTTCTAAGATACCGTGGGGAAGCACGAAAGCGGACAAAAACGTGAGGGCGGGAATCCCGGCGTTGGCTGCTATGGCGGTGAAATAGCCAATCAGGACGAAGGGCAGCATCAACACCAGTAAGCCCATCACGCCAAAGGAAAACAAACCCAAGACGGTGGCGATTAAAACGACTTGCAAGTTGTGCAACCACACCCAGCGAACGCCCTGGATGGCGAAAAAGCGCACCGCTTCGAATCCCTCTACCCCCTCCACGAAGCCTTTTTCCAAATTTTCGAGGGCGATGATTTCAGGCGGGAGTTCGAAGACGTTGGCTTGCTGCACGCCGATCAGGGTCGCGGCAACCAAGGTCAGGGCGACGAACAGAGCAGGCAGGCGCAAACGCATCAGGGTGGCCTTGATTTCCCGCCGCCACCAACCGAAAAAGGACTCGGCCTCGCCGGTGAAGGCGCTCCAAAACACGCGCCAACCCCACTTGAGATTAAGCGTGTCCAGCTCCCGGCCCAGCAATTCCTCCCGGTTGAAGTAGGCGATGCCTGTACGGACGAGCAATCCAGCAATCAAAATTTGTCCAAAAATAGCCCACCAGAGGATGTGATAACGGGCCCAAAACATGATCATGCTCTCGCCAATCAGCAGCATGGCCGTGGGCACGATGATGAAGGAAGCCAGCAAATTGGCTGCCCTTGATGAGGTGGCCTGCGACGAGATGACCACCGCGCCACTGACCATCAATAGGGACTGGACCGTGGTCAGCGCCACGACCTGGATGAGAAGAATCGGCTCGGGGGTCCAACCGACCTGGCGATAGACGCCGAAAAGATAGACGCCGATGCCCAGGTAACTGGCCAACAGGGGGGGCAGCATCACGGCGAACAACTTGCCCAGATAGAGCTGCAAATCGGTCAAGGGGGTCGAAAGTAGCGGCTCGATGCTGCGGCGTTCCTTCTCGCCCACGAAGCTCTCCAGGGCGATCACCAGCGAGACAGAAATAGGGAAGAAGCCCACGATCATGAGTAAGAAGGGGATCAGGCGATCGCCGATTAAGTCTGCCCCGTACTTGGCTACAAAGTTGACCGCCTCCCGGGCGGTGAAGTTCATCAGGCCGGGGAAGAAAAGGGTCAATGCCAAAATCGGCAGGATAATGCGCCAATCGCGGAACTGATCGCGGATCTCGCGGCGGGTTACGATCAAGGCCGGACGCAGTTCAGTCCACATGGAGCACCTCCTCATCGGCGATGGCATGAACGGCCTCTAAATAGACTTGTTCCAGGCTGCGGGGGACTTCCTGGAGGCTGACAACTTGGATGTTTTGAGCCAAGAGCGACCGCAAAATTTTGGGGTTATCCTGGCTCGGTTGGGTGGTTCGATAGCGGAGCCATCGCGTCCCGCGGGAGGTGATTTCAATCCCGGCCGGGAATGATTCCGGGGTTCCATTGAGCGAATTGGCCAGGCGAATTTCAAATTCCCCCGGGCCGAGCAGGGTCTGTTTCAGGGCCGCCGGCGAACCGTTGGCGATGATTTTGCCCCGCCGGATGATGGCGATGCGATCGGCGAGTTCCTCTGCTTCGGCCAAGTTGTGGGTGCAGATCACGATGGCGCGCTCCTCGGAACGCAGCGCTTTGATGGCGTTGCGCACCAGGCGGGCGCTCTCCGGGTCCATGGCCGAGGTGGGTTCATCCAAGAGCAACACGGGCGGTTGATGCAGCAAAGCGCGTGCCAGGGCCAACTTTTGACGCATGCCCTTGGAAAATTCGCCAATGCGCCGGTCGCGCATCTCGGCGAGGCCATAGTTATCCAGCAGCGTTTCGATGCGGGCGTGGCGCTCGTTTGTGGGGATGTCGTAGAGTTGGCCATAAAAATCGAGATATTCGAAGGTGAGCATGCGGGCATACAAGCCGTGTTGTTCGGTCAAGACGCCCACCGAGGCGCGCACTTTGGGGGCGTCTGCGACTACGTCATAACCGGCCACGCGCGCCCAGCCCTCGGTAGGCCGAAGGACGGAGGTCAACATGCGCACCGTGGTGGTTTTACCGGCGCCATTCGGCCCCAGCAAGGCCAAGACCTCGCCGGTTTGTACGGTGATACTGACCTGGTCGACGGCTAAAAAGTCATCGAATCGTTTGGTGAGATTTTTGGTTTCAATCATAAAAGTGTATTATAACAACACAAGCTCTTGCCAAATGAGCCAAACTGCGATTTGCCGTAGGCATCCCTTCGGGAAAATCGCTCATGAGGGCTATGGCCGAACGTCGATCTTCATCGA
>CAZJBA010000228.1:0-4155 GCA_964544065.1 uncultured Anaerolineales bacterium | reverse complement strand
ACGCTCTCATCGCCAAAGGTGGCTAAGAAATCGAGTACCAAGGTGGGCACCGGGGCCGTTTCCTGCTCACTGAGCAAGGCGACCATCTGAAAGCAGGTGAAGGCCCGGGCTATCTTGACGCGCTCCACAGCTTGGTACGTATCGCGGCCGTGCCTGCGCAGTTTGCGCTGCAAGGCCCGCGCCTGGAAGCAATTACCGCCATCGAGCACCCGCAGCGGACCTTCCAAGGCAAGTTGGGCGGTCAGGTGAGTGAGGAAGCGAATGCCGACATGGCGCGGTGCCAGCAGGGCATACAGGCCGCCTTGGGATGTGGGGATCAGATCCATAGACGGGGAAAACAAACTGAGAACATATGTTCTATTATACTCCCCCAGAGCGGTTTGCGAATGGGTAAAAAGTCCCACTTGATCCGCAGTTTATGAGGGCGTTATGCTATACTATTGCTAGAACATGATAAAAGAATAGTCATGTAGTTCGGGCGGTTTATAAATCTATTTTGAAAGATTCGGGGATGACCCAAGCCATGAAAATCAGCGAACTGTTGGATAATATTGAAAAGAAAGATCTTGTCTTACCAGAATTCCAAAGGGAATATGTATGGACAAGAGATCAGGCCAAGCAACTGATGGTTTCCTTGGTGAAAGAATACCCGGTTGGAAGTCTGTTATTTTGGAAGACTGATGAGCCTCCAGAATTGAAAAATCTTCCAGTCAAACCCGACAAAATAGGGTCAGTGGATGTTATTCTGGATGGTCAACAACGCTTGACAACACTTTATATGCTCATGCGGGGCGAAATACCACCCTACTATAGAGAAGTTGATATTAGCAATGATCCCAAAGAGCTATATTTCAATTTGGAGACCGGAGAATTTCAATACTATCAAGCAACTCGAATGAGTGATAATCCGGTCTGGATTCGAGTCATTGATTGTTTTCTTCGGAAAGATATCAACGTCTTTGAAATCGCCAAGCAGAATGGTAAAGATGGTGAAGACCCATTTGAATTAGCACAACGTTACAACGATAACCTAACCCTCTTGCGTAACTCTGAAAAAGATGATCTGCCCGTTCAGGCGGTTCCTGGGCACGCTTCGATGGAAGATGCCATTGACATCTTCGATCGCGTAAACAGCCAGGGGACAAAACTCACCGATGCTGAACTTGCCCTGACCCATGTGACCGGCAAATGGGCAAAAGCCCGGCGTGTCATGAAGGCAAAAATCGAAGAGCTTGAGAAAGAAAACTTTGATTTTGATTTAACGTTTATGACTCGTGCGCTGAATGCCGTCGTCACTGGGAGAGCATTATTCGAGGCCATTCATTCAGAACCAGAGAATAAGCTCAAGGTAGGTTGGGATAGACTTTCCAAGATTTTGGATTATTTAGTTACCGTTTTGCCACAAAATGCCTTTATCCATTCCACCCAAGATTTAAACACCACCATTGTACTGATCCCATGGATCGCTTTCTTAGCCAAGAACAAGGGGAGATTTGAAACCGAAAAATCTCTCAAGAATGCCATTCATTGGTTATATGCTGCCCATACCTGGGCCCGTTATACATCACAAACAGACCAACGTCTGGAATTCGATTTGTCGCTTATCACCAGAGAAGATAACCCTTGGGATCTTTTACGCAACCAGATCATCGATCAGCGAGGTCGTATTGAAGTCAACCCGAGTGATCTAGAAGGTCGCGGCATTCGTCATCCTTTATTCCGGATGGCATTGATCATCGCCAAAGCCCTAGGAGCTGTCGATTGGTTCAATGGTGCTCGATTGGGTACAACTCACGGGAAACATTATTCTATCCACAACCATCATATCTTCCCCCAATCACAATTGTATAAAAACGCATATGATAGCGAAAATCACCTGCACAGAAAAATCGTCAATGAAATTGCCAATAGAGTTGTGCTAACCGCAGACACAAATCTGGACATTTCTAACACATTACCTCGTGACTATCTCCCCAAAGTAAAAGAGAACTACCCTGCTGCGTTAGAAAAGCAATTCGTTCCTGTTGACCCCAACCTTTGGATCATAGATCGCTATCCGGAATTCCTGGCTGCTCGTCGTCAAATTATAGCGCTCAAGATCAACGAATTCATGGACAGCTTGATCAGTGAGCCTGAATTACCTCAGGAGAAGGACATCAGAGAAATCATCAAGTTAAGTGAGAGCGCAACACTAGAGTTCAAGAGTACATTACAATGGGATGTGGTTCAGAAGAAAGTCAATAAAGCCCTTCGCAAACAAGTTTTGAAGACGATTGCTGCCTTCTTGAATTCATCAGGTGGCATTCTAATCATCGGTGTCGAAGACGACGGTAATGTCTTTGGCCTGGAAGAAGATCTGGCTCGTCTAAGAAACTCAACGGATCGTTTTGCTAACCAATTAGTTACGTTGGTGACAGACTATATTGGTGCTGAATATGCAGGATATCTCGATGTTAGTTTTGAGCCTGTAAACGGAAAACAAATCTGTCGAGTTGACGTTTCTCCAGCTCCTATTCCAGCTTATCTTCGCGGTGACCGTGGCCAAGAATTTTGGATTCGCTTTGGACCTACCAGCAGATCACTTGACAGCGAAGAAACCGTCAATTACATCAACATGAATTGGAACTGACCCCGACCTATGACCAAAACCACCCAAATCTCCCAAGACGAAATCAACCGCATTCTCTGGAGCGCCTGCGACACCTTTCGCGGCACCGTTGACCCCTCCGAATACAAGAACTACATCCTGGTGATGTTGTTCGTCAAGTACATCTCCGATGTCTGGCGGGATCACTACGAGCAGTACAAGCAGCGCTATGACGAAGACGAAACCCGCATCCGCCGCCGCATGGAGCGGGAGAAATTCGTCCTGCCCGAAGGAGCGGATTTCTACTCGCTCTACGAACAGCGCAACGAGACCAATCTGGGCGAGATCATCGACATGGCCTTGGCGTCCATTGAAGAAAACAACATCAAGAAATTGGAAGGCGTTTTTCGCAACATCAGCTTCAACTCGGAAGCGGCCCTGGGCAAGACCAAGCAGCGCAACGCCCGTCTGAAGAACCTATTGCAGGATTTCGCCGGTCCCAAGCTGGACATGCGCCCCAGCCGGATCAACGGTATGGACGTGATCGGCAACGCCTACGAATACCTGATCGGCAAGTTCGCCGCCGGGGCAGGCAAAAAGGCAGGCGAATTCTACACCCCGCCCGAAGTCTCCCGCCTGCTGGCCAAGCTGCTCGACCCCCAACCCGGAGAGCGCATCTACGACCCCGCCTGCGGCTCCGGCTCGCTGCTGATCAAGTGCGCTGATGAAGTCGGCGATGGCCCCCAAACTGCGGGGGCAGGCAACTACGCCCTCTACGGCCAGGAAGCCAACGGCAGCACCTGGGCGCTGGCGATGATGAACATGTTCCTGCACGATGTCAACCAGCCGGATATTCGCTGGGGCGACACCATCCGCAACCCAATGCACAGTGAAGGCGACAAGCTCAGGCGCTTCAACGTGGTCACGGCCAACCCGCCCTTTTCGCTGAAAAAGTGGGGCAAAGAAGAAGCCCAGAACGATCAATACGAGCGTTTCTGGCGCGGCCTGCCACCCAAGAGCCGCGGCGATTACGCCTTCCTGACCCACATGATCGAGAGCACCTACCTGGAGCCCAGCCAGAACGGCCGCGTCGGGGTGATCGTACCCCACGGCGTGCTCTTCCGTAGTCGCAGCGAAGGCAAGATTCGCAGGCAGTTCATCGAAGAAAACTTACTCGATGCCGTCATCGGCCTTCCGGAGAATCTGTTTTACGGCACCGGCATCCCCGCCGCCATGATGATCTTCAAGCGAAATAAACCCGATGACACCGTCGTCTTCATCGACGCCAGCCGTGAGTATCAAGACGGCACCAACCAAAACCGCCTGCGGGAACAAGATATCGATAAAATCTTAGCCACCTACCAGGCCCGCGAATTCGTGGACAAATACGCTTATGTTGCCGATTTCGACGAGATCAAAGAGAACGATTTCAATCTCAACATTCCCCGCTATGTGGATACCTTCGAGCCGGAACCGCTTGTGGATATGGAGGAAGTGAATGCCGAAATCGGTAGGTTGAAGGCAGAATTAGCTGATGTCGAAGAAAAGATGGCAGGGTATTTGCAGGA
>CAZJBA010000227.1:0-4185 GCA_964544065.1 uncultured Anaerolineales bacterium | reverse complement strand
ATGGGGATGATTATATCACTGCATAAAGAGTATAATAAGCCCCAGGTTACCTGCCATGACTGACCAGAATCTGCACGATTCGCGCTATCCCATAGAAAGAGAAGAACAATCCCGCCTGCGCGCCGGTCTCGCTTTCGTGATCGCCTTGGCGTTATCCCTGCTAGCCTGGCGCCTGATTCCGTTGATCGTCTGGGCGCGGATGCCTCTTCAACAGAGCTTATTATTGTTGATCGGCATGTTCGTGTATGCCCTTTTGGTGATCGCCCTGTTGAACACCTGGCTCGTTTGGGTGTCCTGGCAATGGGCTTGTCGAATCACGTTTTTGATCAGTTTTGGCTTGATCGCCCTTTCCTTGTGGAATGCGCCTTCCCTGTTTGGTCTCCGCTCTTCGACATATTTCTTGCTCACCGGCGGCGGGCTGGGCATCTTTGTCGGCAGCACATTGATGACGGGACAACACACCGGCATCTGGGAAAACAATTATCCCCCCTCGGATGTCATTCAAGCGCAGGTGCACCAGCTTCACCGCGAAATGTTCGGAGAATCGGCGGCCGTGCCATGGGACAAAAGGCTCTTCGATATCTCTCTGGCGGTTGCAGGACTTGTCTTATCCGCCCCTGTTTTGATCCTGATTTCCCTGATCATCTGGATGGAAGACCCCGGCCCGATCTTTTTTGTGAAGAACTCGGTCGGCAAGGGCGGAGTGAACTTTCATCAACTCAAGTTCCGCACGATGGTCTATCAGGCCGAGAGCGTCACCGGGCCGATCTTGGCCCGCCGAGACGATGCCCGCACCTTGTCGATCGGTCGATTCTTGCGCAAGACGGCCCTGGACGAATTGCCCCAATTGTTCAACATTCTCCTCGGTCAGATGTCCTTTGTCGGCCCCCGCCCCCAGCGTACGGTCCTGGTCTACGAGTATTTGCAGGAGATGCCCGAATTTGCCGAGCGGCATCGCGTCCTGCCGGGGTTATCGGGTTTGGCCCAAGTGGTCGGCAATTATTACAGCACGCCGCGCCAAAAACTGCGCTTTGACCGCATTTACGCGCGGCACGCCAGCCTGGGGTTTGATCTCAAACTGTTGATCTTGGCCTTCTTGATTGTGTTCTGGCTGCGCTGGCGCCCCGATTGGGATGGCCGTATCCCCCGCGCTTGGATGCGCTTTGGCGCAAAAAAAAGATGATAACATTCTGCGTCTCCCTAGGCGTGTTTTTTACGCCCACTCCGCGCCTCTCGTTAAGTTGTTAAGTGGTTGCACCCTTGAAAGGATAACCTGAATGCAGTCGAATGATTTTATCGTCACCGTGGAAGTCGTCCCCCCCGCCGGCCCTGACGCCGAAGCACTTCTCTCTGCGCTGGAGGCCCTAGACCACCTGCCCGTCGATGGTTTCAACGTGGCCACCAACCCGGTCGCCAAGCCGCGCATGAGCGCGTTGGCCTTGAGCGCCCTGGTCCAGGAGCGTACGGGGAAACCGGCTGTCTTGCATTGCACCACGCGCGATCATAATCGCCTCAGTTTACAGGGGCTTCTCTGGGGAGCAAAAGCCTTGGGGATTGATTCGGTCTTGATCACCACGGGGGATTTCGTCGCCCTCGGCGATCGCGCCACTACAACAACCGTCCGGGATGTCGATGTCTTCGATCTCATCGTCATGGCGCGAGAAGCCGGTTTTTCGTCCGGCGTCGTTTTGGATCCCTTTTCCTCACCGGATGGAATCGAAGGGGCCGTTCAGCGATTGGAACGCAAAGTCGCTTCCGGGGCGGAATACGCTATCACCCAGCCGCTCTACGATCACCACAATGTAGAGAAAGTTGTCTCACTGACTGAAAACGTTGACATTCCCATCTGGATGGGCATCCTCCCCCTGCGCACGCCGCGCCATGCCGAATTCTTGCACGAGCGGGTCAGCGGTGTGGTCATCCCGGAGGGAGTCCGCCGCCGCATGGAGACCGCAGAAGACCCCGTCGCAGAGGGTGCTGCCCATGCCGCCGAGATGCTCGCCCTGGCACGGAAGAACTTTGCCGGAGTCTGCCTGATGCCGCCCTTAAACCATTACGAAGTCCTCAATCCAATCCTAACCCTCTAACCCCCTAACCTCCCTAAACTTGACAACCTATGCCTCTTCCAAACCTCTCTCCCCCCGAACCGATCCGCGGCCTTGAGCCGAACTCCTGGGCCAACAGCACGATCACCGTCCGTTTTATTGATACCGTCGAGCGCGTCATCGCTCAGAACGACTTCTCTGTTGAGGTCGCGGCGCGATTACAGGCCTTGATCGACGAGATTCCCGACGGGTTGATTCGTCCCCTCGGCGACCCCGGCCCGGACCTGGCGGCCTGGAATCACTACATTGAACCGCGACTAGATCAAAACTGGCTCCAGCCGCCCTGGTTTTTCGTCGAGCATTATCTCTATCGCCGGGTCATCGCCGCGGTGGGCCATTTTCGGCCGGGCCGCACTCACGGTGTTGACCCTTTCGCTGCGATCAAACAGGATGGCCTCGAGCATGGACTTTCGACGATCGAAACCCTGGCCGAGCGGTTGGACACCTGGCTTCAAGATGATTCGCCTGATCAGGACAGGCTCAAGGTGCTGCTCTACATGGATCTGTGGGGCAATCAGTCCGATTTGAGCCTCTGGCCGGCCGACAATGACCCCGACGAAAAGCCCGATCACGCTGACCTGTCACAGGCGGGGGCCTACTTGCTCGCCGATGATTCCGTTGATGTGACCGAGCATCTTCTCGACCTCGAACCGGAGAGGGCCAGGGTGGACATCATCGTCGATAACGCCGCAGTTGAATTAGTGGGCGACTTGATCGTCGCCGATTACCTGCTCAGCGCCGAGTTGGTCGCCGAGATGCGCCTGCATCTCAAGGTCCATCCCACCTTCGTTTCCGACGCAACGCCCAAAGACGTGGATGACACTGTCGCTTTTTTGCAGCAACATGCCGATCCCTGCGTGCGAGTCCTCGGCGAGCGTTTGCGGGCCCATCTCCGGGCCGGCCGCTTGCAGTTGCGCAGCGATTTCTTCTGGACATCCCCCCTGGAGGGGTGGAAGATGCCCGCATCTTTGGCCGGGGAACTGGCCCAGGCGGATTTGGTCATCAGCAAGGGGGACGCCAACTACCGCCGTCTGCTGGGGGATCGCCATTGGCAGTTCACCACACCGTTTGCCGAGATCGTCTCCTATTTCCCAGCACCGTTGGCGGCGCTGCGCACGCTCAAAGCCGAGTTGGTTTGCGGGTTGGAACCCGGCCAAGCCGACTCCGTGGCAGCGAAAGACTCCAATTGGATGGTGGATGGTCGTTGGGGATTGATCCAATTCTATGGTGGATAACGCCCAGTTAACGCGCACAAAAGAATTTTTGGAAATTGTCACCGTAAAGAGATCAGACTAGGATTATTTTGCTATAATCGTATTGAAGGAGCGAATCATGAACTGGACCGAAATACGAGAAACCCACCCTGATCAATGGCTGCTTATCGAAGCCCTGGAAGCGCATACAACTTCTGACAATCGACGAGTATTAGATCGGCTGGCAGTAATTGAAACCTGTCCTGATGGTAGCAAAGCAATGCGGCGTTATCGTCATTTGCATCAGACATATCCCCACCGTGAATTCTATTTTGTACATACAAGCCGAGAGCAACTAGATATTCGTGAGCGACAATGGCATGGGATTCGGAGAAGCAATGCAGTTAACGTTGAAGGATGATCTTCCCTTTACAAAAGTCAAAGTTGCATATCGCGAGCAAGAAGTTGAAATTGATGATGTTCTTGTGGATACTGGCTCTGCTACAATGATATTTTCGGCTGATCTGTTAGCGGAAATTGATATCACTCCCTTGCCGGAAGATATTTTGTATACAATCCGCGGTGTAGGTGGGATTGAGACCGTATTTAGTCGGGTTGTTGATTATGTCCAATTGGGGAAACAAAAATTGTCGCAGCCAGAAATTGAAGTGGGTGGAATGGATTATGGCTTTGAGATCAATGGAATCCTAGGAATGGATTTTCTCACAAAGGTTGGCGCTGTCATCAATTTGCGAGCGTTGAACATTTCTTTCGATTGAGTGCGTGCTATCCCCCTGCTAAAGTTGTGATAGTTCTGTATCGCTCTTTTCCCCTATTCCCTCCCCGCCCTCCAACTCAACCACAGCACGACCGTGACGATCAGGGCG
>CAZJBA010000226.1:0-4226 GCA_964544065.1 uncultured Anaerolineales bacterium | reverse complement strand
CTAATATGATCTCACTTGAGGCCGCTCGATCCTGGTATCCCGACGATCCTGTCCATGGCTTTGATCACATCAAACGCGTGTACAAATTGGCAGAACGCTTGGCCCGGGCCGAAGGCGCCGATCTTGAAATTGTCCGCGCCGCCGCGCTGCTCCATGATGCAGAAGGTCATGGCGTGGAGGCGGATCGGGAGGGACATCACCATCGTGCCGCTGCCTTTGCCCGCCAGGTGCTGGGCGAGGAAGCCTGGCCGGAGGAACGGATTCAGGCGGTGGAACATTGCATTCGATCGCATCGTTTCCGCGATCGAAACGAAGAGCCCCAAACCCTGGAAGCCAAAGTCCTCTTCGATGCGGATAAACTTGACGCTATCGGCGCCACCGGCGCGGTACGAGCCATCGCCTATGCGGTGCTGGCCGGGCAATCTTTATATACGCCTCCCTCGGAGCAATTCTTGGCCACGGGTGAAAAAGAGGTCGGGGAACCGCACACGCCTTATCACGAGCACCTTTTCAAGCTGCGCAAGCTCAAAGAGCGCATGTTTACCCCCACGGGAATCGCCTTGGCCGAGGGGCGGCATCGATTTCTGGAAGATTTCTTCACCCAGTTACAGGCCGAGTTGTGCGCCGAACGATAACAAGAGTGCTTGTAGTTAGGCACGTAGCGTAGCGGAGTGCCGTTTTGGAGTTTTGATGAAGCTAAAGGGTAGAAAAATTTTCGCTGGCAAAGCCGAAGGCGAAGCCCTGGTCACCTTCATGGGTATTTCCTTCTTTGGGGGCGTTGATCCCGATACGGGCGTGGTCCTCGAGCGCGGCCATGAACTCGAAGGTCAGTCCATCAGCGGGAAAGTGCTCGTGTTCCCATCGGGGAAGGGCTCCACGGTGGGGTCGTACACGCTCTATCGGCTCAAGCACAAGGACAAAGCGCCCCTTGCTATCATCAACGCCGAGTGCGAGACTATCACGGCGGTGGGCTGCATCATCGCTGAAATCCCCTGTGTGGATCAGATCGATATTGGCAAGATCGAGGATGGTGCCCAAGTCATGGTTGATGCCGAATCAGGCGTCGTCGAAGTGGCAGCCTAGATGAGAAAAAGTTCCTTGCAGCTTTCCCTTTTTTATCAGCTTCTGCTCATCGCCACAGCTTGGGGCTTGATCGGCGTTTTGTGTGTGGCGCTGGGCTTTTGGGCCAACTGGCGCATCCTTCCCACGCCGGAGAATCCCTCCACCGAGAGAATCGTCACGCAGGCTGGAGATGTGAATCAGGCAACGGTGACGCCGCCTTCCATCACCGTGCCGCACCTCCCTTCTCAAACGATCCCTGCCCCAACACCGACGCAAGAAGCAACCCGGCCGGCGCCATCTCTCCGGGGCCAAATTGTCTACGTTTGTTTCATCGACCAGATCGATCAGATTTGCAAGATGAACGCTGATGGCAGCGGGCGGGTTCAACTGACCGAGGCCGAGGCTACCAGCTTTTATCCTTCACTTTCCCCCAATGGAGAGACGGTCGTGTTTTCATCCCGGCGCACGGGCAATTTTGAAATTTTTTCCCTCGGCGTCGATGGCGAGAACCTGACCCAGCTCACCGATCAAATTGGCAGCCTCTACGCGCCGGAAATCTCTCCGGATGGCCAGAAGATTGTGTTCGCCAATGCTGTCGGCGGGAAACAATCCATTTGGGTGATGGATCGGGATGGGGGTAACCCCCAGGCGCTGACCTCGTCCGAGAGCAATGATATTGATCCCACCTGGTCTCCTGACGGCTCCAAGATTGCCTTTGTCTCTTCACGATCAGGCAAGCCGCAACTCTATGTTATGGATGCGGATGGACGCAATCCCCGCCAGGTGTTGGAGATGGATCGGATTGGGGGGCGGAATAGCTTTTCTCCGGATGGGGAGTGGCTGACCTTTTATGCCGGCCGCTCCGGGAGCCGGAACATTTACATCGTCCGGGTGGATGGGAGCGACTTGCAACAACTTACGGATGAATCAGATAATCTTGGTCCCAGTTGGTCCCCCTATGGGGCGTGGATTACGTTTACCTCCGTCCGGCATGGCAACAACGAGGTTTACATCATGCGCACCGACGGCTCCGACCTGACCCGCTTGACCTATGACCCGGTTTCCGATTGGCAGCCGCGCTGGGGGGTGGATCAGGACTAGGCAGTCTATTGCTCCGGCGGGGAGATTTCGACGTCAAGGTCTTCTGGCCAGGGGGGCAGAGGCAAGGGGGTCGGGGTCGGCGGGGCGGGGATGTCGCCGGCATCATCGGCGGGATAGGGGACAATTTCAACGGTTTCATCAGCGGCGCCGCTGATTTCGGGAGCGGGAACAAGTTCTATCGTCGGAACCCCGCGCCGGCCCGGATCGGGCTTCTCCTGTATCTTGCCGTAGATGACATAACTTTCTGCGGCTATGATCAGCAGGAGAATCAAGATCATGCTGCGAACGATCCAGGTGGAGGTGCGTCCGCCCATTTCTTTGGGCGCCCACCATGAACCTCTCACCTTTGGAGCCGATTCGCTTTCGCTCTGCTCCATTTTGTCGCGCAGTTCTGCTATCAAGTCTTCTTGGTCGGGTGTATGTATGTTTTCAGGCTGGTCGGGAGGGGTTTGTTTTTTCGCCATGAGAGGTCTCTTTTTTCTTAAGGCAGCTTAATCTGAATGGTTTTCGTGATGGGGGGGCGAAAGGCCGGTGACCAGCGCCATTGCCGTGAGCCGTAATAATCGTAAGCCAGAACTCGATAGCGCTGATTGGCGTTCAGGTTGTTGGCATCGAAGTAGATGTTCCCATGAGCGTCGGTGACGCCGTACTGGGTGGGCCAGAACCAACCCCGCAGGGGAAATAGATACACCCAAACGTTGGACAGGGGGGCGCCTTGTTGGTCGGTCACGGAGACGTGCAGCTTGCCCAGCCCGACCGTGATCGTCGCCGAGGTGCTGTCCGGTACGGTGATGGGATCGGACCAATAGGTGGCGCCCTGGTAGTCAGCCCGGAATTTGTAGTTTCCGTTTTCAAGCTCAAAGATGACCTGGCCGGACTGATTGGTGGTGCCCGTCATGCCCAGATAGGAGCCATCGTTTCGGAAGGCGTATACCCTTACATTGGCCATGTTGTTGCCGAGAGGGTCGCGGACGTTGACGGTCACCTGGGCAAGCCCAACCTCGATGGTGACGGAGGAGGCCGCCGGGACGTTGACCGTCTCAGACCAGTACTGCTCTTGGTTATAGTCGGCCCGGAATCTGTAATTGCCGCCTACAAGCTGTAATTCGGTTTGTCCGTCTGGACCGGTGGTTCCCGTTTGATCGGTGTAATTTCCTCCCTGGGTGAAGGCGTACACGGGCACGTCCGGGACGCCGACATCGCTTCCTTCTTGGACGACCTTGACGGTGATGGTGAAACGTTCGATTTGGATGCTGGCCTGGTGTTGGCCGGGGTAGTTGATCGTGTTTGACCAGAAATCCTGCCCCTGGTAGTCGGCCCGGAAGCTGTAGCCGCCTGGATCGAATCCGGTAAAGCGAGCCTGACCATTTTCACCGGTTGTTTTTTTCAGGTTGAGGAAGTTGTCTCCGCTATCGAAGGCTAAGACAGGGACGCCAGCTAACGCTTCACCGTTTTGATCGCTGACGGTGACGGTGATGTCTTCCATGGGGGTCGGGGTGATCTGGGGTGTGACCGTTGTCCCGGCGAGACCAAGGGCGTCGGCGGCGCTATGATAAGCGTCTCCAAGACTGGTGCCTGTGGCGACCAAGGCGCCAATTACCGATATGGCTAAGAAAACGATTAAGATGATGTACTCTGTGATCCCTTGCCCGGCTTGACCGTTTTTCTGGGCAGGCGTGTTTTGTCTTGGGGGGCAGACATGGGGAGATAAAATCTTGTCAAGAAGTTTGTTCATGGGATGACCCGATCACTTAGTTTGGTTGTTCTTATTATAAGGCTTATTTGGCTTTGTTTAGCTATCAAATTTGTTGTGGAAAAGTCAAGATGGTTCAGAATTTTGGGGATAGGCGTTCAGACATGTCACCCTCGCCACCGCTTTGCGTACCCTTCGGGTAAGGGCGTGCCCCTGGCAGGGGAGTAGCGTCGCAAGCTCGCCTCCCCTCCCCGATATGGACTTTAAAAATTTAGTAAGCGTTCACGCCCCCGCTAAATAGAACGCAGATCGCCGAAGGCGTGCCGCTGGCAACGCGAATATAGCTGATTTTCGCGGATAAAAAAAATTT
>CAZJBA010000225.1:0-4291 GCA_964544065.1 uncultured Anaerolineales bacterium | reverse complement strand
ACGTCCCAACGCCACCAGCCATAAGCCAGGCCGAGCAGCGGCAGGGTCAACGCAGCGACGAAACAGATCAGAGCGAGCAGGGTTTTGAGTTTGTCGTTCATGGGGTCATCTCCGGGGGATTAGGAATGGAACGCGGATGTCACGGATCGGGCAGATTTTCACAGATTCTTTTTATTTTTTGCCAAAGGCACAAGGCATCAAAATTATATCATTCAAAGCATTAGTAGATCGCCGAATCGCAAGGGAAAGTCAACGAAATAGACTATAATATTGACATACGCTGCCCCAACCAAGGGGCAATGTGATCGTTAAATGCGAGATGGTTCCTCAGCATGTAATCGACAAAAGAGTCATTTGTGAACCGACCAGGAGATTCTTCGCTCCGCTTTCCTATGTAACCTGCGTTTGTCACTGGCTGTGCCCGCCGCTGGCGTGAGCGGAGTGAAGAGTCTCCCACGTCATTTGCAAAACTGCGACGCTTCGCTCAGAATGACATTTGTTAGATGGTGATTCTACAAATATCTTGACCTGTTTCACGGACCAGTGAACCATCCCATAAAAGCTAATCCGGAGAGATTCCCCATGACCGACCACATCTTCATCTCCTACTCGAAAAAAGACAGCGACTTTGCTCTCAAGCTGGCCGAAGACTTGCAAGAAGCTGGTTTCAAGATTTGGATCGACCGCTCCATTGGTGGGGGCGAAGATTGGCGCGAAACTATCGAGGAGAATCTCAAAGCCGCTGAAGAAGTCATCATCGTGGTATCACCCAACTCGATGGATTCGGAATGGGTCAGGCACGAAGGCTCGCTGGCTTACGGCTGGGAGAAACAACTCTTCCCGGTCTTGATGACTCCGGTGGACGCGTTGCCGCCCTGGCTGGAAGAGTACCAGTGGGTCGATTTCGTCGATACGCCCTATGAAGCCGCTTTCGACGCTTTGGTTGCCGATCTGACTCCGCCCAACCCTATTCAGGACTTATTGGGGCAGGAAGTAGAAACATACCACCAGACCGGCGATCTGATGAGTGAGGCCGTCCTCAGCGTGATTGAAGAATCCTGGGACACCCTGGAAATCAGCGGTGAAGCCGAAGCGCTAATTCAAGAGAGCAGGGAACAGCGCGAGAAAGAGAAAGCCGAACGTGAGGCCCAACGCCAGCGGGAGTTGGAGCAGGCTAAAAAACTGGCTAAAACCCAACAGCAGCGCGTGTTAGTACTGGCGGCCGGATTGGTTGTCGCCGTAATTCTAGGGATTGTGGCCTTCTCGTTTTTTCAACAAGCAAGGGAGAATTTGCAAAGCGCTAATGTGAGAGGCACCCAAGTTGCTGACAGTGCCGCCACGGCGGAAGCCCGGCGGGTGGAGGCGGACAATGCACGAGCAACAGCCGTAGAGGACAGAAACGCTGCCGCCACGGCTCAAGTCGTTGCTGAGCAGAACCAAGAAGAAGCTGAGGAACAAACGATTAAAGCACGTGCGGGGGCTCTCTCCTCTCTGGCCCTCGCCCAACTTGACCAACATCTTGATCTTGGCCTCCTGCTCAGTGTGGAAGCCTTTAAAAACCGAGACATCTTGCAAACTCAGAAAGCGCTGTTTACAGCTTGGAACCACAATCTGCGGCTAAATAGATTTCTCCAGATGCATACCGATCGTGCCTTGAGCGTGGCCTGGTCTCCCGACGGGCAGTTGGCGTCCGCTTCAGCAGACAATACCGTCATTGTCTGGGACTTGGAGAGCGGTCGGCCTGCCCAAATTCTAGATGGGCATAAAGACTCTATTGAGAGTGTAGCGTGGTCTCCCCACGGTCGGCTCGCCTCCGCGTCTTGGGATAACACTATTATCGTCTGGGATCTAGAAAACGGTCAACCTGCCCAAACTCTCCGGGGGCATACCAGCACGGTCTGGGGCGTGGCATGGTCTCCCAATGGGCGATTAGCATCTGCATCAGGAGATGGAACCGTTATTATCTGGAACTTGCAGAGTGGCCAACCTGCCCAGATTCTCCATGGCCATACTGATGTTGTTAGAGATGTGGCTTGGTCTCCCGATGGAAAGCTGGCCTCCTCATCAGATGATACTACTATCATCATCTGGGATTTGGAAAGCAATGAACCTGCCCAAACCTTACTGGGGCATACCGATACGGTCTGGAGCATGGACTGGTCACCCAATGGGCGGCTGGCTTCTGCTTCTTACGATACTACCGTGATTATCTGGAACTTACAATCCGGTCAGCCCGCCCAAACTCTCCACGGGCATACCGACAAAGTTTGGGGGGTGACCTGGTCCTCTGACAATCAACTGGCATCCTCATCGGAAGACAACACTATCATTATCTGGAATCTGGAAAGCGGCTATCCCGATCAAGTTCTCCAGGGTCATACTCTTTTAGTTAGAAGCGTGGATTGGTACTCGGATAGTCAGTTATCGTCTGCTTCTTTCGATAACAACATCATCGTCTGGAATACTTCAAATTCGCTCAAAACAGATAAGTACAATATCCAACCTTCTCAAATTCTTCAGGGGGATCAAGCCAGTATCCTGAGCGTAGCATGGTTTCCCAATGAGCAACTAGCCTCAGGGGGTTGTGGTAAAGAAGACGAAGATGGTTTTTGTGTTCAAGGAGAAATCATTATCTGGGATATGGAAAGCGGCCAACCCACCCAAACTCTGCGAGGGCATATCGATCGGGTCAGGAGCGTGAACTGGTCTTTCGATGGAAAGTTAGCATCTGCATCAAACGATGACACCATCATCATCTGGGACTTGGAAAGTGGCCAATCCGTGCAGACTCTACAAGGACATCAAGATGATGTCATAACTGTGGCTTGGTCCACTGACGGGCAACTAGCATCAGGGAGTTGTAACAAAAAAGACGAAGATGGTAATTGTATTCAAAGTGAAATCATCATCTGGAACTTGGAAAACGGTCAACCCGCCCAAATCATCCAAGGTCATACCGATCGAGTCACAAGTGTGGGCTGGTCTCCTGATGGACGATTGGCCTCAGGGAGTTGTGATCAAAGAGATGATGACACTTCTTTTTGTATTCAAGGGGAAATCATTGTCTGGGACCTGGAAAGTGGCCAACCAGCCCAAATTCTCCATAACTATCGAGGTGATGTTACTAGCATAGCATGGTCTCCAAACGGGAAGTTGGCATCAGAAAGCTGTGATGAAACAGGTGAATTTGGTGAGTGTGTTAAAACAGATATAATCATCTGGGATTTGGAAAGTGGTGAAATGGATAAAATTCTCCAGGGGCATTCAGGGATAGTATACAGCATGGCATGGTCTTCCGATGGACGATTGGCATCTGTGTCGGATGATTTATTTACAATGAACGATGGTTCTGTCATCATCTGGGACTTGGAAAGCGGCCAACCTTCCCAAACCATCCAAGGGCATACAGGTATGAGTGGGGGTGTGGTATGGTCTCCAGATGGGCGTCTTGCTTCTACGTTAGATTATATATTAGACAATGACACTATAAACGTTTGGGAAATGAATCCTGCTGTATGGATCGAGAAAAACTGTCGACGCGCTGGCCGCAACCTCACACAAGCAGAGTGGGATCAGTATCTTTCCTGGAAAGATGACTATCAAAAAACTTGTCCCCAATGGCCGGTTGGCAAAGGCGTTGAAGAATAATCACCAAGGCACCCCATGACCATCCTGACCCCCGAACAAGAAGCCCGTGAAAAAATCGATCAACTCTTGTAAGCGGCCGGTTGGCGCGTGCAGGCGCGGGAGCGGACTAATCTCAGCGCGTCCAAGGGTGTGGCCGTGGCCGAGTTTCCCCTGGAGACTGGTGAGGCCGATTACATGCTCTTTGTCGACAAGCGCCCTATCGGGGTGATCGAAGCCAAGCGGGTGGGCGAAACCTTGAGCGGCGTGGAACCGCAAACCGCCCGGTACAGCGACGTCCTGCCCGACCGCTTACAGGCCCAGGCCTGGGACGATCCGATTCCCTTTTTGTTCAGCGATGAAGAATAGAAAAAAGCTACGGGAGTGGAAAAGGGAAGAAAAAGAGCACGAGTAAGAAAAGGCGCGCGACAATCTCCCTTGGCGGGTAAAGAAGTTGGCCTCATGGGATGTGAAAGAAGAATAGACGAGAGAGCTTTGAAATAGGGTAAAATAGGAACACGGCATGTCAAGGTCACAAAGCGATTATTTCTGGAGAGGCCAAAAGCACAGAGAGAACCGCTCAGTGAATTGGCATGCCGTCTGGGTTCAGGAAGATCGGTAAACGCGGAAAACGTGCTTTGAGCCGCTCAGTTAGACGATAGAAGGC
>CAZJBA010000224.1:3148-4350 GCA_964544065.1 uncultured Anaerolineales bacterium | reverse complement strand
GGGATCAGGAATCGGGTGAAACACGTTTTCCTGTTCACCACCCACTTCCCACTTCCCACTGTTCACTGTCTTCGGGCGAGACGGATGATCCAGAGCACGGCCAGGGAGCCGAGAGGGGGTTCGATGACCACGCCGATGTTGCGCATTGTGTTGCTGAAGCCCATTGCTGGAATCACGTACCAATCCAGCAGCCCGATCACCACCGCGGCGATGACCGCGACGATGTAATCGCCCTGTACGCCGATAGGGCGGTTGTCCTTCCAGATCAATCCTGCGACGAACCCAACGATCAAACCGACGACGATCATAGCTACGACAAGAATTAAGATTTGCATCATGTTCTCCAATCTAAGATGTTTTTGATGAGAAAACCAGGAATACGGGAATGGTGGTGTTTAATATCATAGCCGACTTCCGGTGCTTATCCTGCTTCCCGATTATGATTTCTTCCAGGCTGGAGGAGAAGCGCAGATTAACTCCGAAGGGCCCCAGAAGACTTCTAAACTGACCGGTCGGTCAGTTATCATCTTACCCGAAAAAAGTCTGTTGTCAAGGGGATTCCTCACGAGATTTTTCAAATACGAATTGCTGCCACCCCGATTATTCCTTTGTGCCCTTTCGAGCTCTGTGGTAAAGTTGTGTTTAGTAGAAGCGTTAATGCCAACGTCGAAAAGGAGTATTATGTCCAGAGTGATCAATCCCAATCCCCCCGGAAAAATCCGCAATCGCTTGAAAAAGGCTACTGCCTTGGCCTTGCGTGAACTCATGGCGGAAGGTGAACCCAGCGACAGAACCCGTGACTTGGCCGCTTTCATCGTCCTCTCGCTGGAGGGGATTGAAGAGACGGTCAACACCACCGTGACCGCATGGGAAAAGCGAGATTATTGGTACAAAGCAGATCGTTTTCGCCTGGAATGGGCCTGGGCCGGCAATTTGGCCCGAAAGATGCGCGAAGCTGTTCTGGAGCAGGATTGGGGCCAGATCGCTCAGCTTGCTGCCAAGGTGGGACAACACTTGAGCGATGTCAGCGTGTCCAAACGCCACCGCATGGGCACCCCCTGGGAGGGGGCTTGGCAGGAATTGAACCAACAGGAATAGCCTTTCTCCAAACTTATTGCGGCAACCGACAAACTCAGACCTCCGACGTTTCAAATATCTCGGAGGTCTTTTGATGGGCTGGCCTGATTGCCCGACCGGTCGAC
>CAZJBA010000224.1:0-3048 GCA_964544065.1 uncultured Anaerolineales bacterium | reverse complement strand
GCTCTCGAAGGTGATCGCCACGCTGACTTCGTTCCACAGGGAATCGAATTCTTCCGTGTAATTGTGCAGCGCCTGTTGGAAGATGAACGCGTTGGGGATGTGGATGATCCTGCCGGTGCTCTGGTCGGCGTGGACCCAGTTGCCGATTTCCATCAGGACGAATTTGAACAAGTTGATGTCGATCACGTCCCCGGCTTGCTCGCCGATTTGGATTCGGTCGCCGAGGCGGAAGGGCTTTCGCCAGACGATGAAAATCCAGCCGAAGAGATTGCTGAGCGGGTCTTTGAGCGCGATGGCAAGCCCGGCGGAGACCAACCCCAAATAGGTGGCCAGTTGTTGCGAATTTTCCAGCCAGATTGCCCCAAGGGCGACCACTGCTAAAAACAAGCTAATATAGGCAAGGTTGCGGTTCAGCAAATAGCGTGCTTTAGGGTCGGTTGATTCTGTGATCGCCAGGGATACGATCCAGCGCCGCAGTAGCCAGATGATGACCAGCACAAGCAAGGTCTCGGCCAGGCGTAATCCCAGGCCCGTGTTATTGCTCAACAAGCCCTGTATCCACATGAAAAAATCATTCATCGCATTTCCTCTCCAAGTTGAATTACGCATCAGGTTAGAATACTTTGGTGGCGCCTTGCCTGTTGAGAGTATAGAGCAGACTTTCTTGACTGGCAAGTGATTCTTGTTCTCTTTTCAGGGCAAGCGTATATTGCAACGAGCAAGTCCAAACAATACCTGATCGGTTATAATTGGTGTTACGCTTTTAGAAGAAAATCGATTTACATGGAGCAACCTATGCGCGCTGTAGACATCATCGAGAAAAAACGAGACAAACAAGAATTAACCAGGGAAGAAATTCGATATTTTGTACAGGGCTTCACCCGCGGCGAAATTCCCGATTATCAAGTTGCGGCCTGGGCTATGGCCGTGATGCTCAACGGGATGACCCCCCAGGAGACAACTGATCTAACCCTGGCGATGGTCGCCTCCGGGGATACCCTTAATCTCGCCGAGGCGTTCCCCCGGGCTGTGGATAAACATTCCACCGGAGGGGTGGGCGATAAGACCTCCCTGGTCGTCGCCCCGTTGATCGCCGCCTGTGGCCTTCCCGTTGGCAAAATGTCCGGACGCGGGTTGGGCTTCAGCGGCGGCACCCTCGACAAGATGGAATCCATTCCGGGTTATCATAGCGATCTGACCACCGCGGAATTTATGCAGCAATTGGAGCAGATCGGCATCGTCTTGGCCGGCCAGACCGCCGATCTGGCCCCCGCCGATGGCAAACTCTATGCCTTGCGCGATGTCACCGCCACCGTGCCCTCCACCCCCTTGATCGCCTCCTCGATTATGAGCAAAAAGCTGGCTGCCGGAACCCGGGCCATCTTATTAGATGTCAAAGTCGGCTGTGGCGCCTTCATGCAAACGCTGGAAGAAGCGCGGGAATTGGCCCGGTTGATGGTCGATATTGCCCATCTTACCGATCGAGACGCGGTTGCTTTGCTTTCTGAAATGGATCAACCCCTGGGCCGTGCGGTAGGAAACGCCTTGGAACTCAAAGAAGCGATTGATACCCTCCATGGGGACGGGCCGGACGATTTCCGCCAGCACTGCCTGAAAGTGGCGACCCACATGCTCACCTTAGGCGGGGTCGCCGATGATGAAGCCGGGGCCCGGTCCCTGGCTGAAGAAGCGATCTCCACGGGCCGAGCCTGGTCCCGGTTCCGCGACCTGGTCATTGCCCAAGATGGCGATGTAACCTACGTCGACGAGCCCGGTCGTTTGCCCCAAGCCGAGTTCATCGAACAGGTAGCGGCGCCACGCTCCGGTTATCTCAAGAGAATCCACGCCCGCATCATCGGGGAGACGGTCGTTGCCTTGGGGGGCGGCCGCTCCAAGAAGGGCGACGCAATCGATTACGCTGTCGGTGTTGAAATCCATCACAAGGTTGGCGATCAGCTCCAGGAGGGCGAGACGCTGTTCACCCTTCATGCAAATGATCGGGCCAGCCTGGAGCAAGCCAGGGAGCAATTGCTCAAAGCCCACACCTGGTCCGACCAACCTGTTGATCCGCTGCCCTTGTTCTATGGCGTTATTCAATGAATTGTGCGCGTTCAGATGAAATGTCATTCTTGCCGCGCTGTGCGTGCCCGCTGGGCAAGGCATGCTTCGCAAGCCGCCGACGCTTTTCCGGCGGTGAAGAGTCTCCCCGATGATACCTGGGAGACTCTTCGGTCGCACAAAACGCTCCCTCAGAGTGACATACATGAACGGCTACAATCAAATTTCTAGAAAGGAGTGATCGATGCGACGAGCACACATGTTGATCGTTTTTCTCTTGGCGCTGATTCTAGCAGGATGTAATCAACCTCTGGTCTCAGAAGCGGATTGGCAGACGGCCATTGCAGAAGTCAAGCTGACCGCGGTTGCCTCGATCACCCCCTTGCCGCAATTACAGGCCGACGATCTGGTCGACCGGGAGGAAGCCGATGCTCTGGAAGCGGACTTGAGCGCCGCCCAGAAGACCTTGACAGCCCAGGCCGGTCAAATTGCCACGCTCCAGGAGCAAGTTGATTCGCACCGTGATAAACTTGAGGATTTGCAGCTTTCGCTTACACCGGTGTATACCCCGACGTTTACCCATACCCCCACGCCTGCAGGGACGCCTACGCCCGTTCCGACGGCGACCTCGGCGATTCCCGATGATCAAAAAGTCGTCGTCGCCAGCGGGGGACCGGCGCCCCTGTATGAATACAATGTCAAGAATAACGCCGGTTATCCCGTCATGATCAAGACAGAGCCATTATTGCGTTTTGAGGAGGGGGAATGGTTTTTGATCTACAAGGGCGAAATCCGCGCCGATGGGATCACCTATTTCTACAAAGTCGCCGGGCCGGTCTGGAGCGGGTATTACGTCAGCGTCAACGACGTGGTGGATAAATAAGGTTTGTGTGAGTCGGGGGGAAAACTTAACGCGGAGGCGCGGAGGGGCAGAGTCGCGGAGAAGAAACAACGAACGTTCGTAGTCAGGCACGCAGCAGAGCGGAGTGC
>CAZJBA010000223.1:0-4352 GCA_964544065.1 uncultured Anaerolineales bacterium | reverse complement strand
GCCAAAACGATCAAATTGGATGATGCGATCAAGCAAACTTGGGTATAATTGGGCCAAGTTAAAACGACTCCCCAAGCCCGTATTCCCGATGAACAATTCAACTCCAACTTCCGAGCGAACCGGACACCTGTTGAGGTTGGCCTCTTCGTTGCTCGATCAAGCGCGGCCCCATCTATCGTGCCAACCCGGCGACGAGAAGATTCTGCGAGCCGCGATCAAACTTCATCAAAGGCCTAGCAATCAAAAAAGAGGCTTCAAAGGATTTTCTAGAAATGAACGCAAGCGTCTCACCACGCTGCTGCGACACCGAGACGGAAACGCCAAACCAGTTGATATAACGGAATCAAGCTCCCACCAAGAAGGGGACTCTCTCGCTCGCTTGCTGGGATGTTATCGCCTAGTTCTAGCCCTTGACCAAACCCAAACGGGCACAACCAAAATCGAGCAGATACGAGCAAATTCCCGAAGCTTGCACATCAAGATCAAAGGACCACATGCGTATTGCGATTTAATCCCGGGCCAGGCCCAATCTCAATGGCTGTCATCCGCGATCCAACAACCCATTTTCGTCGCCTGCGACCAGCCTGTCTCCCCGGACCAGCTCACGCATCTATCCGTCGATTCCAAATCGATTGGCATCACGCCGGACGATCCGATCTCCGAAGCGGGCAAAAAGGTACTCCGCTTTCATTTCGCCCGCATGCTGCATTATGAACCGGGCACGCGGGTGGGAGAAGACAGTGAAGCCCTCCATAAGATGAGGGTGGCGACTCGCCGGATGCGAGCTGCTTTTGGCGTGTTTAACCCCTATTTCGATGAGGAGACAACAAGAGGTTTTCGCCAAACCTTGCAAGACACGGCCAGCGCTCTAGGGGAGGTCAGAGACCTGGATGTATTCAGGATCAAATTGGAGCGCGATCTTGACAGATTGCCAACTGGCAAACAACTTAATCTCGACGCCATCCTGTCCCTGTGGCGCGAAGAGATGCAACAGGCCCGGGCGGCCTTGCTCCAGTTTTTGGACGGCGACGTTTACCAGCGCTTTGTGCAGCAGTTCAATGACTTCTTGAACCACCCTGGAGAAGGCGTCGCCGTGTCGGACTCGTTGTTACCGGTTCCGCACAAAATTCGTCATCTGCTCCCAACCGTGATCTACGCGCGAATGGGGCCGGTCCAGGCCTACGAAGGGGTGCTGGGCCAAGCCCGGTTGGAGCAACAACACAAGCTCAGGATCAAAGTCAAACGGTTACGCTACGCGCTCGAATTCATGAGCGATATCTTGGGGGAAGAGCAAAAAAAAGTCCTCGACGTTTTAAAAAGAATGCAAGACCATCTTGGCGATCTCAACGACACCAAAGAGGCAGGCATCATTTTGGAAACATGGTTGGAGAGGTTAAACAACCAAACCACCCCCCTGTCGGACGAAACAAGGGATGCGGAGGCAATCGATGCTTATCTGGCCATGAAACAGGAAGAACAAGACCGCCTGCGGGCGAGTTTCCCCCAAGTGTGGCGGCCATTTGATTGTCCCACCTTCCAGAAGAATCTGGCCAAGGCGATTTTCGCGCTTTAGAAAACATCAATCAAGCTCACGCGGTTTCCACAATTGCTTCAAATCTCCCTGCGATTCTGGCATGATAGCGGCCCAATCGTCGATGGGGTACTCAATCCGGGCGATAGCCGCGGTGACCATGTGGTCATAAACATCACACTCGACTTCGAGAAACTCGTCCATCTCGGGATTGTGACCGACGATCATGACCATCTCAACGTCGTCGGGCAGGAGGCTCAACTGGTCCAGATAGGTCAAATAGTCGGCGTGATAAAGCTCATCCAGGTACTGGATTTCGCCGTCGAAATCACAAGCTTGCAGCAAACCGGCCACCGTTTGACGGGCGCGCTCCGCCGTGGAGCACAGGATCATATCGGGAATTAAATCCTGCTTCATCAACAATTCCCCCATGCGAGGGGCATCGCGCTTGCCGCGCTTCTTCAAGGGGCGTTGGTGATCGGACAAAGTAGTATCTTTCCAACTCGACTTGGCGTGGCGCATTAACAAGACCGTTTTCATCTCCATACCTCCGCGGTCATCAGTGGCCACAAGGGGGGTTTGGGCCTGGGTAGAATAAGTCGTTAATCAAAACTATAATCGAAAGCTGCTCAAATTACAATCAGTGGCTGACACAACACCAAGACCAAGAATGTAGTACAATTGCACTTCTGTAGTCAGGTTTTTCCTGATCAAGCTAAATGTGATTCAATTATCTTAAGGAGAAAAGCTCGTATGGGATTAAGTCATCTGCTAGACGCCGTCGCTATGTGGGTACAAGATATTATCCGTGCGATGGGATACCTGGGCTTGGGCATCGTCATGTTTCTGGAAAACGTCTTCCCCCCTATCCCCTCGGAGGCGGTGCTGCCCATGGCGGGGTGGTTGGCCTTTGAAAAAGAAGGAAATTTCACCTTGTGGGGCGTCACCCTTGTGGGGGCTATCGGTTCCGTCAGCGGCGCGCTGGTGTTCTACGGATTGGGGTATTGGTTCGGCGAGCAGCGGGTGCGGGAATTGTTGCGCCGCTATGGGAAGTGGCTGCTGCTCAAAGAAGAAGATTTTGACACCGCCCTGGCCTGGTTCGACCGTTACGGCGAACACGTCATCTTCTTTGGACGCATGGTGCCGATTGTGCGCAGCCTGGTCTCGATTCCGGCAGGGATTGCCAGCATGAATCTGGGACGATTTAACCTTTACACCGCCCTGGGCACCTCCCTGTGGAGCTTTTTACTAGCCCTGGCAGGCTACCTGCTAGGGAAAAACTGGGGGCTGGTCATGGAGTGGGTCAGCCGCTACGAAAAAGTAGTCATCGTCCTCTCCGTGGCTGCCGTGATCTTCTTTGTGGTCAGCCGGTTGCGCCAACGCTGGACAGAGACAGCAGAAGCAAAAGCGCCATAGAAAAGAACTTAACTTCACTGCTCTTGAATATCGATCGTGAGAATCTCATCTCCAGGGGGTAGATTCGAGCCCTGATCCGGGTTACGGGGGGTCAACTCCTCGACCACGTCCATCCCTGTGATCACTTGACCAAAAATTGTATAGCCGCCATTGAGATGTTCAGCAGGCCCATAGGTGATGAAAAATTGGCTGCCGTTGGTGTCCGGGCCAGAATTGGCCATCGCCAGCATGCCAGCGCGGTCAAACGTCAAATCTTCGGAGGTCTCGTTCTCGAAGGCATAGCCCGGGCTGCCCGCGCCCGTCCCGGTGGGGTCGCCAGCCTGGGCGACGAAATCGGGCAAGACCCGGTGGAAGGTAACGCCGTCAAACCAGCCCTCTTGAGCCAAGAAGACGAAACTGTTGACCGCCAAAGGAGCCGGCTGGGGGAAAAGCTGGACCTCGATATCGCCCTTCTCGGTCTGGATGGTGGCAGCATAGTCCTTTTGCGGGTCGATGACCTCGGGCGGGCATTCGTCATATTGCTGGTCGACGAACTCGGTCAAACTAATCAACCTGGCGATACTGGCCGAGTCCACCGGGCCTTGGTAAGGGTTGTCGTTGACCATGAAAAAAGGCGTCCCTGGAATACCAACCTGCTGCCCCTCTTCCCAGGCGTTTTGGGCCAGGGCGACGATTTCATCGCTGGTCAAGTCAGTTTCAAATTGGTCCACGTCCAAGCCCAATTCTTCAGCCTGAACGAGCAGCCAATCCTGGAAAGCCTCGGGGCTCAGCTCGGTCCATGCACCAAAACGGGCATAGAGCAATTCGTGCATGCCCCAAAATTCGTCTTGTAGACCGGCAGCCTCAGCCGCTTGGGTGGCCAGCAAAGCCTTATCATGGATAGAAGCAAGCGGGAAGTGCCGATAGATGATGCGCACATCCTCGGGAAAATCGGTTCTAAGTTGCGCCAACACGGGCGCAATGCGGGCACAACCCGGTCACTGAAAATCGCCGTACTCGACGATGGTGATGATGGCATCCTCGGGGCCGAGGCTCCAATCGGCTTCAGTGGGGCCAAACTTTTCAACATATTCGGCAGGGGGTTCGGGGACGGAGCTGGCCAAGGTACATTCACTGGTGAACTGGCCGGAGGAGGGCTGCTCGTGGGGGGATTCTCCCGTTGGTCTGAGCAGGGAGTCGCTGGGCGTGGCCGGGGGCCGGGCAACCGTTTCGGGGGCGGGAGCCTGCCCCGAGGGAGTCCGAGACTCCCCGCCGCAAGCGGACATCAGAAAAGAGGCTATCAAAATGGCCAAAATCAAAAAACGTTTGAACATACAATACTCCGATAGGTAGATTCAAGCACCGATAAAATTGGAGACCTTCGGTCACATCACCGGCTCGGTCAGGAGACACTTCGCCGAGCCAG
>CAZJBA010000222.1:0-4410 GCA_964544065.1 uncultured Anaerolineales bacterium | reverse complement strand
ACTTCATCAGGTTGATTCGGGGGGATGGGACGAAATCAACATATGTGGGGATCAGCGAGGTGAGAAAATGAGAACAAGCTTCTGCCACAACGGCGCCCCCAAAATTAAAACACCGATAACGACCGCGGCCCCTGCTGCGATCAACACCCCGGCGGCGCTGACATCTTTGGCGATTTTGGCCAGCTCGTGCTGCTCCGGGCTGACCAGGTCGGTCAGGGCTTCCAGGGCGGTGTTGAAGGCTTCGGCCGCCCACACCAGGGCGATGGTCAAGATGATCACGGCCCAGTCTTGGCGGGGAAGGCGCAGCCAGGCGCACATGGCCACAACGGCAACGCTGAAGGCAGCATGAACGCGGGCGTTCCGCTCGGTGCGCAACAAACGCCACCAGCCATCCAGAGCGTGGCGAACTGCTGTAGGGAAAGAGCGCTTTTGGTGGGGGTTTTTGGGCATTATTGACCGGGACATAAAAAACTAGACTCTGAAGACACCTTTCCTATTCACCACTCACTGCCTAGATCAAGGCTGGCGGAACCCAGAAATCGCCGTAGCCGATAAAGAGCAAAGTGATAGAGAGCAGCAACAGGAAGATGCCAAATCCGATCAAGACCCGATCTTTGGTTTGGTAATGCAGTTCTCGCAGCCAGGTGCGCGGCCCGATGCCGAAAGCGCGCAAATCCATCGCGTCGATGATGTCCTCGCTGCCAATGATCGCATGGATGGTCACCGGCACCATGATGGGAGCCAGCTTGCGCACCTGCTGAATCAAGCCCCCCTCGATCTTGTCGAGTTCGTAGCCGCGGGCGCGCTGGGCATCCATGGTCAATTGGAAATCGCGTCCAAAGGTGGGGATGAAGCGCATGGTCAAATCCATGGCGTAGGCAATCTTGTCGGGCAGCCCCAGGCCGCGGAAGGTGACGCCGTAATAGGCCGGGTCGAGCGAGTAGGGAATCAAGATGGTCATCACGGCGATGCTGAAGACGCGCACCAACTGACTCAGGGCGAAGAAAAGCCGTTCCACGGTGATCTTGAGCGTGGGGCGCCAGCCCAGGATTTTGAAGGGCGCTTCCAGGCTGCGGATGAGGTGCTCTTGCTCGTAGACTTCCATGCCGCCGCGGCCGGTCAAAAAGGTCAAAAAGGCGAAGAAAAAGATGAATCCGCCGATAAATAAGAAGGCGCGGCGCATCTCGCGCCAGGTCACGCCCGAGGTGAATAAAGTGATCAAGGCGATCACCAGCAAGGGAGTCAGAAAACGGACATCCCAGAAGAAAAGCGTCGAGGCCAGGAAGCAGCCATAGAAGATTAGCCACGCGCGCGGGTCAAACCATTGGATTAGGGATTTGCGGTCGCGGTAGCGCCAGGTTACAAGCATAGGAATTTAGGGTTGCCAGTGACCGGCAGAAGAGCCGGTCACTGGCAATAAAGCACGGATTTGATGTGTGCGGGTCTTCTCGCAGCACACCCTGGGGGTGCCAGATCGAACACACGCTTTGACCGCAGGTCTCCCAATTTACGAAAAGGAGACCTGCGGTCGAGATGCTGTCGGGGTCAGGAGACCTGCGACTAGCTAAGAACGGTTAACGGCCCGACTGCCGCTGAACGGCGTCATAAGCGGCGACCAGCAGCGGGACCAGGATGGCGGCGAAGATCAGGTTGGGGCCGGCAGCGGGCAGGAACTCGCCGACGATGGCGGCTGCGGGCGAGAAGCCGTTGATCCAGATGTCGGAAATGGCGGCAAAGCCGATCCCGATGAGGTTGCCGAGCATGCCCCAGGTCACGGCCGCGGCGATATCGATGTTTTCACCGAAGGCAAAGCGCACGATCAACACCAGCACAAAGCCGATCACAATGGATAGGCCAGCAAACCAGGTGATGGTGGCATCGCCGAAAATGTTGTTGGCCGGATCGAAGAACATCATGTTGGCTTGGCCCCGGTTAAGCAAGAACAGCAGCACAGCGATAGCGGAAAGAGCCGCGCTGATCCACAGAACGGTGTCCATGCTCTTCTTCTTGTTCTTGAAGAGCATGACCATGCCGGCGACGAAGCCGATCAGGCCGTTGCCCACGCTCCATTGCGGCGAGAGCCCGAATCCGGTCAGGGCATCGCCGAACATGTTGCCGACCGCGCCGGAGAAGAATCCGACCACGGGACCGAAGGTATAGCCAAAGAACATCGGAATGGCCACAGCCGGTCGCAGCGATACTTGGCTGAGCGAGGGGACGACGAAGACCGTGCCGTTGAACACCCAGGAGAAAACGGCGTACAGGGCTGCGCCAATGGCCATCCAGACGACCTCGCGGGTGCCCACCTGCCAGGCCTCATGCTCACGGGTCAGGTAGTAGACCAGAAGGGCCAGCAGCAGGCCGATGATCACGAATACAAAGCGCAAAACGGGATTTTCCCCCGTTTGCAAGCGTTCCACCCCCATGACTGTGCCGCCGACATAGATCAGCAGCAGGAAAACGACCAGGGTGGCAACAAGGGTCCATAAAATCGATTGAAGTCTCTTATCCATCTCTCAAACTCCTTTCCTAAATCGAAGAACCAAAGAATAATTTGCGCCTATCCGCAAATAGCTCAAGCCGCCGTCCTCGGCGGCAGAGACGCCGCCTGGAGCATAGGGCCACAATTTACGGATAGAACCTAAATATGTGCCAGCGCTTCGGCGCGCATGAACCGCTCGATTCTCGTGCTTCGCTCCAGGTTGGCTCCCAACAGGGAGGTCGGCACCAGGCGACAATCCTTGAGCAAACCCAGGTCGGCCAAGACTTGCTCCGGGGGGCCATCGGCGGCCACATCGCCGTCGGCGACGATGATGACGCGGTTGGCGTAGATGACGGCCATATCCACGTCGTGGGTGACAAACAGGATCGCCTCGAAACCTGGCATGGTCAGAATCGAATCCATGAAGCTGATGTAATTCTCGTAGTCCTGACCGGCGGTGGGCTCGTCCATCACCAGGATGCGTGAACGCATGGCCAGAATGGCGGCGATGCTGACACGTTTTTGCTGGCCGAAAGAAAGCGCCAGCGAGGGATCATCTTTTTTAGCGGTTAAGTTTACGATCTCAAGTGCTTCGTCCACCTCCTTTTCGATCTGTTCCGGCGGGTGCTTGAGATTGGTCGGGCCAAAGGCCAATTCCTTTCGCACCGTCGGTGCGAAGAGCATGTGACTGGGACTTTGAAACACGTACCCAAGCGTGCTGGCGATTTGGGCCACAGTTGCTTTGCGGGTATCGCGCCCTTCGACCAGTACCTGGCCCGAGTTGGGTTCGAGCAAACCGATAGCGTGTTTTACCAGGGTCGTCTTCCCGGCTCCATTGGGTCCCAAGATGGCGATGACGTCGCCGCGGTTGATGTCTAGAGTGACGCTGTGGAGCACCTCGACTCCCTCGTCGCCGTAGCCAAAGGCCACATCTCGGAATTGCACCAGGGGGAGCCGCTCTTCGTCGCTGACGCTGGGTAGCACGTCTAGCGCTGGCGGGGGGTCATCTCCTTTGGCCCTGGCGATGACCATCTCGGCCGGGAGCTTGACCTCATGGTAGTCCACTACCTCTATTAACCCCGGCAGATCGCCCAGGTAACGGATTTGGCCCTCTTGCATAAACAAGATTCGGTCTGGGTTGATTCTGAGCACGTCCTCGACGCGGTGCTCGACCAACAACACGGTTATGCCCTCATTGGCCAACATGCGCACCGTGTCGAGGGTCTCCTGGGCGCTGGCCGGATCCAGGCTGGCGAGGGGTTCGTCTAACAAGAGCAGACTCGGCTCCATGGCCAGCACCCCTGCCAGAGCGACTTTTTGTTTCTCCCCTCCGGACAGGTTGAAGGTCTCACGGTCGCGCAGGTGGGTGATCTTGAGATGTGCCAGGGCCTGGTCGACCCGGTTGATGATCTGCTCCCGCGGCAGGCCCAGATTCTCGAGGCCAAAGGCGACCTCGTTGAGCACGGTGGTGCCCAGAATCTGGCGCTCCGGGTCTTGTAGCACGGTGCCGGCTTGCTGGGAAATGCGCGCCAGCGGCCATCCGTCGATATCTTCCCCATAAAAGAAAATCCGCCCGCTCTTCTCCCCCTTGTAGCTGTTGGGAATCAAACCGTTGATGCAGCGGATCAGGGTGGTCTTGCCGCATCCGCTCGCCCCGGCAATCAATAAAATCTCACCCTGCCGGGCGGAGAAAGCGATATCTTCGATGGCTAGCTCTTGTCGGTCGCGGTAGCGGAAAGACAGATTTTCGACGCGAATAGGGACATCAGGTTTCATGGGGAATCTGGGAAGTGTTCTATGTGTTCGATGAGAAAATTTGACCCGTTCATTATAATTATACCCCGACTCTGACAGAATTGTGTCGCTCGTAGTCAGCCACGAAGCGCCGCCCAGCAGAGTGGCGTTTTGACTGATTTCGATGGCACTCC
>CAZJBA010000221.1:0-4548 GCA_964544065.1 uncultured Anaerolineales bacterium | reverse complement strand
CGCTACAATCGAACTACCAACCGGTCGGTAGGTTTTTGCCATGATCACACGCCAACAAATCCATACAGCCGCTGCCCAAATCTTCAGCCAGAAGGGCTACCACGCCACCTCGATGCAGGATATCGCCGAGGCGGTCGGGCGCAAGAAGGCCAGCCTGTATCACCATATCGCCAGCAAGCAGGAGATTCTCCTGGCGGTGCTCGATCAGGCTTTGGACCTGGTCATCGAGCAGGTCAGCAAGGCGATTGAAGCGGACGCGCCGCTGCCGGAAAAACTCCGATTGGCTATGCGCACCTATTTGCAGACCTTGGCCGAAGATGGCGAACTGGCCGCTGTGTTGCTGCTTGAACACCGCTCCCTCTCACCGGGACTGCACAGCCGCCACCTGCCCCGCCGCGACCGCTTCGAAAGGTTGTGGCGCGATGTGATTGAGGAGGGTGTCAACAGCGGCGCCTTCGAATGTGACGACCCGGCCCAGGCCGCCCGGGCACTGTTGGGGCTGATGAACTGGACCATCACCTGGTACCGGCCCGACGGGCCCCTCACCCCCGTGCAAATCGCCGACCAATTTGTCGATCTGCTCCTGCGGGGCCTATTACCAAGGGAGGAGCAGCCATGAAACCAGCCCTGACCGTGCGGCAAGCGCCGACCAGCGACGGGGCCAGGTTCTTCCAAAGCGCATCCGGCGCGCCGATCGCCCAGATTCCGCTAGAGGCTTTTCCCGACTTCTGGGCCTACGCCTACCTGGTCCTCACCAATGACTTCTGCGTCCTGATCGACACAGGCTCCGGGTTTGGCCACAACAACGCCCATCTCCAGGCCGGGTTCAAGCAGGCCAGCGCCGAGTGGAACCTGCCGATTAAGCTCGGCGACCTCACCCACGTGTTGGTCACCCACGGGCACATCGACCATTTTGGCGGCTGCACCTTCGTCGCCGAGAACAGCAGCGCCCGCATCGGCGTTCACGAACTCGATTGCCTCAACCTGACCGACACCGAGAGCCGCATCGCCCAGGTCTCCCGGCGGCTGGAAACCTTCCTGGCCGAAGCCGGAGTCGAGCCAGAGCGAGTGGCCGAACTGGTCCAACTCTACGGGCTGACCAAATTGAACTATCGCCCGGTGGCGGTGGACTTCACCTACGAGGCCGAGCAGATGCGCCTGGGGCCGTTCGAGATGCTCCATGTCCCCGGGCATTGTGCCGGACAAGTGGTCATCCGCCTGGAGGACGTGCTCTTCAGCAGCGATCACATCCTCGCCGAGATCAGCCCGCACCAGGCCCCGGAACAGCTCGTCCCCCACACCGGGCTGAGTCATTACCTGCACTCCCTGGACGCCCTGCTCCAATGGAGTCCCGGGATTCGGCTTACCTTAGGCGGGCACAACGCCCCGATCAGCGATCTCCCTGCCCGTATCGAAGCCATCAAGGAGGTGCATACCCAAAGACTAACCCAACTGCTCGACTTTTTCTCACAACCCCACAGCGTTTTGGAGGCCTCAGACGCCCTGTTCGGAGAGGTTCACGGCTACAACGTGCTGCTCGCCTTGGAGGAAGCCGGCGCCCACGTCGAGTATTTGAGCCAGCGCGGCCAGATCGCCAGCATCATCGCCGGGCCGGGGCCGATTCGCTATCAAACGGTTGAGCGATAAACTATCAGAACGCTCCAGGCGGCGTCACGCCGCCGTACTCCTACGAGTATGCTTGGCGAAAGACGGCGGCTTGAGCTTTGCCCGGATTGAGCATGCTCAAAGCCATTGAATGCTTACGATTGATTTGTTGGAGGTTCTTATGTATTCTTTCCAACCCACGGAAGAACAAAAAATGTTGGTCGATGCCATCCAGCGGTACGCCCAGAACGACCTGGGACCGGCCGCCCGCGATGCCGACGAAGAGGCCCAACTCCCACCCGAACTGATCGAAAAAGGCTGGGAATTGGGCTACCTGCAAGCATCCATCCCCGCAGCGTATCACGGCTTTGGCGAGCGCTCGGCGGTCACCGGCGTGTTGGCGGCGGAGGAATTTGCCTACGGCGATCTCTCCGGCGCGCTGGCCGTTTTGGCGCCGGGAACCTTCGCCACGCCAATTTTATTACAGGGGAGTGAAGAACAAAAACAGGCCTGGATTCCGCCTGTGATCGAAATGGAGTGGAAGCCCTACACCGCCGCGTTGATGGAGCCCCAGTTCGACTTCGACCCTCACGATCTCAACACGGAGGCTGTTTCCGATGATGGCGCCTATGTCCTCTCCGGCGAGAAAGCCTACGTCCCCTTCGCCGAGACGGCTGAGGCCATGCTGGTGTACGCCCAGCTCGACGGCCAGACTCAGGGTTTCATCGTGCCCGGAGACGCTGAGGGCCTGGAGGTCGGCGAGCGCCAGAAGCTGCTCGGCCTGAACGCCCTGCCGCTCTACCCCGTCACGCTCGATGGGGTGCGCGTCCCGGCGGAGAACCGCCTCGGCGGGCCGGAGGGCCACGACTTCGCCCCGATCATGGCATCTTCGAATGTCGCCCTGGCAGCCATGGCGGTGGGCATGTCCAAGGCGGCTTTCGATTACGCCGTCGAATACGCCAAAGAC
Source organism: uncultured Anaerolineales bacterium (assembly GCA_964544065.1). Classification (GTDB taxonomy): domain Bacteria; phylum Chloroflexota; class Anaerolineae; order Anaerolineales; family UBA11858; genus JAYELX01. The sequence continues at coordinate 1,976 of CAZJBA010000221.1, read as the reverse complement.
CGCGAGGTGTTCGGCGTCAAGGTGGCTCAGAAGCAGGCCATCGCCTTCATGCTGGCCGAGATGGGCACCGAGATCGAAGCCATCCGCCTGCTGGTTTGGGAAGCGGCCTGGATGCTGGATCGAGGCGACGAAGAGGCCAGCAAGCAAGCCTACCTGGCCCTGAACGGCGCCGCCGACATGGCCATGATGGTCACCGACCGGGCCGTCCAGATTCTCGGCGGGCACGGCTACATCCGCGAGCATCCCGTCGAATTGTGGATGCGCAACGGCCGCGGCTTTGCGACCTTTAGCGGACTGGCAATGGTTTAGTTCCGAAGAGTTCTCATTAGTACACGGATGAACACGGAATGCAAAGCACGCCTCGGCGACACGGAAGTTTTCTTGTTTGTAACTAAGCCTACCCCTGAAATGTCATTGCGAAGCGGTGTTTTTTCCGCTGAAGCAATCTCCTGGAGCGCCTAGGAGACTGCTTCGGGGAAAAACGTCCCTCGCAGTGACATACCGGAGTAGTTACTCTTGTTTTAAAAATAATCCATCATTCGAGTAAAGAAATTCCGTGAAAATTAGTGTTGCCGGAGGCACGCCATCGCCGTAGGCGCGCTTTGCGTTGGCGTTCCGTGTCCAAAAATGTCGGTAATAAGGAGATGAAAATGATTGATTTTGAAGCCCCCAAACCGATCAAGCAGATGAACAACGTGGTCGAGACGGTCGCAGTGAACATGATGCGGCCTGTCTCCCGCTACTACGACGAACACGAGCACGAGATCCCCTGGGATTACATCAACTTCATGCACACGGCGGTCAAATCCATGGGCGGAATCTCGATGGCTCCCGACGAGAAAAAAGATGTGGAAAAGGCAGACAAAAAAGCGAAAGAAAAAAAACACCCCCCAATCAACTACCAGCGATTGGCCCACATGGTCGAGATGCTCTCCTGGGGCGATGCGGGCATGTACCTGTGCATCCCTGGCGGGATGCTGGGTTCTGCGGCGGTGGCCGCGGCGGGCACCCCGGAACAGAAGAAGCGTTTCCTGACCCGCTTCATGGGCGACGAGCCGACCTTCGACGCCATGGCGATGACCGAGCCCCAGGCCGGGTCGGATGTCTCGGCCATCCGCGCCACGGCAGAATTGGACGAAGAGACCAACGAATGGGTCTTGAACGGCGAAAAAATCTTCGTCACCGCCGGCCACAAAGCCATGGTCGACTCAAACGGTTTCACCGTCGTCTGGGCCACGATCGACCCCGAGGCCGGACGGGCCGGGCTGCGCTCCTTCGTGGTCGAAGCGGGGACGCCCGGCTGCAAGGTGACCAAGATGGAGCACAAGCTGGGCATCCGGGCCAGCGACACGGTCTCGATCGTGCTGCAAGATTGCCGCATCCCCTTCGATAACATCCTGGGCAGCCCGACGGTCAAGAAGACGACCAAGGGATTCAAAGGCGCCATGGCCACCTTCGACGCCACCCGCCCGATCGTGGCGGCGCAGGCCGTGGGCATCGCCCGGGCCACGCTGGAGTTCGTCAAGGAGAAGCTCGACGAAGCTGGGATCGAAATCCGCTACGGCACGCCGCGCCAGAAGCTGACCCACATCGAGAAAGAAGTCATCGACATGGAGGTGATGCTCCGCTCGGCCTGGCTCTTGGTGATCAAAGCGTTGTGGATGGCCGACAACAAGATTCACAACCCCAAAGAGGCCTCCATGTCCAAGGTCAAGGCCGGGGACATCGTCGTCAAGATCACCCAGAAGGCGGTCGCCCTGCTCGGTCCGCTGGGCTACAGCCGCGAGCACCTGCTGGAGAAGTGGTTCCGCGACTCCAAGATCACCGACCTGTACGAGGGCACCGGCCAGATCAACCGGCTGGTGGTGGCCCGCAACATCCTCGGCTACCGCGGCAGCCAGTTGCGCTAATCTTCGTAGAAATCTTCGACGAAGGCGAAATAGCACACTGAACTTGTTGAAGTGTGCGGGGCGATC
>CAZJBA010000220.1:0-4550 GCA_964544065.1 uncultured Anaerolineales bacterium | reverse complement strand
CCATGGTTCCCACGTTCAAGTGCGGCTTGTCGCGTACAAATGTCTTTTTTGCCATACTCATTCACTCCTACTAAATATCAACCTTGTCATCCTACATCGATCTTGTTGAGAAGAGCCCACAACGGGATTTGAACCCGTGACCTCATTCTTACCAAGAATGTGCTCTACCACTGAGCTATGTGGGCTAGTCTCCTACCTAGCAAACCGCCGACAAAGCATATCAATTCTTGTCGATCGGATCAGGTGGGCGGAGGAGGATTCGAACCTCCGAAGGCAGTGCCAGCTGATTTACAGTCAGCCCCGTTTGGCCACTTCGGTATCCGCCCATATTCTCTGTATATCATCAAAACGTCATTCCTTGTTTCCAAGAAATGACAAGCCAAACCATCTGACGAACATCATCGAAGCCGACGACGGGAATCGAACCCGTAACCTGCCGCTTACAAGGCGGCTGCTCTGCCGATTGAGCTACGTCGGCAAACAGAATTTAAACGTCCTAAAACTCCGCATCGCTCATGGGAGAACGCGCGCATTATACCAGATGGGCCAGTCAGCAGCAAGGTTGGCAACCTTTCGGCTACCGACAAAAAGCAAGTCTAACAGGATTCAAAATAAACGTCAATGGTCTAACAAGAGAATTGGCGCGCTTCCCAGGCAAAATAGAGGGCTACCGAACCGGCAACAGCGGCATTGAGCGAATCAACGCGCCCACGCATGGGCAAGCGCAACAAAACGTCACAAGATTTTCGCACCAAAGGTCGCATGCCGCTGCCTTCGTTCCCCACCACCAAGGCAACCGACCCGCTGAGATCGACATCGGGGAGTGATTTAGCCTGGGGGGAACCGTCCAATCCATAAACCCAAAGCCCTTCGGCTTTGATTTCGTCGATCGTGCGAGCCAAATTGGCTTGCGCAATCAAAAGATGTTCACTTGCACCGGAGGAGGTCGTCACCACTGCCGGAGTCACAGTCGCCGTACGCCGCAAGGGAAGCAAGACGCCATGCACCCCCACAATTTCGGCTGTGCGCAGAAGGGTACCCAGATTGCGAGGGTCTTGGAGGGTATCCAATATCAACAAAAAGACCGGTTCCCCGCGAGAAGCAGCCAAGCCGAAAATATCATCCATGGTCTCGTAGGGATAGGCTCCAACCTCTAAGGCAACCCCTTGGTGATGATGATGCAGAGAGTCGAGGCGATCACGCCCGACGCGCGACACGGGAACACCGTGTTGGTGCGCCAGGTCCAAGGCATCAGCCAAATGGCGCTTGTCGTCCGCGTTGCTGGCGACCAAAAGGCGAAAAATGTCTCTGCGTCCAGCCCGCAAGATTTCGTAGACCGGATTTCGACCGATAATCCACTCTTTCATAAAGGGTCTGCCCGACTACCAATGCCAGATGGTACCATCTTTGCCATCTTCCAGGGTGACTCCAAGCTGCTCCAAGCGGTCACGGATGTGATCCGACAGCTCCCAAAGTTTATGTTGGCGCAACTCCGTGCGTACCTCAACCAGCAAATCGATAAAAGGATCGATCTCATCAGTGGCTTTGCGAGTGTGTTCGAGCCGCAAGCCAAGTACGCCGGTCAAATCTAACAAAACATCTTGGGCTTCATGGATAGCCTCCGAGGTGACACCTTGATCGCGAGCCTGATTGATCGCCCGGACTAAATCAAAAAGATGGCCTAGGGCGCCAGCGGTGTTGAAGTCCTGATCCATGGATTCGACAAATCCTTGCCGGGTTGTTTCAATCTGGGCGCGCAAAAGGGCGGGTTGGGGCGCATCCGCTTGCGGGGAGGCCGGTCGCAAAGCAGAGCGGAGTCGCTCCAATGCTTTTTCGGCATGGCCAACGGTTTCATCGCTAAATTTCAAGGGGCTGCGATAATTGGAATTGAGCACCAGCATACGCAACACATCGGCTTCATGGTCAGCGAGAAATTCCTCGATGGTGACCAAATTTCCCAACGATTTGGACATCTTCTCGCCCGACAATTGCATCATGCCGTTGTGGACCCAGTAACGGGCAAAAGATTTGCCCGTGAGACTCTCTGTTTGAGCGATTTCGTTTTCATGATGGGGAAAGACAAGGTCATTGCCGCCGCCATGAATGTCGATTTGCTCGCCGAGATGATAATAACTCATGGCCGAGCATTCAATGTGCCAACCAGGGCGACCTTCGCTCCAAGGACTCTCCCAAGAGGGTTCACCAGGCTTGGCCTTTTTCCAGAGGGCGAAATCCATCGGGCTCCGTTTGCGCTGCTCGTCGACATCGATGCGATAGCCCGAACGCATGTCTTCAAGTTGACGCCCCGAAAGTTTGCCATAGTCCTCATCCTCGCTGACCGAAAAATAGACGTCGCCGTCCGCCTCATAGGCATATCCTCTCTCGATCAATCCCTGCACCATCTCGATGATGTGACCAATCTCCTCTGTTGCATGGGGAGACACCGTGGGGGGCAGGACATTTAAGTCTTCGAGATGTTGTTTGAATTCTTGCACATATGCTTCGGCCAACTCGGAAGGATCGACATCTTCGATCAGAGCGCGCTGGATGATCTTATCATCGACATCAGTGTAATTCATGACGTGACGAACTTGATAATCACGATATTCCAAATAACGACGGATGACATCGAAGACCAGAACAGACATGGCGTGGCCGACATGGGCTTTATCATACACGGTTGGACCGCAGACATACATGCGAACCTTGTCAGGCTGAACGGTCTCAAAAGGTTCTTTTTCTCGAGAGAGCGTATTATAAATTTGAATTGTCATTGGGATGCCTCTTTCGGACCAGCAAAAATCATACGGCCAGCGGCTGTTTGTAACACTTTGGTAACCACAACATCGATTTCTTCTTGCAAATAATTAACACCATTCTCAACCACAACCATGGTGCCATCATCAAGGTAGCCAACGCCTTGACGAGCTTCTTTCCCTTTTTGGATCACGTTTACTTTGATCACCTCACCCGGTAGCAAAGCCGCTTTGACAGCATTGGCAAGCTCATTGACGTTGAGAACCGGGACACCCTGTAACTCGGCGATTCGATTGAGGTTGTAATCGTTGGTCAAAACGGGAGCGCTGAGTTGACGGGCTAAAATGACCAATTTATCGTCTACCTCATTGGTGCCCTCGACATCAATATCGCTAATTTGAACGGGGACGGTCGTGTCCTCTTGCAATTGGGACAAGATTTCCATGCCGCGGCGCCCACGCTGGCGGCGCAGGCCATCAGCGGAATCAGCGATGTGTTGTAATTCGTTCAGCACAAATCTCGGAATCAACAACGAGCCGGTTAGGAATCCCGTCCGAGCAATATCGGCAATCCGCCCATCGATAATGACGCTGGTATCTACCAATATTTTCCTTCCCAAGCCGGAATCATCCACCCGATCCACTGATTCTGCCCTCACAAAACGACCCCGAAAGATGGAAAATATGTCATGCTGGCGCATCACAAAAATAGCGACACCAAAGTAGCTGACTACCAGTACCGCTACAAAGGGCAAAACTTGACCAAAGGGTCGCGGAAGCAGAGAGAGGGGGAAAGACAAAAGCACGGCAATGACCAACCCCACAATCAAACCGACCAAGGCCGCCAGCAGCGTTTGAGTTTCTACTCGCCTGAGCAAAGCCCGCAAGGCCCGTATCGGCCGAGTGGTAAGATAGGGCGTCACGATTAAACCAACCAAAGCGCCAAACAACCCCAAAACAATAGCGTAAAACGCCTGAGACTGCGGAAAAATTTCTCCATCCATAAGACTCGCCAAGGAAGCAAGCAGGGCTGCAAAGACAAACATACCAACAAGTCGAGAAAAAAAATCAGTACTCATCATTGTACTCCTAAATCAAAGGTCCACTGAAAAAAGGTGCTCAAAGGCCATTCTCGGGCCAATTTCCGCACCCGGAGACGGGAGCTAGGAGCTTTTTTCAGGGAAGCCAATCAATAATAACAAAAAAGCGAGCACAAACTACCTGCGCTCGCTTTATCCTATGTAACAACGAGAATCTCTACACCATGAGGCTAAAATGTATGATAGAAACAAAAACAAGGATAATGGCAGGCACTTTGTGGGAAAGTAATCAATCAAGATATTAGCGTTGCAACAAATCCCTCATTAAACATGCTTTCAAAATCATAGCACGGTGACGGGATAACGTCAACGGGAAGTTGGTACCTAAACCCGCATCTGAACTTGACAACCCACCATGAGGCGTGTACAATTTTAGCCACTTGTTGAGGTAATAGGCCTTCAGGCCGAGATAGCTCAGTTGGTAGAGCACGCGACTGAAAATTGCGGTGTCGCCAGTTCGATTCTGGCTCTCGGCACTCCAACTGGAACTTTGCGGGCGTAGTTAAGTGGTATAACGTCTCCTTGCCAAGGAGAAGGCCACGGGTTCGAATCCCGTCGCCCGCTCTCGAGAAAAATGGCTGATGAAAGATGGCTGGTATCAGCCATTTTGCTTCAGCCAAGTTTTTTTATGGCGACGTGGCCAAGTGGTAAGGCAGAGGTCTGCAAAACCTTTATCATGGGTTCGAATCCCATC
>CAZJBA010000219.1:0-4554 GCA_964544065.1 uncultured Anaerolineales bacterium | reverse complement strand
AGTCACGCAGCGTCTTCCCGCGGAGTGGCGTCGCCTTAAAAAGGCCACAGCAATGGCATCACCAGCACGCAGATGATCAAGGTTACCACAATCATAGGCGCGCCGACCTTGATGTAATCGCTGAACTGGTAATCCCCCGCGCCCATCACCAGCGTGTTGGTTGGGGAGGCCACCGGGGAGGCGAAAGCCATCGACGCGGCGACGGCGACGGTCATCATGAAGGCGTGCGGTTGAACGCCGAGCTTTTGCGCCGAGGCCAAGGCGACGGGGGCGATCAAGACCGTCGTGGCCGTGTTCGAGAGCACCTGGGTGAACACCGATGTGAGCAAAAATAAGGCACTCAGGATGACCAAAGGGCTCAGGTTTCCAAAAGCGCTTGTCAAACCACCGGCAGCTTGCTCAACCAGCCCCACTTTTTGCAGCGCCGTGCTCATCGGCAGCATCCCGGCGATCAGCACGATGCTTTTCCAGTCTACGTTGGCGTAGGCATCATCGATGGTCAGGCAGCCGGTCAAGATCATGGACAGGGCTGCCAGCATGCTCGCCGAGGTCACGGAGAGGGTGTTGGTGATCAACAGCGCTAACATGCCCAGGACAATCGCCAGGGCGATCGGGGCTTGCTTGCGGTTGGACGCGCCGAACATGGCTGCTGGCTCTCCCATGACGACGAAATCGCGGCGCCGCTTGCGCAGGGTGCGAATGTGCTTCCACGGGCCCTGAACCAGCAATGTGTCTCCAAAGCGGAGCCGGGTCTCCTTGAAATCCAGCGGCGTTTCCTCGCCGGAGCGGTGGATGCCCAAAACGGTGAGATGGTGCAAGGTGCCAAAGCGAGCCTCGACGATGGTTTTGCCCAGCAGAGATGAGCGCGGCGGCAGCAAGACCTCGGCGACACCGACCTCCTCGCTGATCAGGGTTTGCTGGTCGTCGCTTTGAGCCGGTTGGACGCCCAAATTTAGATTTGCAGCCGCGTAGCTGACATCGAGATGGTTGCCCTGGGCGATGAGAATATCATCGGCCTGGATGAGGGTTTCCGGCGTGGGAGGGATGCAGTCAAGACTGTCCGATTGCAGAATCAGCCGCCGTTCGCCCAGCTTGGCCACTTCCCTCGGCTCCGGCGAGCGCAGGATTTCCAGGATGGTCAGGTTGAACTTTTGGCGCAGATTGGCTTCTTGCAGCGTTTTGTTGATCAGAGGCGAAGCGCGGCGCACCCGCAAGCGGTAGAGATTGTCGGGCAATTGGTAGATGGAGACCAGTTCTTCGGGCGTCTCGATGCGGTGCAACTCGGTTTGCGGTTTGTGCTCGGGCATCAAGCGAATGCCGACGGTGAGCATGAAGCCCACCCCGGCGATGAGCAGGAGAATCCCGATCGGGGTGTAGTCGAAGAAAGCAAACGCCCGGACATTATGCTCGCTGAGCAGATCATTGACGATGATGTTCGGGGGCGTGCCGATCAGAGTCATCGCGCCGCCGAGCAGCGCGCCGAAGGAAAGCGGCATCAGCAGCTTGGAAGGGCTGATCCGGGCGTTACGGCTCAGGCTGATGATCGCGGGTAGCAGGACAGCGACCGTGCCCGTGGAGCTCAAAAAGCCAGACAGCAGGGCCACGGTGAGCATAATCATCGCCACCAGACGCCTTTGCTTCTGCCCGGCAATGGACAGAATCTGTTGGCCGATCCTTCCGGCCAGGCCGACTTGCATCACCCCTCCGCCGATGACGAACAGCGATGCAATCGTCAGGATAGCCGGGTTGGCAAAGCCAGCGATCGCTTCTCCGGTGGTCAGGATGCCTGAGAGCATCAGGGCGACGACGACAAGCAGGGCGACGAGATCGACCCGCAGCCACTCGGTGATGAACAGCAAGATTGCCGCGATCAAGATGCCCAAGGTGATCCACATGGAAGCCGTCATAAAAGAATCTCTGTGCTATGGTTCGATGCGATAAACGTCCAAGTCGGAGAAGCTCACCGTCACGGCGGTTTCCCCCGCCGAGCGCACGAAAACGCCCAACGCCCCGCTGGGGAAAAGCGGATCGGTGGCAGAGAATTGATACTGATCGTTGATGAAAAAGCGCAATTCTTGACCCACCGCCCACACCCCCAGGCGCGAGCTACTCGGCGCGGCGGAGGGAACGGACGTGCTCGCTGTCCACGGTTGGGGCGAAGAAGGCGTCCCATTGTAAACCCGGTCCAGCCGCACTTGCCCGTTGCACGAGAGCGAGAAGCGGTAAAAGTTACTCGGCGAGTTGTAACGGATCAACAGCCCGTATTCGTCCAGACCGCTGCACAAGTTGGTGCTGGCGGTCATCTCGGCATAAAAATCGCTGAACAGGGCCTCTTCGCGGATGCTGTAAAGATAGCCGCCGGGCTGGGATAGCGCCAGGGTCAACTCCCCGCCGTCCACGGATATATTCGTCGAGGCCGTTTCTTGGGTGCTCCAGGAAAGAGGGGGGGAGAAATCATCCTGGAGCAGGAGCGAGCCAACCCCGGGGCGCAGTTCCGGGGTCAGGGACGGGACGATCATGGCTACCTCGGTGGGGGTTTCCGTTGGTGGGAACCAGATCACTGTCGAGGTAGCCGTCACCGTTGGTGGGGGCGTCTCGGTTGGCAGCGGAGTCGGCGCCGATGTGGGCAAACAAGCGGCCAGCAGCGGCACGATCAGCAAGATGCGCACAATTTTCATCTTGACTCAGGTTCGGGCGACGACTTGCTCTCGCTCCGGCCCGACAGAAACCAGCTTGACCGGCAATCCGGTCACCACTTCGATTTGGGTGACATAGTCACGCGCCTGTTGGGGCAAATCCTGCCATTGGCGAACGCCCATGATGTCCATGTCCCAGCCGGGGAGGTCTTCGTAGACCGGCTCATAAGCCAGATCGGTGGGACCAAGCGGGAGGGTGGCGTGAGTCTCATCGCCATTCCGGTAGCCCGTGCAAATCCGCAGCGTCTCCAGCCCGGAGAGAACGTCCATTTTGGTGACGGTCAGCTCGGTCAGGCCGTTGATCTGAACAGCATAGCGCAACAGGACGCCATCGAGCCAGCCAACCCGCCGCGGGCGCCCTGTGGTGGTGCCGAACTCGTCCCAGGGGTTTTCGCCCGTGCCGCGCAAACGTGTGGCCGTCTCGCCGAAAACCTCGCTAGGGAAGGGCCCTTCGCCGACGCGGGTTTGAAACGCCTTGGTCACCCCGATGACCCTGCCGCTCCGGCCAAGACCCAATCCCAGGCCGACCAGCGCGCCTGGTGCCGTGGGGGTGGAGCTGGTCACATACGGGTAGGTGCCATGGTCGATATCCAGCAGCGTGCCTTGGGCGCCTTCGGCCAGCAGCTTTGCTCCATTCTCCAAGGCCTCGGTCAGCAACGTCGAGACGTTGGTCACGTAGGAGGCCAGCCTCCCGGCATACGCGCTGTATTCTTTCGCAATGGCCTTGGCATCCAGGGGTTCGGCGCCATATTGCGAGACGAGTTGTTTGTTGACCGCCTCGATGTGTTCTCGAACGGCTTGTTTGAAGCCCTCGGCGGAGAGCATCGCTTCCATCCGCAGGCCGGAGCGTTCTGCCTTTTGTTGGTAGGTGGGGCCAATGCCCCGCAGCGTGGTGCCGATTTTCCCCGCCCCGCGGGCTTCCTCGCGCGCCTTATCCAAGGCCCGGTGCCCTGGCGTGATGATGTGCGCGGCGTGCGAGATGCGCAATCGTTGGGGGTTGATCTCGACACCCGTGTCTCGGAGCATGTCGATCTCATCGCTCAACACTTTTAGATTGAGCACCAGACCATTCCCGATCACGCCCGTTGTGTGTGGGTAGATAATCCCTGACGGGACCAGGTGCAACTTGAAAATTTGGTCACCCACCGTCACGGTGTGGCCGGCGTTATCGCCGCCGTTGTAACGGGCGACGTAATCCACCTGCGCAGAGAGCAGATCGACGACGCGACCTTTGCCTTCATCGCCCCATTGGGCGCCAACGACGATATCCAGAGACATACTTCCCTCCAATTTTGTTCTAGGTCAAGCGTTTATTTATCCGAAAACATGATCGTGTTTTTACCACATGCATTCTAGCATAATTTTCGTCACGCCAACGAATGAGTTAATCAGCACTTGTTTTGGGCTTCCAGGTTAGGCTATAATCTTGTGTAGTTTGACAGAAGTTTACCCTCAAGGAGGATAAAATGGAACGATTTTTCTACGCATTGGGCGCGGCCTTGGCCGCCTTAGCCGTTGCGGCAGGTATATTTGGTGTCTCCGAATTACAAGGTGTGGTCTCTGCTGAGGGGATAGCATTATGGGAAAAGGCAATCCGTTACCAGATGTATCATGCCATCGCCCTGGTGTTCATCGCCTGGGGGGTTACCCAGTGGTGGAATCGGGCTAACACGTTGCGGGCGGCGGGATGGTTTTTCACCTTGGGAATCATTCTTTATTCAGGCGTTTCTTATTTGCTGGTCGTGTTAGGCGATGTGATGCTTGGGCCTGTCCCTTTGAGTTATTTGCCCCTGGGAGGCGGTGTTGCCTTGATCTTGGGGTGGATTGCCTTGATGGCGGCGGCATGGCGGGAATAAAA
>CAZJBA010000218.1:0-4555 GCA_964544065.1 uncultured Anaerolineales bacterium | reverse complement strand
CTCACGCCGAAGTCTCACGCCGAAGTCTCACGCCGAAGCCCCGCCGCCGAGGAGGGCGGCTAGAGCTTTTTCGTCTACTTGCTTTTAAGCGTCACTTACTGTCTAACCACCACCCAAATATTGATTAATCGTCCGGCTTCGTGGGTTACATTTGTTCTTGCGCTAAAATCTGGCGGAGCAATGTTCGGCGCGAGGCTCCGCTGAGTAATTCCAGGCGGCGAATTCCCAAGGGGTCAATTTTCTCTCGGATGAGGGTCAATGTTTCTTGGGACGGTGGCGGTGTTTCATCGACCTCGGCGGCGATTTCGAGTTCGAATTTCGTTTTCGTCTGAATGCGTTTTATGCTCGTGCCTGGATGGTACGAAATCAAACGCATACGCCCATTGGCAAAGTCGAATTGGCCCAGATTGGTGATCAAATAGACGGGACCTTGGCCGTGTATCCGAGCGGGATGATGCCCCAGCCCGGAGCGGAAATCCAGTTCAGGAACGAAGGTTACTCGTGAGTGCCTCGGCACGTAAAGGTGAATATCGCTGATGAACGTGGTCACATCCGGAATGCCGCCTGTGCCCGGAAGTCGCAGCCTGGGATGGGTGTAGCTGTCTCCGAAGGCGATATTATTGAAGTTGCCCTGGGCGTCGACTTGGCCGGGGCGAAAAAATTCCTTCGGGCGCAGGTTGGGCAAAATGTCGGCGGCCGCGCCCACAAATCCGATATTGGTCAAAGAGCGATCCAGCCACAAAGATTCGATCTTGGTGATACTCAACGGGGCAGGGCGGCGGCAAATCCCCTGCCCAACCGCCGAGGCGAAATATAAATTTGGCGCGTGGGTGTATCTTGCCAGCAGATATGCTGCCGATACCAGCGGCGTGGCGATACCCTGGGCCACAAGTTCGCCGTCCTCGATCTGGCGAGCCATGCACGTGATCATGATTTCCGCGGGTGTGGCTTCCGAAAGTTTCATTGTTCCGTTTCTGTTTCGATTGTGCGGCGCGCCAGGGCGGGGTCATCGGTAAAGACGCCGTCCACGCCCCACTGGATTAATCGGGCGATTTTTTTAGGATGATTGACGGTATAAACGTGGACGCGGTACCCCAGGCTTTGTTTCCGGGCGATCAAGCGGGGAGTCGTGTCTTGGAAGGCGGGATGCAGGGCTTGATAGCGAATCCAACGCCCGAGGGGAGATCGCGCCCAAGCGCCGGCAATCCCTTGCCAGGCCAACAAACCCAGGGGAATGTGGGGTGCGCGTTGATGAAACCGGTGTAAGGCGATCGGGTTGAACGATGAGACCAATACTTGTTCATCCAATCCATATTTCTTGATCAACGCGGCGACCTGCTCCGGTAGCGCATCGGTGAGGCTTGCATAATTGGTCAACTCGATGTTCAGAAAGATCTTCTGCCCCATCTCTGCCAATACTTCCTCCAGGGTGGGAATCTCCTCCCCGCGGAAGGCCTCGTCGTAAGCGCTACCGGCATCCAGGGCTTTCAAATCGGCCAGTGACAAGTCACCGACTTTTCCGCTCCCATTGGTGGTGCGATCAACGGTTTGGTCGTGGATGATGACCACATATCCATCGGCCGACAACTTGGCATCTAACTCAATGGCATCGGCCCCTTGTTGGATGGCTAAATGAAAAGCAGCCAGCGTGTTTTCCGGCGCGTATGCGCACGCTCCTCGATGAGCGAAAATGGTCGGCTGGGGCAAGTTAGCGTACATGGTTAGAGTTTGACGAAATATGCCGCCGCGGCGCGGTCAATCAGCTCTCTTGACATGACCGGTTCCAGCGATAAGAAACCGGCAATGTCGAGGATTTGATTGCAAATGTCGCGTGGGTGGGAAGCGCGTAAATTGCGATCGCGTTTGATGTACCATTCTTGCAGCAAATAGGCTAAGCCTTGATCGCGGTAGGTCACACCCTTGCCCTTGGCAACCCGCTTGAAAATCTCGCGATATTCTTCATAGCTAGGATCGGTTACCTCGATCTTGTGGCGAAGTCGTCGCAAGAAAGCCTCGTCGACGAGGTCTTTGGGCGGCAAGTTGGTAGAGAAAACGACCAATACATCGAATGGCACCTCTAATTTGCGCCCCGTATGCAAGGTGAGATAATCGATTCGGTTTTCCAGCGGCACGATCCAGCGGTTGAGCAAGTCCCGGGGGCGGACAAGTTGGCGGCCGAAGTCGTCGATCAACAAAATGCCTCCATTGGCCTTGACCTGGAAGGGGGCTTCATAATATTTATTGACATCGTCGAAAACCAAGTCGAGCCCTTCCAGGGTCAATTCGCCGCCCACCATGATGAAGGGCCGCCGGATCAGCACCCAGCGGGTGTCGCGGCGAGACCCAGCCCGAAGGGAGCCGGTCCCGCGATCGGTGGTATGTTTATCAGGAGCTTTTTGGTGATTGACCGTATCGTACAATTTGACGACCTGGCCGTCGATATAGAGCGCGTAGGGAATGTACATGGTTGTACTCAGGACCATCTTGCCGATGGCCTGGGCGATGCTGGTTTTCCCATTTCCCGGAGGGCCATACAAAAAGATCGACGTGCCGGAATTGACGGCTGGCCCGATTCGCTGGAAGATGCTCTGGTTGAGGACGAGATGCGAAAGCGCCTTACGCAGGATTCGGTGCGTGACGCGCAAACGCCCTCGTTGTTGCCGCTTGACCGAGCGAGTGTAAATCTCCAGGGGAACCGGCGCGGGCCCGGCGTATTGGCTTCGTTCCAGCGCTTCTCGGGCCCGGTTGATGCCTGCTCCCGTGATGGCATATTGGTACGAGCCTTCGCCGAGCCCCATTTGGGAGGACTTCACCTCGACAAATTTCTCCCGTTTGAGCGAGTTCAAGACCTGATCCATCACCCCGGCAAAGGGCAAGGCCATCGCTTCGGCAATTTGAAATCCCGAAAGATAGCCTTGAAAGTACAATACCTTGAGAGCCAGGTCTTGCAGCCAGAGTTCTGATAAGCCTGTGTCGCTAACTTTGGTGATCGGGGGAGGGACGAAGCGAGAGCTTTTGGTTTCTCGTCTTGCTGATTGATTGGATGAGTTCATAACTTGTCTCACATTTGTGTATTTTAATATTCATTTGATAGCATGATTATAGCACGCCCGGTTGGGAACGACTAGCACGGAGGAATATGCGCTGCACCTTTCCGTCAAAGCACTGTCGCTTGAGAGAAAATACGGTATAATCGCCGCCATGAAACTTACAGTCCTTATGCCCATATACAATGAAATTCATACTATCGAAGAGATCATCAAGCGCGTTCAGGAGACCGGATTAGCGGATGAGATTCTCTTGGTGGATGACGGTTCCGTTGATGGAACCCGAAAGATTCTCAAAGAGATGGATGGACGAGGCGCCATCAACGTGTTGCTCCACGAGCAAAACCAAGGCAAGGGCGCGGCCGTCCGCACGGGAATCAAAAATGCCACCGGCGACGTGATCCTGATCCAGGACGCCGACCTGGAGTATGACCCTCGCGATTACCCCGAGCTGCTCCAGCCTATCGAAGAAGGCCTGGCCGACGTGGTCTATGGCTCGCGGTTTTTAGGCGCGCCGCGGCGGGTGGCCATGTTTTGGCACATGGTCGCCAACAAGCTGCTCACTCTGATGACCAACATCCTTTATGACACCATCTTGAGCGACATGGAGACCGGCTACAAAGTCTTTCGGCGCGAGATCGTCGAAGACATGCCTCTGCACGCCCGCCGCTTTGAATTCGAGCCCGAGTTCACCGCTAAGATCCTCAAGCGGGGCGTGCGCATCTTCGAAGTGCCGATCACCTTCAACCCGCGCGATTACAACGAGGGCAAAAAGATCGGCTTGAGCGACGCCTTCGAAGCCATTTGGGCCTTGCTCAAATATCGATTTGTGGATTGATCCATTTTTCGCTTGCAACATTGCGGGGAATAGACTATAATTTTCGTCACTGTCGGGGCGTAGCGCAGTCAGGTAGCGTGCTTCAATGGGGTTGAAGAGGTCCCGAGTTCGAATCTCGGCGCCCCGACCAGAGTCCTCTTTCGTGCCGCAAGGCGCTAATGTAGAGGACTTTCGTTTTTTAAACGGGGGAACTACAGGCCTTGGTATTCACGCAAATTATAAAACCGTTGGAGTGATATTGACTTTGTTTGATATTTTTCTATAATGATGTAGATATAAAAACATCATGGCGTCTTTTTTTTACTTCAGAGTAAGTATCTTCTCAATATTTCGGGGTCTCCAAAAACGTTCAGAGAAAGAAATCGATTGGTTGTTAGAGTTGAATATGAATTTGGTAAGGTTTTTATCAGATGGTTTGGAACGCATGCAGATTATGACAAAATTGACGTCACTAAAGTATGAAAGGAGGATATGATGAATATCCACCCAATAAAATCTGAAGATGATTATCGAGCAACTTTGGAAGAAGTAGAAAAACTGCTTGAGATGAATATAAAACCCGATATGCCAGAAGGTGACCGCTTTGAGGTTTTAACAACATTGATTGAAGCCTATGAAGCAGAGCACTATCCCATACCGCTTCCAGACCCTGTTGAGGCGATTAAATATT
>CAZJBA010000217.1:0-4572 GCA_964544065.1 uncultured Anaerolineales bacterium | reverse complement strand
TCACGCCCCTCGCTAAATAGAACGCAGATCGCCGAAGGCGTGCCGCTGGCAACGCGAATATAGCTGATTTTCGCGGATCGCTCTGCGTGCCGTTGGCAAAAAATTTAAAATCCGTGGAAATCTGCTTAATCCGTGTTGCCGAAGGCACGCCCCTGGCGATCCGTGTTCCATTTCGGGTTCTTTTACTCAGACCCTGAACGGTTACAGATTCCCTTGAAAGTCTCAGAGACGAAATGGAGAAACTATGATTCGCGGTTTGATTTTCGATTTTGACGGTTTGATCCTCGACACCGAGAGCACGGTCTATCGATCCTGGCGGGAACTCTATCAGGAGCATGGCCAGGAACTGCCCCTTCAAGAGTGGGGCCAAATAATTGGCGTGTCGCCCGATGAACATTTTGATCCCCTTGCCCGGCTAGAATCTCGGGTCGGCTCGTTGGACGATCGTCACAGAATCGCCGAGCAGAGGCTTCAACGCGAATTGTCCCTGGTCGTCGAGCAACCGATCTTGCCCGGCGTGGAGGCGTACCTGCAAGCTGGTCAGAATCTGGGTCTGAAGATGGCCGTCGCCTCCAGTTCGTCGTTGGAGTGGGTGGAGGGACATTTGCGCCGCTTGGGCTTGTGGGCTCATTTCCAGGCCGTGCATACTTCCGACGATGTCGTTCGCACCAAGCCTGACCCGGCGTTGTATCGCTTGGCGCTCCAATCGTTAGATTTGGGCCCGGAGCAAGCCATCGTGTTGGAAGATTCTCCCAACGGAGTCACGGCGGCCCAGCGAGCCGGAATTTTCTGTGTGGCTGTGCCTAACCCGCTTACCCGCCAACTCTCCTTGGAGCATGCCGATATGCAGATCGATTCCTTGGCCGCACTCCCCCTCGAGGGCTTGATCGAATTGGTTGAAAACAATCACGCTTGAGAAAACAACGGCAAGATCGAGTGGGGTTCAACCAAACTGATCCCGGCAACGTCCTCGTTGCCACCGCCGACGAGGACGTCGGCCAGATCGATCAGGCGATGTGCTCCTTGTTTCATAGCGTATAAAAGTTGAGTTATACTATAACTACCCGGTTGAAGCAGATCACAAGCGAGGTCACAAAATGAAAGTGCTAGCTAGAGTTATCACCTTGATCCTGGTTTTGATCTTGACAATTGCCTTGCCATTATCAATTTTGGCCTACGATGCCGGACGCGTCGTCTTCAATCCCGATTTGGTCAAGCAGGTTCTCACCGACATTGCCACCGAGTCAGACCTTTTTACCGTCGCTTTACAGTGGTACGCCGACCGCCGGGCGGCGCAACGCTATGCCTCCGGCGATGCCATCGCCTGGCAGGATGAGCCTGACGTCTTGGATTTACTCAGCTTGATCGAGACAGATCGTTGGCTGGCTATTAGGGAAGAGGCGCTCACCGACGAGATGTTGACCGACTGGATAGCCACGGCCGTCGATGGCAGCTATCAATGGATTGATTCTGATGAGACTGTTCCGGAGATTGTCTTTGACCTGGCCGCTTTCAAGGATCGGGCCCGATCGGTGCACGGCCGCAACGCCGTTCAGATTATTTTCGATTCCCTGCCGCCTTGCACCGATGAACAACTTGCCAATTTTGAATCGCGTAGGGCCGCTGCGCCCTCGGGAACAAAAGTGCCTTACAATTTATGCCGTTTTCCTGATCCTTGGTTTGCTGATCAGGTCAGCGATTACCACCAATCTGTCAGTGAAATCGTCGCGAATATCCCTGCTGTCTTCAACCTGATCCAAGAACTGACCCGCGGCGGGCCGAAAGGAGAACTTACAAACATCAGGGGGCGCATCCTGTCCGTCCGCACCCTGACGCGATGGGCGCCCATCCTGCCGGTGGTCTTGTTGCTTCTCATCCTGGCCCTGGTCGTGCGCACACTCAAAGCCCTGGGAAATTGGTGGGGCATCCCCCTCGCCATCGGCGGGGCGCTTCTGTTACTCGTTGCGTTGCTCTACCGCTCGCTGATCACCTCGGCCCTAGGGATGGTGCCCTTGCAATGGGCTCCTGAGTTGCTGCTCCAGGAAAGCATCGCCGCGGTCACGTGGCTGGCTGAGGAAGTCTTCCGCCCGCTGGTGTGGCAATCGCTGGTCGTCCTCGTCTTGGGTCTTGTCTTGATCATCGTTGGCGCGCTGGTCAGGCCGAAGGCCGATCGACCTGCGGCAGAATCTCCAGCCTGATCTTCTTTTCTCTTTAGAATGGAAAGCCCCAGGTTTGATCTCGTTCCTGGGGCTTTTTCACGCTCTAACCTCTTACTGATCTTGAAAAAAGGAATCTCACTCGAGGCCTGCTTCCGTTGATGGGGACTTTTTGCTCGACCTGGATGTCATCTTCGTTTCGAAGAAACTTGCGACTGAAGTCGTCCATAGGAGCTTCGCTGAGCGTCCACCTGCGTGGACGCAGCCGCGTCGATGAAGATCGACGTTCGGCGACAGCCCCAATGAGCGATTTCAATCCCCGGATTGTTTTTCTCGCTTTTCCAGCTCGGAATCGATTTGCTTGAGAAAGCTTTTCCTATCCTGAGGCATGTCCCCCTGTAACTTGATCTCGTTCGAAGCGTGTTTTGTGTTAAGCAGAAATTGGTTGTTTTCGTCGAGAAGCTCGATAAATTGCCGTAATTCCCTCAGCGTTTGACGCGGATACAGTAAATTAAACTCACCCGCTAACCATTGTTTATGCAGTTTAGTGCCGCGAGCGAGCGTCAACGTCAGCATGGAGACATAGTCCGGATTGATCTGATTGACCACGTGGGCGGATTTTTCGATGTGCTGGCGAGAATATTTTTCTCCCCCCAGTCCCAAAACGGCAGTTAAAGCCAGTTGTAAGCCCGCTTTTTGAGCTTTTTTTGAAGCTGCGATGATTTCAGCGGCGGTCATGTCTTTATGGATGCGTTCGAGCACTTCGTCGCTGCCGCTGCCAAAACATAGATAAACGATACTCAGTTTCTTTTCTTTGAGCAGGCCCAACTCTTCGTCGCTTTTATCCAGAATATCCTTGGGACTGGCATAGGTGCCCACTCGTTTCAGGGAATGAAAAACTTGGTTTAGTTTGTCTAGGATTTTAACGAGATGTCCCGTTTCCAGCACAAGGGCATTTCCGTCCGCTAGAAAGACCCGTTCGGTTTGCGCCCGGACGTATCGCGCCATGTCGATGTCTTCCAACACTTGTTCCAGGGGGCGAATCTCGAAACGTTTGTCCAGCAGACTGATTTCGCAATGGGTGCAACCGTTGTGGGAACACCCGTAGGTGACCTGAAGGATGTAACTGGATGATTCGCTTGTTGGCCTGACGACGTTTCCTCGATACCGCATAGATATCCCTCACTTTCCTTTCCCCCCAATTATAACATAATGTATTGTAAAAGCGCAACGAAATCCCGATGTTACTTCTACTTTCGATCTGCTTGGGCCCAGATGCGTTGGAACTCTTGCAGATATTGACGCGAAAGGTTGGCGTCGTGAAAGACCAACGTGTTTTCGTCGTTGCGCTCTTCGGCGCTGCGGCTGAAATTATAGGAACCCGTAATGACGATCTCTTCGTCGATGACGAAAAATTTGTGGTGCATGTTGTCGCGGTTGCCATCCAGGTGGATATCCAATCCAGCCTCGGTTAAATGGTCGAATTCGCCACCTTGATTGGATTTGTATTGCTTTTGCTCGAACACGCCGCGCACCTCGACGCCGCGGTTGGCCTGTTCAATCAGCGCCGAGGCGATTTCGTCCGAGGTGAAGGAGAAAGCAGCGAAACAGATCGTTTCTTCGGCGCTTTGGATCAGAGCGATGATGTGATCGGCGACGCCATCGTCGGGAGAGAAGTAGGTCTCCAGGAGGGTGCCTTCGATCGTCAGCGTGGGGTGAGGTGTGTGGGCGGCGATGTTGTCCCCAAAGAGCCCGTGGGTGAACATCTCCTCGAATTCAGTTTTGTAATTTTCAGCCAGGCGTGAACTGCGCACCCGTAAGAGATTGTTGTCGTTGTGGTAGGCGCCGTGGATGGTCAGATTCATCGAGCCGGTCCAGACCTCGTGTCCGTCGATGACGACGAACTTGTTGTGCATCAAGCTATCTCGCTCGTCACCGATGACGGGAATTCCGGCCGCGATCAAGTCCTGGATTTCAGCTTCGTCGAGGTAATTGCTCTCCGTTGTCACCCGGACGCGCACCCCGCGGCGGTGAGCGCTGATCAGAGCGTTGCGGACGCTCCACAAATCGAGATGGTAGATGGCAGCATCGACGCTGGAGCGAGCCGCGGCGATCGCCTCCGCAAGAGCTTCATCCGGCCCACCGCGATAGGTGTCGGCGTTGGGGCTTTGCGGGTCGCTGAACGATACACTGATCCACGGGGCCTCCCCGGCGGCTGGTTTGGTTGGCGTGGGCAGCGGCTCCAGGAGGATCGTTTCGGCCTGCGCGCAGGCGGCAAGCGCCAGCATGGCCGCGATGAGAAGTAGCAAGCCAGAAGGTTTTTTCATCGTTAACGAGAAATATCACCTTAATGTTACTGTATTTAGTTTGACAATGTCATATTTTCGCATAGACCACAGCGGAGCCGCCGATTGAG
>CAZJBA010000216.1:0-4576 GCA_964544065.1 uncultured Anaerolineales bacterium | reverse complement strand
GTCCCCGAGCACTCTAGCCCGATTCATCGGGCGTCGTTTGGTAGCCAGGAGACTTCATCTCCTGGCGGGGCTTCCAGCGAAAGATACGCCTCCAATTCCTCCCACCCAAACCCCACCAAGGTCGGCTCGGGGTGGATAACCAGGCCGGTTTTGGCGTAGACGATCTGGCGCACGCGGCGGGCCAGGCGCATGACCTCGTCAGCGCTGGCATCCCCACTGGCGTTGGTCAGGATCAGGGCGTGTCCGGGCGAGAGTGCCGCGCCGCCCAGGCTGGCACCCCTCAAGCCGCAGGCGTCGATCAAATAGGCGGTCGGGATTTTGATGCCCCCCTCACCGGCAAAGCGATCGCGGAAACGGTTCAATTTGGCGACGACGTCCGGGCCCAGATACGCTTCGACATGCTCCCGCAAACGGGCAAACTCCGCTTCATCCAGGATCATATTTTTGAAGAAAGAACCGGCGCTGCCGATCTCATCGGGATGAGGCAGTTTCCGCTCCCGGATGGCGATCACCGCGGCGCGCATCTGCTCCGGCGTGGTCGGCGCCGCGGCGAAATAGTCCCGCAGGCCCTGGTAGGACAGGTTAGGCTGGCCCGCTTTGCTCAACTTGATGGCCACGTCCAGGATGACGTAGCGCCCCCTCTGGCCAGTGTTGAAGATGCTGGAGCGGTAGCCAAAGCGACAATCGGCGTTGGACAGCGAGGTGATCTCACCGGTTTGACGGTCCCAGACCCGAACGGATGCGACCACATCTCCGGCTTCCTGACCGTAGGCGCCGACGTTCTGGATGGGGAAAGCGCCGACGCTGCCGGGGATCAGGGAGAGATTCTCGACCCCCCACCAGCCTGATTCCGTTGTCCTGGCCACAAACCGGTCCCAAACCTCCCCGGCGGCGACTCGCAAAGTGACGGAGGTCTCATCTTCGGCCAGGGTGGTGATTCCCTTGGTGGCCACGTGGATGACCAGGCCATCGAAGCCGCGGTCACTGACCAGAATGTTGCTCCCCCCACCGAGAATGAAACAGGGCACGCCCTCCCCGTGGGACGCTTGCAAGCCGAGAATCAGATCATCAACGGAATCAGCCCGGAGGTAGTAACGGGCCGGCCCGCCGATCCCAAAGGTGGTCAAATCCCGCAGGGGGACGTTTTCCTGGATGTCGAGCTGATCAACGAACATCCGATTGATCTCCTCTTCCCAAAAATGGATTCATAATCCCGCCTTTTTCAATTCATCTTGAAAAGCGGGCAGGTTATCATTTCTCTCACGAATATCAGCAAGGATACCGGCCCAGACCCTCGGCTCACCAAGGTCTTGATAGATCTGGCGGACTTTGAGCAAATATCTGGCCGCCTCGGCATAATTCTTGCGGCCACGCCGATCGGCCAAGCCCTGTACTCGCCGCAGGTAATATTCGCTGGCTCTACGGGGGCGCTGCTTTTCGGTCGCCTGGGCGACTATTTCGAGGAAATTTGGCCCCCAGCCCCAACGCTGTCCGCTCTCGCGCTCGGCCACCTGCCAGGCTAAATCCCACGCTTCTTCATAGAGATGAATATCGACCAAAACGTGCCAATTCTCGTTAGTTTGTAAATCGGCGATAAGCGTTGGCCGCAATTCCTCCCAACGATCTAAGCGTTTCGCCAGCTTTTCGAGAGTCTGGTACAACGCCAGGTCCGACCTGCTTTTCTCCCAACGACGCAAGTGCAACTTCAGCGCGCCGGTCTGATCATCGTTGGCTTCATAATGATCGGCTAACCAGGCCAGCAGGCGTCCATCCTCAATCGTGTCCAATTTGCTCTCCACCATGGCGATCGCCTGCTGTTCATATCCGGCTCTCTCCAGGGTAAGCGCCGAGTTCAAAAAATCGTAATCAGAAGAACGCAAGTGCTCCACGGCCACCTCGACGGCTTGTTCCACGCGACCCAACTCGACCAATTTGTCAAAACGTGTCCTGTGCATTCCTTGCGCAGCGGCCTTCTCGAGGAATTCGTCAACGGTGTCATCTTGCTCATCAAGTGATAATAGAAAGCGGCTCCAGCTTTCAAGCTCCCACCTACGGGAATAGTCATCGAGACCATCTAAACCGGAGGTTTGTTTCTCAACCCAAGCACGCAATTGATCCCGCTCATCTTCGGTCGTTTTCTGGGTCAACGTCTTAGGGATGTCATCGCCCATGCCATAACCACCCATGTCAATGTCCCATTGAAGAACGTCAAACAGAATTCGCATCGTCGCCCGGCGCGCAACGGTATTTTCCCTGAATATCTCGAAACAAGCAATCAAACCATCGACAGCGCGGCCAATCTCCATCAGGATTTCCCCCTCATCGTGATATGCCCGTTCGTAGTTCTCCAACCCTGTCTCGATGACGATCTGATAAACCGTCTGGGCATTATGATAATCTTCGGCTTCTAAAAAGCGGTCGCCAATATCTACAACGGAGGCAATTTCTTCATCGACTCCAAAATGCGTATTCCACTCTTCCGCCCCAATAAAGGCGTTACGGACCTGGCGCCGGTAGGGCTCCGGATCGATGGGCTCTCCAACTGCATCGCCGCGAACGGAAGGCAAATCCAGAAGGATATCCAATTCCGGAGCGCGCTTGAGCATCTCCTGGACCAAAGCGATCAATTCCGTTTTGCTCTTGTTTTCCAATAAGGCATCTACTTCTTCTTTGGTCGTGAATGCTTCGGGTTGATGCACCCAGGTGAGCAACAAGGCGGCGACGTGTTTGCAGCCTCCACCGATAGGGCAAGAGCAATCGTCCCAGACAATGCCCCCCTCTCCCAGTTCAGCAACCACCCGATAGGGATTAGGCATCGAGCCATGACAATGAGCCTCCAGACGATTGCCGCGCCGAACAGTATCAAAAATATTGCCGCGATGATAGTATCCTACGCCGCGCTCGAAGTAAGCGCCGTAGATGTAAGCTCGCACATCAGCTTTCGTTATTTTAGGAAGATCAGACATCTGGTTTCACTCCTTTTTGCAATTAAATCACCACAGGGATTAGGTTCAAACCAGTACTGCGGCCAACCCCGTCCATAAATCCGCCGTCGATGGTTGGCGATCCCCCTCGCGCTGACAGCGCGATTGAACAGCATGCCTGATCTTGGCGCTCAAAGCCCCAACGTCAGAATTGCCGGCTTGAGGAAATCCATACACCAGCGTCGCATCCGAATCTTGGGGATGCAAGCCGCCGTGGACGCCCGTGGTCGGGGCACCAAAATAGAAACCGTCGGCGTAATTACTGATCAGGAGCAAATCGCCGCTCATCGGGCTGGCCAGATTGTTCAGCCGTTGAACCGGATCGACGTACAAACCATCGGGCTGGGAAGAAAACCAACGTTGCAGGGAGACGATTTCATCCTCCGGGGTCAGGGCCTGGTATGGGGCTTGCCAGCCGTCCCCAGCAGAGTCTCGGATCATCACCCCGGAGAGGGCTCCTTCCAATTCGGCCGCGTACTGTCCCGTTGCGTGGGCCTGCCAAAAGGCGCGCCCCACCGGGAGCACATCCCGTTCGAAAGCGGGGACCTGGCCCCACTCGCCGCGGCGATTCCGCAGATACACGTGGGCCATGCCCCCATTGGAGGCAACGACAGCATCACAGGCGGGATCCTCACCGGGGTAATCATGCACATCCAGCCCCAGGGCGTCAAAGAGATGGCCCATCTCGCGCTCGAAAGGAAAGGCCAGGCGCAAGGAATGGCGGTCATCAGGATGGACTTCGATCTGACCGTGATCGGAGAAAATCGAAGTTAGGAGGTTCGGCGTTAGGGGGTTAGGTATCAGGTAAAGAATGGCGCCCCAAAGTTCGCCGATCAGAGGGTCAATGTGATCGATCAGGTAATCCATCTGCGCGCCGGGGCCGTGGGCGTGGGATTCGTGATCCAGCCCCAAGAAATGGATGGTCAACACGTTGGGCAGGCCAGCTTGTGAGAGATGCAAAAGGGTTTTCTCCAGGATGCGGCGGTCGTATTCTTGAGCGGGAAGCCCAAAGAGACTGCCTCCTTTGGTAAAACGGGCGATGTCGGCGAGGCCGGGCTTGAGCCAGGTTGCGGCGCCGCGGGCGTACATGCTCCCGGCCACAAGCGAACGCCAGCCCCGCTCGGCGAGGCGCTCGTAGATGGTGGGCGCTTGCAAGCAGCGCGTCGCCAGCTCGTCGGTGAAAACGCGCACGGCATCATCAGCGGCGAGGGTGTCGCCGACGTCGAAGGCATAGTGGCGCGCTTTGCCCTTGCTATGAACGCCAAAGCGGTCGAAAAACTGGTTGCCTGGGATGCCATGCTCGGACGGGTGCGCGCCGCTGAACAGCGATGCTTGCGAGCAAAAGGTAATGCTCGGCGCCGGGGCCAGCGCGGGGATTTGGATACCAGCGCGCATCTCGAGGCCGCCAAGCAGCTCGGCGATGTGGGGAATGCGCTCTTGATTCAGGGCTTTGGCAAACACATCCGGGCGCAGGCCGTCAATATCGATCAGGAGGAGGTGATTAATTTTCATTGTGCTTTTTTTCAGATGTTTCCGTATTTAGCGCCCTGAGCCCCGTCGAAGGGGGCGGCACTCGCGAACCCGCACATTTC
>CAZJBA010000215.1:0-4638 GCA_964544065.1 uncultured Anaerolineales bacterium | reverse complement strand
AAGCGGAGTACCGTCTTTCGTGGCTAACTACCAACGCATTGAGAAAATACTATGATCCAGTTCATCCCCCGCCCCGCTCAAGAAAAGATTTTGACCTACACGCGTGGCACCATGGGCATCGCCGCGGTGCCGGGCAGCGGCAAGACCCTGATTCTCTCGGCGCTGGCCGCCAAGTTGATCGCCGACAACGTCCTCGCCGAGGGACAGGAGATTCTGATCGTCACGCTGACCAATTCGGCCGTGGACAATTTTTCCGCTCGCATCCACGCTTTTTTGCAAGAAGACGAACGTGGTCTCATTCCGCCCTACCGGGTGCGCACCCTGCACGGTCTGGCCCACGACATCGTGCGCGAACGACCGGAGCTGGTTGGCCTGGATGCCAACTTTCAGATTGTCGACGAGCGCGAGGCCACCGCCATCCGCAACGATATCGCCAACACCTGGTTACAGCAAAATCCCCACGCCCTGGATGATTTTTTCGACCCTGAACTGGATGAAAACCGACGCGATTGGATTCGTCGTGAAAAGTTACCCTACCTGGTTGAGAACATCGCCCTGAGCTTCATCCGCACCGCCAAGGATAAGCAATGGACGCCTGAAGACCTTCAGGCTCGCCTGGATCAATTGCCCGTACCCCTGCCGTTGGCCGAGATGGGGGCGAGCATGTATCAGGATTATCAGCGCGCCCTGGCCTATCGCGGCGCGGTCGACTTCGACGATCTCATCCGCATGTCCATCCTGGCCTTGCGCAGCGACGACGAGCTGCTCGCCCGGCTGCGTGACCTGTGGCCCTATATTTTGGAGGACGAGGCTCAGGACAGCAGCCTGTTGCAGCAAGAGATTCTGGGAATGCTGGCAGGCCCCGACGGCAACTGGGTGCGGATGGGCGATCCCAATCAGGCCATTTTCGAAAGTTTCACCACCGCCGACCCTGACTATTTACGCGACTTCATCGAGGAGGCTGATTTCAGCCGCGAGTTACCCAACTCGGGGCGGTCGACCTACAGCATCACTGACTTAGCCAACCATCTGATCGATTGGACCCGGCACGAGCACCCCACCCTGGAGGTGCGCGATGCCCTCAGCGAGCCGCACATCTTGCTCACCCCGGAGGGGGACCCACAGCCCAACCCGGACGACCGGCCTGACCAGATTCACTTGATCGAGACGTCCTACAGCCCCCAAGGGGAGCTCGCGGCCGTGGCCGATTCGGTCACCCGCTGGCTGGAGCAGCATCCTGACGAGAGTGTGGCCATCCTGGTGCCGCGCAACAACCGCGGTTTTGCCGTCAACGACGAGTTGCAAAGCCGCAAGATCGAGACAGTCGACAGCTTGTTGCGCAGTTCCAACTCGACACGGCTGACCGCCGGGGCGCTGGCCAATATGCTCAAGTATCTCTCCGACCCCGGCTCGGCGCGCAAATTGGCCACCGTCTATCAAGTCTGGCGGCGGGGCGACCGGGAGGACGATGGGGTTTGGGAGGAGGTGCAGGCCACGGCCAAGCTGCTGCGGGGCTGCGATCAGGTCGAAGATTTCGTCAACCCCGCCCCGGAGCGCGATTGGCTGGACTCTGTCGAGACGAATCTCCCGCCTCATGAACGGGAGCAACTGGCACAGTTCCGCCTGATGGTCAGCCATTGGCACAAGTCGATCGAATTGCCCATCGACCAAATCGTCCTGACCCTTTCCCAGGAGTTGTTCACCGATCCAACCGATCTAGCCATCGCCCACAAATTGGCCGTTCTGCTGCGGCAGACGGGCAACATGCATCCCCAATGGCATCTGCCCGAAATGACGGCGGAGCTGGCCGTGATCGCCAAGAACGAGCGCCGCTTCCTGGGGTTTAGCGAGGACGACACCGGTTTCGACCCCGATCAGCACAAGGGGGTGGTGACCATTGCGACCGTGCACAAGGCCAAAGGGTTGGAATGGGATCGAGTCTACCTGATGGCGGTCAACAATTACAATTTCCCCGCCGGGATGGAATATGATCACTACATCCCCGAAAAGTGGTACATTCGCGACCGGCTCAATCTCGGCGCGGAGACTCTGGCGCAGTTGGAGGCTGCTTTGTCGGATGATGCTTATGACTGGTACGAGCAAGGCGCGGCGACCTACGAAGCTCGGATGGAGTATGTGCGCGAGCGGCTGCGGCTGCTGTATGTGGGCATCACCCGAGCGCGCAAAGAGTTGGTCATGACCTGGAATACGGGCCGAAGAGGCGACTCGCAACCGGCGATTCCGTTTGTGGCCTTACAGGCTTATTGGAATGAACGCAAGGCTAAGGGTAACCAGTCTAAACCTTAACGCGGAGGCGCAGAGACGCAGAGACGCAGAGAAAAAATTTAAAACTCTGCGTCTCCCCTACTCCGCGACTCTGCGTTAAATCATTTATTACGGCGGGAGGCCGTGCGATGACGCTACCAACGGATTTTCAATTTAGCCAGGGGTCCCTGCAAGATTTTGCCGATTGCCCGCGCCGGTTTCAATTGCGTTACATCGAGCAGCGCGATTGGCCCGCTGCCCAGGCGGAACCGGCCCTGGAAAACGAGCAATATTTGCAGCGCGGGGCCCGTTTCCACCATATGGTGCACCAATCTCTCCTGGGAGTCCCGGCGGAGAAGCTGACTCAAGCCGCCGCGGACGACCAAGATTTGGCCCAATGGTGGCAGAACTTCTTGGCCCATAGCCCGGATTTATGCGCATACGAGCAGTACCCGGAGGCAGGTTTAGCCGCTCCGTTGGGAGAGTATCGCCTGGTGGCCAAATACGACTTGATTGCAATCCGATTAGCAGACGCTCCCGGCGATTCTGAGGCGCCCCGGGCAATAATCTACGATTGGAAGACATCTCGAAAACAGCCCCAGCGCGCCTGGCTGATAGAAAAACTCCAAACGCGCGTCTATCCCCATTTGCTGGCCCGAGCCGGGAGCCAGTTGAACGAGGGACAGAGTCTCAGTCCAGAGCAAATCCAAATGACCTATTGGTTCAGCAATTTCCCGCAGCAACCAGCGCACATTCCCTACAGCCAGGAACAATATCATCAGGATGAAAGCTATCTGTTGGCTTTGATTGAGGAAATCCAGGCGTTGGACGAGGAAACAGCTCCCTTGACCGAGGACGAGCGGCGCTGCCGCTTCTGCGTGTACCGCTCCCTGTGCGACCGCGGTGTCGAAGCCGGGCCGCTGGAGGAAATCGAGGGCTTCGATGAACCGGAGCAAGAGCTTGACTTGGAGCTCGATTTTGAGGCCATCGATGAGATTATTTATTGATTCACCGCGAAAGGCTTTAACGCGGAGGCGCAGAGAAGCACACGATGTCGCCCATAGGGCGTGCACAGCATCCCTGGCGGGAAGACGCGGAGAAAAGTAAAAAAAAAGACTCTGCATCTCTCCCTCTCCGCGGCTCTGCGTTAAAGTATTTAGGAAGTGAATGTTTTATGACCATGAAATGGATTGAACCTGAAAACATACCTGTCCCCGAAGAGCTGCGCCAGGCTGTCGGCGGGCATCCATTGGTGGCAAAGTCCCTGGCCCGGCGCGGGTTCCACGACCCCGAAGCGGCGCGCGCCTTTCTCGACCCCGACGCCTACACCCCCTCCCCACCCGGTGAGTTGCCCGGATTGACTCAAGCCGCTGACCTGATCGAGTCGGCCATCCGAGCGGGAGAATCCATCCTGGTGTGGGGGGACTTCGACGTCGACGGACAGACCTCCACGACCTTGCTGGTCGAAGCGCTGAGGGAGGTGGGGGCGACGGTCAGCTATCACATCCCCGCGCGGGCGACGGAGGGACACGGAATCAAGGTGGAAGTCCTGGAACAAATCATCAACGGTGAATGGCCCGGCCTGGAAGATGCGGCCAATCCAGACATCTTGCTGACCTGTGACACGGGCATCGCCGCCCATCAAGCAGCGGACTACGCCCAATCGCAAGGCATTAAGGTGGTCATCACCGACCACCACGATCTGCCACCAAAACTACCTCCGGCCGACGCGATCATCAATTCCAACATGGTGGCGAAAGAACATCCCCTGAGGACGCTTCCCGGGGTGGGCGTGGCCTACAAACTGATTCAGGAACTGTACCAACGGGCCGGACGGGACGAGGAAACCCAAAACTACCTCGACCTGGTCGCCCTGGGCATCGTCGCCGACGTGGCCGAGCAGGTCAAGGATACTCGCTACCTGCTTCAACGCGGCCTTACAGTCTTGCGACACACCCAACGGTTGGGACTCCAAGCCCTGATGGAAAAAGCCGACATCGTTCCAGCCCAAACCAACACCGAGACGATCGGCTTCTCGATCGCGCCGCGGCTCAACGCGCTGGGACGCCTCTCCGACGCCAATCCTATCGTCGAATTTTTCACCACCAGCGACCCGGGACAGGCAGAAATCATCGCCACCCAGTTGGAGGGTCTCAACAATCAACGCAAGCTGCTGACCAAGCAAATCACCGCGGGGGCGCGCAATCAAATTGAGCGCGATCCCAACTTGCTGGACTACGCCGCCCTGGTGCTGGCGCACCCCAAATGGCCACCTGGCGTGATCGGCATCGTCGCCAGCCGCCTGGTAGAAGATTTCCACAAACCGACCGTCTTGCTCTCCACGCCGGGGCAGGACTCTCCCGAACAAGAAAG
>CAZJBA010000214.1:0-4642 GCA_964544065.1 uncultured Anaerolineales bacterium | reverse complement strand
CGCCGAAGTCTCACGCCGAAGTCTCACGCCGAAGTCTCACGCCGAAGTCTCACGTTGAAGCCTCGGCGGCGGGGATGCCGCCTAGAGCATTTGTAAGCGTTCAGGCATGTCGCTCTCGCCGCGCTGTGCGTCCCGCAAGGGGAAGCGAGGGCGCAGAGTTTTTAATTGTTTTTTGCCGCAGGCACGCATGCCGTAGGCACGCCGTTGGCGAGCGAGCGTCCGCGGCTCTCTAGGTGTGCTTTGCACACACACTCTGCGCCTTCGCGAAGCATGCCCGTAGGGGTACCGCGTTAAATATAGATAGGAGACGAGATGGCCTTTAAGCCAACACGAGACCGGGTCAAACCGGAAGAAATCGATACGACCCCCAAGCGTCGCCCACCCTGGATTCGGGTGGGCGCTCCTACGGGAGATACGTACAAACAGGTTCAAAAGTTGATCCGTGCCAAATCGCTGCACACGGTTTGCGAAGAGGCAATGTGCCCCAATGTGGGTGAGTGCTGGGACGCGGGGACGGCCACGTTTTTGATGTTGGGCGATATTTGCACGCGCAGTTGCGGCTTTTGTGATGTCAAACGCGGCAAGCCGGAACCCCTGGATTGGGACGAACCCGAGCGCGTCGCTCGCGCTGTCCGGGATATGGATTTGCGCCACGCCGTGATCACTAGCGTCAACCGCGATGAGCGCGACGACGGCGGCGCGCCGATCTTTGCTGCCGTGATTGGCCGGATTCGCGAGGTGCAACCGGGCTGTTCTGTCGAGGTGTTGATCCCCGACTTCAAGGGCAGGGTTGAGGCTTTGAAGATCGTCATGGATGCCCGCCCCGAAATTCTCAATCACAATGTCGAGACACCGGCGCGTTTGTTCAGCTATGCTCAACCACAGGGCAAGTACGCCTGGGCCGAGGCGACCTTGCGCAACGCAAAGAAGCTTGATCCCGATGTGTTGACCAAATCGGGCATCATGGTCGGGCTGGGCGAGACGATCGAAGAAGTCAGAGAGACAATGCGCGATTTGCGCGCCTGGGATGTCGACATTCTTACCATCGGCCAATATTTGCAGCCCAGCCGCAAGCACTTGCCCATTGACCGCTATTACACCCCGGAAGAGTTCGAAGAACTGAAGGAATTTGGTTTGGAGCTTGGTTTCCTGTGGGTCGAAAGCGGGCCGCTGGTGCGCTCCTCCTATCGTGCCGCCGAGCAGGTGCGCGCTTTGAGCGTGGTTCACCGTTCTTTGTACGAAGACGAATCGAAAATTAGAGCGGATTCAAAGATACTTTGTAAGCGTTCAAGGGAGTGAGCCAAACGTCGGTTCGCTCGCTTCCCCCTAGCGGGGACCCACAGCGTGCGTGCTACGTCATGCGTCTCAGCAAGGGGATGGGAAGCAGCCTGACGAGGCGAGTCGAAACCAGTTTGGCGGCTACCTTGGTATGCCATCGGCGAAGCAGCTCAATCGGAAAAATCACG
Source organism: uncultured Anaerolineales bacterium (assembly GCA_964544065.1). Taxonomy (GTDB): domain Bacteria; phylum Chloroflexota; class Anaerolineae; order Anaerolineales; family UBA11858; genus JAYELX01. Next base: position 3,176 of record CAZJBA010000214.1, on the reverse strand, counting down.
CTGAGTCTGAACGCTTAAGATCGTTTTACACTTTCCCGCACGGAAATCAATTCTTTGTGTTACCTAACCCTGAACGCTTGTCGCATTTATTATGTTGAACAGCCGTCATCGATTTCTGGAAACCATGCGCAATGGCCGCCCGGACCGGGTGCCTCTGTTTGGAGAGGGGATCCGCCCGGACGTCTTTGAGGCCTGGAATCAGCCCAGATTGGATTCAAAACAAGGTCTCGCTGGGGAATTTGTTTACGATCCCCGCAAGGAAATCTTGCTCGATTTGGAGCCTCATCCGGAGTTGAAACGTTGGCCCAGCACCGAGGTGGAATTAGATCGCTTGAGACGTCGCCTCGATCCCCGAAAACCTAAACGTTGGCCGCGCGATTGGGGCCAGCAGGTGGCGGCGTTACGGGAGCGCGATTATCCCCTCATGCTGCGCGTTCACCGCGGCTTTTTTCTGTCCATGGGGGTCTACCAATGGGACCGTTTTCATGAATTGATGATCCTGTGCACCGACGCGCCCGACTTCGTCCGTACCACGATGAAGCTCCAGGGCGAGTTTGCTGCTCAGATGACCAAGCGGGTTTTGCAAGATGTATCCGTGGATGCGGTCATCTTCAGCGAACCGATTGGCGGCAACCACGGCCCGTTGATTTCCCCTCAAATGTACGAAGATTTTGTGCTCAACAGCTATCGGCCCGTTTTTGACGTTTTATCCAACTTTGAGGTCGAGATCATTATTTTGCGCACCTATGCCAACGCGCGGGTTTTGTTACCCCATGCTGTGGAGCACGGCTTCAATTGTTTGTGGGCCTGTGAGACCGATCAAACGGAGATGGACTTTCTCGACATTCGCCGCCAATTTGGAACCGATTTGCGATTGATTGGTGGTCTCGACACAGATGTCCTGTTGCAGAGCCAAGATGCTATCCGTCAAGAAGTTGAGCGTGTCGTGCCGCCCCTGTTGGAAGAGGGCGGTTACGTCCCTCTTTTGGACGGCCGCGTGCGCGAATATATTCCCTATCACAAGTATCGTTTTTACCGCGAGTTGCTCCAAGATATTGTTATCGGGAGCCAAGACCCTAAAGGTTTTCAAAACCTTTAGAGTCTCACCCCAGGACTGGAGAATGACATGGATGTAGAGCCAACTTCACTTGAAGAGTTGTCGGGCCAACCGAGAGAGCATATCCCTGACGCCTGGGCGCATCGAGGGCCCTGTCCTATTTGTGGCCGTGCCAAGGCTCTCAGCATCCTTCACAAGCGGGATGCACCTGATCAATTTGTCTGTGACCATTGCGAGGCGGCTTTCGAATTGCACGCCAGTGGCTCTCAGATTCGGGTGGTGGTGTTGCCAAAAGCGTTGGAGTCGGTCTGGAATCAGGTCATCCGCCAATGGATTGAACCGAAAGAAATTCGAAGATTGTACAAACGCTGCCAATTGGCGGAACAGTCTTCTGTTCCCGAGACTGAGGATGGTCAGCAGCAATCTACCTTGACTAACCGGGAAGTGTATTACAAAGCCGTGGAGTTGCAAGAGTTAGGAAACGACGATGAAACGACCGCCTCGTTGTTGTTTCAGGCCGGAGCCACCCGTTCCCAGGTGATTGGTGCGTTGCGCAAACGGAAGCGAGAACTTGAAAAAGAGTGCCAGAAGCGAACTCGTTTCTTCGTCGTGATGGCCGTTTTGTCCCTGTTTGTGTTGGCTTTGATCGTAGGGGGAGTCTGGTTGACTTCCCTAAATCAAGAGGAAGAGGTTGTGGCCGAACCTACGGATGGCCAAGAGTCGCTCTTGACCGAGTTGCTTTCTGAACAAGTTGAACCCAGCGTCGAGGAGGCGCCTGCCCCCCAGGTCGAGCAAGGGGGTGATTCCGGTTCGGGAAATGCCCGTTGCCCGGCTACCCCCGCGCAAGCTGCCGAAATATTTGGCGGCTCCGAAAGTGTCTGGAAAGAAGAAAGTTCGTATGACGCCTGGGTGATGACCAACACAGGCATTCCTGTTTCCCTCTATGTCCCCGCTGGTATGGTGGCCGGTTACATGGACCTGACATCTATGGAAATGATCTCGGTGAATGGCCCGGTCACCATCCGGAATGTGAACTTTGCCGTTATTACGTGTTATTGAATTGGAGTTATTCCTCGCCACCGAATAACTCCAACCATTCATCGATCTCCTCGGGGCTGAGGTCGATGTTGGGTTTTGCCCGGGGGGCTTTTGAGGCCGGTTGTGACGCCGACGCCATCTGGCGGGCGAACTGCTCCGAGCGAATCACGCGGGCGTGAGCCGCTTTGGCCGCGGCCCGAATTTCGCGGTCGGAAGTGACCACCGTCCAAGTGCGCGCCGCGCCTCCCAATCGTTTCAGGCGGGCAATCATGGCTGCATCCGCGGCTTTACCCTCCGGCGTGAAATGCGCTTTGACCGATCCGTACGTTTGGCTCCCTGCACGCCCCGGGGGCGCGTTGTCGAAGTAAACCTCGACCTTTTTACGAACGCGACGTTGAAACCCTTGCAGCCGCTTGATCAGTTGAATCTCGTCATCTACGGCCCCCAGATTGAGGCCGTGAATTTTGGGAATCAGGTTATGTCCATCAATGAGATAAGGCATGCGAAAGCTCGACTAGTTTCTGTCTTCTTGCCACTTGTGGCTAAAAGTACTTTATAATTAGTATGACAGCGCAAAGTTGACGTTTTACCAACCCTTTTCGCTTATAAGCCCGTCCTCGGGGCTAGTACTTCGTGGCGAAAATCCTTACGCAGTTTAACACGATCGGCGAAGACACGCACACAACAACGTTTTGTGTGTGCCCTTTAATGTTATCAGGCAGCGTTGTGACATCCACCATGGTCGGCAACGAGGACGTTGCCTAGATCGGACGTAGATTGCCAACGTCTCGTTAGCGTGCCTAGACCGGACGTAGATTGACCGGATGTAGATTGATCTAGCCAACGTACCCCCATGCCCAAAGGGCATACCAGATGGGTACACACCGTGCGGCAGAGCGACGGCACACCAAATGGGTGCATGCCCGCAGGGCACGCAGAGCGACCGTGTGGCTTCGCGATCATCGTTGGCGTTTTACTATGCGCCGAGGCATGCCGTCTGACAACTCTTGCGCGCACACCGTTTTTTAAGTGCTAAAGGACTTGCGCCGTTGTGTACTAGAGAGCGGTTTTAGGGTGACCT
>CAZJBA010000213.1:0-4654 GCA_964544065.1 uncultured Anaerolineales bacterium | reverse complement strand
CTCGACGAGGGGTTGATCAATTTCTCCGGTTGTTTTCGGAAGCTGCTCAGGGGAATTTCGCCGCGGACGAGCCGCATCAACGTTTCGGTGAGGGTCTCGTTGACGGGCGTGGCGATTCCCGCTCGCTGCCCGGCGCGCACCACCGCGCCGTTCAGGTAATCCACTTCGCTTTGCTGGCGCCCGCTGTGCAGGTCGATGTGGAAGGAGGGCATCTTTCCGCCGCGGCCACCGGCGACCGCTTTGGTCAGGATCGGACGCGACAGCCACAAGGGGAGATGGCGCGCCGCGAACGCCAGGGCTTTGACCGGGGTGCCGGGCAAGTTGGTCACGCCGATTTGCTGGGCCTGCATCACGGCCAGGGCCTCACGCAGTTGAGCGATCTCGAGACGGTAAAGGTCGGGGTGGGCGAAGATTTCTGCGGGGGACATATCCAGGATGGCCGCCGACGCGTTGACGATCAGATTGGTGAGCATTTTGGACCATTTCATCGCCGCGGCGTCGGGATAGGTTTCGGCGTTCAGCCCGGCCGCGTCCAGGGAGGCGGCCAATTGCTTGGAGAGCGGATGTCCTTCGGCGATTCCCACGCCGCGCAGTCGCTCCAGGACGATGTCTCCGGCGGCGCGGCGACCGACCGCGCTGGTCACCGTCCCGGCGATGACCTTGTCGCTGCCCAGGGCTTGGGCCAGGGCGGTCTCGTTTTCGACGCCGTTGGACAGGCACAGGAACGGCGGCAGGCTGGTTGTGTCTGGGGGAAGCGACTGGAGAAATGCGTGGGTATGGTAGGACTTGAGGGCGAAGATGGCCGCGTCGAACGGCCCCAAGGCGAGAATCTCTTCCCACCCGGTGACCAGCTTTGGGTTGGGAAGGTGATGCTCCCCATCTGTCAAGGTGAGAGTCAAGCCGCGAGATCGAATCTCGGCGGCAACATCGGGGCGTTCCAGAAAGACGACATCGTCTCCCTTTAAAGCCAAACTTCCCCCAATATAGGTTCCGATCGCGCCCGCTCCGATGACCAAAAATCTCATCTCAGGCGGGGTAGTCTTCATGTTCGTCCCAATGGGGGTGCTGGTTGATCCCGTGGATGTACCAACCGTGGCGGTTGGGGTAATAGCTCAGGCTGGCGAAAGCTGTGTTTTGGAAGCGGAAGCGCGGGCCGTGAAAGTTGGGCTGCGGCGTGATGCCCAGGATGGCGTGCATGGCCATGTTGAACAGGCCGCCGTGCCCGATGATCAGATAGCGAGATGGCTCTCTGTGGATGATGCTCTGAATGGCCCGGCCGGCGCGCAGATACAATTCCCAGATGCTCTCGCCCTCTTGGCCGATGGGTTGGTAGGTAGGGATGAAATCGGGCGCGGGGTGCTTTTCTTGGGCTTCTTCGTGGAGCAAACCGGCCAGGACGCCATTGTCGCGCTCCATCCAGACTTCGTCGAATTCAAGGGGGAGTTCAAGGGCGCGGGTGACGATTTTGGCCGTTTCCTTGGCCCGTTGCAAGGGGCTGGCGATGGCGTGGTCAAAGGTGGCTCCGCCAGTGAGCCAATACTGGGCCAGCGCGTGAGCTTGCTCCCGTCCTTTGTCGGTGAGGGGAAACTCGGCCTGGCCCTGGTGGTACCCCTCGGCGTTGCCGACTGATTCTCCGTGGCGCAGCAGGGTGAGGTTGTATTGAGAGCAAGTGTTGCTGGATGGTGGCATATCGATCTTGTCCGGGTTAGGGTCTTAAATGCGAAGTTGTTTTTGGACACTCCTTTAGCTTGTATCTGTCCAGTCTCGGGCACCCCGCAAGAAGGCCTCGCCGGGCATGGCTTGTTTGCAAGCGGGTTGGACCTGATCGAGCACGAGCAAGCCCTTGGATGTTCCCACGGCGGGATAGTCTTCATGGGTAGTTAACCCGCCCACCCCCGGACTCGTCGCGCTGGCAGCATGGGCTTGATGAACTTTGAGCCGCTCTCCTTGCCAGGTCATGTGGGTTCCCGGCCAGGGGTTGAACGCGCGCACTTTGCGGGCCAGATGCCGCGCCGGTTGGCTGAAGTCGAGCTTGCCATCGGATCGACTCAATTTGGGGGCGTAGGTTGCCTTGGAATCGTCTTGGGGCCGGGGTTCAATTTCGCCGCGGAGATACGCGGGCAGCGTTTCGACCAGCAGTTCGGCGCCCAACGGGGCGAGTTTCTCGAAGAGCGAACCGGCGGTGTCTTCTGGCCCGATTGGAACGGCGCGCTGGCTGACGATCGGTCCGCTGTCAAGGCCGGGGTCCATCTTCATGATCGTCACGCCGGTTTCTTCGTCCCCGTGGAGGATCGCCGCGTTGATCGGCGCGGCGCCGCGCCAGCGCGGCAGCAACGACGCATGCACGTTCAGGCAGCCATGGGGCGGCAAATCCAACACGTCTGGGCGGAGCAGTTGGCCAAAAGCAGCCACAACGATCAAGTCCGGCTCCCAGGTTTGGAGTTGCTCCATCGCCTCGGGTTCGCTCAAACGGCGCGGCTGAATCACCGGCAGGGCCAGTTTCCGGGCCAGCTTCTTGACCGGCGGTGCTTTCATCTTGCGCCCGCGCCCGGCGGGTCGGTCTGGTTGGGTGACGACGCCGACGACCGGGTAACGATCTGCCAGCAACTGGAGGGTTGGCAGGGCAAAATCGGGCGAGCCCATGAAGACGATCCTTGTGTCCATGAGGGCGATTGTAGCATATTTTTCCGAATTGCCCTCAAGACTAAACGCGGAGGCGCAGAGAAAAAATCAAAAACTCCGCCTCTCTCCCACTCTGCGGCTTTGCGTTTGAGTTTTTTGGTATCTTCTCAATATTTTGGGGAAACGATTATGTAGCCGGGGTTTCTATACCCGCAGAATCGAGATTTGGAAATCTCGGCTACATAGCCCCCGATTTTTTGAGAAGATACGTTTTTTGGACTTTAGATATGGATGGAATCAAGTGCCCGCTCGAAATCAGCGATCAGGTCTTGAGTGTCTTCGAGACCTACGGATAGCCGGATCAGATTGTCGGGGATGCCCAGGCGCATCCGCTCTTCGGGTGGAACGGCTGCATGAGATGTGGTCGCCGGGCGGGTGATCAAGGTTTCCACGCCGCCCAGGCTGGGGGCATTGACGGGCAAGGCCAGGTTCTCCATCAGGGTTTCGGCCGCTTCCACGCCGCCGCGGACCGAGAAGCTCAGCATCCCGCTGAATCCATCGAAGAGTCGCTCGGCGCGCTCGTGTTGGGGATGGCTGGCCAGGCCGGGGTAATTCACGTTGGTCACGACGGGATGATTTTCTAAAAATTGAGCAATTTCTAAGGTGCTCGCGTTATGCTGCTTCATCCTCACGGCTAAGGTTTTCAAGCCGCGATGGAGCAGGAAACAAGCGTGCGTATCCAGCGTCCCGCCGAGGAGATTCAGTTTTTGAAGGATTTGCTCGATCAAATCACCGCGCCCGATCACGGCCCCGGCGATGACGTCCGAGTGCCCGTTGAGATACTTGGTCCCGCTGTGAATGGAGAGATCGAAGCCCCATTCCGCCGGGCGAAAGTTGAACGGGCTGGGGAAGGTGTTGTCGATTACCGAAATCAATTTGTGAGTGCGGGCAAACTCGACCACCGCTTCCAGGTCCGCAACGTCTAGCGTGGGGTTGGTCATCGATTCAGTGTAGATCAGGCGCGTGGTGGGGCGCAGTTTCTCTTCCCAGCTTGAAGGGTTTTCCGCGCCGATGAAATCGAATTCGATCCCCAGTGGGGGCAAATGATTAGCCAGGAATTGGTGCGTCCCGCCGTACAATGTGCCCTGAGCAAGGAAATGATCTCCCCCCGAAAGCAGCGCCAACAACGTGGTTGAAATCGCCGCCATCCCGCTGCTCATCACCAGAGCGGCCTCGGCGCTTTCCAGCGAGGCCAATTTGGTGTGCAGGGCCAGATGGTTGGGAGTGTTGTTCAGACGGGCGTAGCGGATGTTGTCGTAGATCTTTGCCCCCGTGTACTCGAAGGTCGATGTTTGAAAAATGGGCAGGCTGAGCGACCCCTCGATGCGCGGATCGGGTTCACCGGCCCGAATCGCTCGTGTGGCAAAGTTGTATGCCTGATCTGTCTTCATCATGTTCCTTTCAGTCTATTCAAGCGGTGAATTGGGTAAGCGTTGGGCGAAAAAGAGTTAAGAACGCAGCAGGGGTGGCCGTTTGTGGGGCGGATTCCTCGGCTTGGAGGGCAAGTTGCTCCTGCACCGTCCGGTAGGTGACCACGCCCCCCACGCCCGCCCCCACCAGGCCGGAAACTCCGGCCACGAGGATGATCACAACGAGGTAGGTTGCTTGTTTCCAGTTCATATTCTTGCTACCGGCGTCGACGACCGCCCGCCACCAGCGAAGTCCAGTAGAGCAATTGCATGATGGCGCTGAACAGGGCGGCCACATAAGTCAGGGCGGCGGCGTTGAGCACCGCGTTGACTCCCTTTTTCTCCTCCTGAGTCCGAATCAAACCCGATTCAGCCAAGAGCCGCTTGGCTCTGCTGGAGGCGTTCAATTCCACCGGCAGGGTCGCCAGTGAGAAAACAGCGCCGCCTGAGAAGACGATCACGCCCAGCCAGGCCAGGTTGATCAGGTTGAGCAGCAGCCCGGCCATGATCAGAATCCAGCCCAGGTACGAGCCGATGTTCACAGCCGGTACCAGCATGGTGCG
>CAZJBA010000212.1:0-4662 GCA_964544065.1 uncultured Anaerolineales bacterium | reverse complement strand
TCGGTAAAGATTTCCCCCGCTGTTGACCAAGGAGATTAAGGTGAAGAAAATGGGATAGTGGTCACAAGTAAGCGATGGTTGCCTTCCAAAATGCTCTAGGCGGCGTCCCCGGCGCTGAGGCGTTTCTGCCGAGGGCATGCAATGCAAAAAAAGTGTCTGCGTCAGTAAGTTTTATGGTTCCAGCGCAAAAATCGCCACGACCGGATCGTGGTCGGAGGCCCGCAGGGGGGAGTCATCGCCTGGTATGGGGGGAGCGAAATCGGCGTTGAGGTGGAGCACATCGACGTGGCGCAGCCGTTCCATCAGCGCGGGGGTCACCAAGATATGATCCAGGGCTTGCGATTCGCCCTCATAAATGTAAGTGTAACCTTCGGTTTGGGGCAGTCTCTCGAAAACGTGAATCAACCCCGCCTCTCGCAAAATGTCCAGCGGCTCGGATTGATAATAGGCATTCAAATCGCCCATCACGGCCACGAGCGCATCGGGGTCTTGGTCTAGCAACGTCTCCAGGATGGCCACATTCCAGCAGGCCTGGGCGACCCGCAGCGGTTCGGTGGCCTCGACGCCGCCGCGCATCGACTTGAAATGGTTGTTGATCAGGTACAACCGCAAGGGGTCGGAGGCGGCCGACATCTCGACTTCGAGCAACAAGGGCGGTCGGCCGGCCAGTCCGTCGGGGGCGGGGAATTGCCACACATCCAGCACCACGACCTGATCGCCGCGGGCCAGGTAGCCGACGTCGATGCCGCGGCCGTCGGTGCCCTCGATCAAGAGGGGTTGGTACTCGTACTCGGCCAGGGCTTCATCGGCGGCGAGGTCTTTCAAGACCCCGAGGTGTTCCACTTCCTGCAAAGCCACAATCGACGGCGCGCCTGCTGCCAGAATCGTGTTGGCCGTTTTGGTGAGATCTACTTTGTAGGCCTCGGGGCTGGGCAGAGGCGGACTGGACGGGTGCGGCTCCAGGGAATCAAATAGATTCTCCACATTCCAGGTCATCAGGCTGAAGGTATCCGCCTGGGCCAGGGGCAAGTGGGGCAATTCCTGGGCCGCCGCGACGATGATGGGGGTGGTGACCGGCTCAAGCTTGTACTGGCCGTAGGTGAAAGCCAGAGGCCCGGCCACGCCACTGACCCGGTCGCCTGTCTCGGCCGCGTAGGCCAGGGTGGAGCGATCGGCGTGCACGGCCAGGCTGCCGTCATCGACAACGATGAGCAGGCCGTTTTCAGCTCCCTGCCACAGGCGTTCCAACTCGTGTTCGGGTTGCACCAGGGCGAACTCGCCGTAACGATTCGTCGGCGCCACCACCGGCGCCGGGCCGCTGACCTGGACGAACATGCCTTCCAGGGCTTCGTAATAACGGCGCGCTTGATCCTGTTCCACGGGCGGATTCAGCTCCACCGCGGCGGGCAACGGATTGCCGCGGCTGAGCAATTCGACGTCCTCGGGCGACTCGAGTCGAAGTTGCGTCTGTTGATAGTGCTCTTGCGCCGTGCCGCTGACCTGAACCCAATCGCCGGCCGTGATGTCTAACCTCAAGTCCCCGGCGTAGATGAAAAGCCCTTCCGAGGTGGCCGGGTTGCCATCCCCCTCCAGGACCTGAATCCAGAAGCCTCCCAGCCCGGGGAAGACGCCGCTGACCACTCCGCCGGTTGTGACGGTGTCATTCAGATAGGGCGAACGGTCGCTCTCGCCTTGAATGCCCCAAACCGCGACCCGCTCGCCGACGAAGATGGCCCGGGGCATGCTTTCGGCCCGTTTGATTCCCTGGGCCGTGGCCATCTGGGCGCGCTCCAGCCAAATGACATCATCAACGATGGCTTGAGCCGTGAAACGGACCACTGCTGCTCCGCCTTGCCCCTCCAATTCAGGCAGGCTCCAGCTAATCGTGCGTTTGTCCTCCGCTTCCACGCCGCCCGTCGAAATGGTCTCCACATCCAGGTCGTAGCGGGGGATCGGCGCGCTGATGACCACGTCGGTGAGCGTTTCGGCGGTGGGATTGGTCAGCGTCAGGGCCACGGTGAAGGTTTCATCGGCGGACACGGTGCTGGGGGCATCAAGCGCCAGGGATAGTCTGGGCGATTCGATGGTGGCCACGTCCACCTGCGAAGGGGTATAGCGCTTTGCTGCCTGATGGTAGAGCGAGACCGTAGGTGTAACCGCTCTAAGCGTGGGCGCGCGCGTGGGTGTGGCTGTCTTCGTTTGGGTTGGCTTTTTTATTGTCGTTGGAGAGGGTACCGCTGAGGGGGGCGGGGGCGCGGTTTTGGCGCAGCCGGTCAGGGTGAGTAGAAGCAGGATGAGGGAGATGAGGCGAGAATACGTAGGCATGGTTTTCTTAGAACATGAATTTAACGAGCGTTCGTAGTCAGGTACGCAGCGTAGCGGAGTACCGCAACGCCACTCCGCTGCGCTACGTGGCTTACTACGAACTTACCAAGATAACTCGTCGAGATCGAAGACCGGCCCGTCTTTGCAGGCCAGTTTGTAACCGCGGCGGGCGGGTAGGGCGCAGGCGCCGCAGTCGGCCATGCCGCCGCAGGGCATCGGGGTGCTGATCAACACCTGGGCGGGGCAGGGAATTTGCATGTGCGGAGGCAATGCCAGGATTTGGCGCAAGTTCGATAGATGCTGTCTGGGAAGTTCGAGGGCGAGAAAATCGGCCCAGGCGAAGCTTTCGGGCAGCGTGCTGAGGGAATGCACTTCGATCGCCGGGGGTAGAAAGGTCAAAGCATCAACGGGCAGCGGATCAGGCGTGAAGATGGCCACGTCGGCACCGGAATCGAGGGCGGAACGGGCCAGAGGGAGCAGGCGGTCGATGGTATCGCTCAGGGTGGCCAGGGCGAGGTGGTTGATCTCGTCGGGCGGGGCGAAACCGTGGCCGAGCGGGCCGCGCAAGGTCAGCACGGTGCCGGGGCTCCACGTGGAGGGCAGGCGATCCGTGCTTTGGAGGACTGGATGCTTTTCTTCGGAATCGGGAATCCCGCTACGGAAAAGGGGAACAGCAAGGGGTGAGTCTGATTCTCCGGTTTCATAAGCAAGCAAATAGGCCCCGGAGTTGGGAAACAGTTCCGGCAAACAATCTATTTTCAAGCAAATAGATTCTCCAAATCCTGCCATTATCTCGGTGATTTTTCCTTTGCCGTTTTGCATGCAAGCATGGTATCATGTTTAAGTTCAATTGTGGATAGTTTACGGCAAAGGAGTGAACATGAACGTTACTGTTGTTATTTCTGGCATCGCTGGACTCTCATGGCTGCTGGTGGTCGCCTTTTTGGTGCTCGCCATCGTGCGAGCGTCCCAGCGGAAGCCGGTCAAGGGGGTCGTGACCGGTTTGATTGTTGCTTTGGTGCTGGCTTTGATTCTCAACACGGTCAGCGCAGGATTGATTTTCATTCAACCCCAGGAGCGCGGTGTGGTCATCTCGGCCATTCAAGAGGGTATCCGGCCTAATGCTTTGCAGCCGGGCTTGAATTGGGTCGTGCCCTACTTCGAGAATGTGATCACCTACCCGATCTATCGCCAGACCTATACGATGTCGATCGCGCCGGTGGAGGGAGAGATTTCGGGTGACGACTCGGTCGAAGCGCGCACCGCCGACGGACAGGTGGTTAGGATTGATGCCTCGATCATCTTCAGCATTGATCCCAATGAGGTTGTCGATGTGCACATTAAATGGCAGGATCGCTATGTCGATAACCTGGTCCGTCCCCAGGCGCGCGGCGTGATCCGTGATGCCGTCTCCCAATTTGGCATCGAAGAGGTCTACAGCGTCAAACGGGCGGAGTTGATTGACAAAATGAACAAAGAGATGTCGGCTGTCATGGAGGAAGGCGGCTTGATCTTGGTCGATTTCGTTGTCCGCAATATCGCCTTCTCAGATGAATATGCCGACTCGGTGGAGCAAAAACAGATCGCCGAGCAGAAGGCCCAGGAGGCTGCCTTCGTGGTCCAGCAGCGTGAGCAGGAGGCCGAACAGGCCCGCAAGCTGGCCGAGGGCAAACGCGATGCCGCCATCATCGAAGCGGATGGCCGGGCCCAATCGGTCGTCATCCAGGCGGAAGCTGATGCCGAAGCGCGCGTCATCGAGGCCAAAGCTGAGGCCGAGGCCTTGCAGTTGATCGCCGAGGTGCTGGCGACCAATCCCGACTTGCTCCAATACCGCTACATTGAAGAGCTGACTCCGAACATCGAGGTGATGCTGCTGCCCAGCGACAACCCCTTCTTGCTGCCCCTGCCCGAAACCGACGGCAACGACAGCGTTCTGCCCACGCCGGTTCCCACCCCCGTCCCAACCGAGGCGCCGGAGGATTCGAGCGAGAGTCCCTAAAGAATCCACGAAGCAACCGAATGAATTCCGGTAGCTGACACGTAAAACCTGTTTGCCAACGGCAAGCATGCGAAGCACGCACAGCGAGATAAAACCCGCGAATGAATTGCGGGCTGATAGCGGAAGCTGACTTGAAGTCAGCTTAAGCTTTGAGCCGTGCGTTTCAACTCGGCTCTCGGCTTTGTTACTTTGTGACCACTATCCGACTTTTAACTTGCACACTTGCACTATGAGTGAAAACAACGCAGAAACATCTTCGGAGAAAAAGATCCGCCTGACGACGCTGTCAAGCTGCTCGGGTTGAGCGTCCAAACTGAATGCGGAAACGCTGGCGCAGG
>CAZJBA010000211.1:0-4764 GCA_964544065.1 uncultured Anaerolineales bacterium | reverse complement strand
AAGCGATGTTTTTCCGCTGAAGCAATCTCCTGGATGATCTGGGAGACTGCTTCGTCGCAAAAGACGCTTCTCGCAGTGACATTATTTGAGTAGGCTGAGTAGTTACAATTTTTCTACAAATCGATGATGAAGACGCGGTGGTTCTTGTAAGCCTCCCCGCCCAGGTTCTCCAGATCGTGGCGCATCTGGACGGCGGATTCGGCCACCTGGGTGAAATCGGCGTGCGCGAAGCCGGAGCCGCGCAGGGTTTTCTCCATCTCGGAGTAGAGCAGGGCGTTGCCGCCGCGGCCCTGGTAGGCGGGCAGGATTCCGGCCCCATTGATGGCTACCCAGTTCGTGCGGCGCATCTCCAGGAGCAGGTCGAAGATGGCAAACGGGAACAACCTCCCCTTGGCGCGTTGCAGCGCCGCCGACACATCCGGAAAAGCGAGCAAAAACCCGACGACATCCTCTTCGTGGATGATCAACTTGATATAGCGGGGATCGGCAAAGGTGACCACCGTGTCGATGACATAGGCGATCTCGTTGTCGGTGAGGGGGTAATATTCCCAATTTTCCACAAAGGATTGGTTGTAGGTTCTGCCCAGGCGGTCTTTCCAGGCGCGCAGTTGGCGTTTGTTCTTGGGATTGAAGACGCGCAGGGATTTGCGCTCCTGCACCCGCCCGGCGATGCGGTGGACGCGTTCGGGCATGCGGAACTCGGCGATGTGGGCGTAGTGGGAGACAAAATCGACTTGCTTGCGAAAGCCTAATTTCTCCATCATCTGGGGATAATAAGGATAATTGTAATTCATCATCGTCATCATCTGGCGGTGCTCAAAGCCGTCGACGAGCATGCCGTAGCCGTCCAATGGGCCCATCCCCTTGGGACCGACGACCTGGTTGAGGTCCCGCTGCCGGGCCCACTCGAAGACGCGCCCGAAAAGCGCACCGGCGATCTCCTGGTCGTCCTCGCTATCGAAAAAGTAGAATTGGGCCTGGCTCGTTTCGTGATAGCTGTTGTAGCGGCGGTTCTCCAGGGCAGCCACACGCCCGACCACACGGCCATCCTCTTCGGCGACGAAAAAATCGCCGTTGGAGTGCTCGAAAAAAGGATGCTTGTCCCGGTTGAGGTAACTGCGTATGTCCAGCTTGGGCGGCGGCACCCACAAGGGATGGTCACGATAGAGCCGGTAGGGAAAATCGACGAAAGCATTCACATCGGCTTTGGAGCGCGTATCAAGTTTACGTACCGCAATCATAATTTCTTCTCCATTTTCTTCAATCCACAAAACGCTGAATTTCGATCAGATAGCCGTTGGGGTCACGCAGAAAACAATGATAAATCTGATACCTGGGGTTGAGGGCCGGTTCTTTCTCGAACTCGACACCTCCAGTTTGCAAATGGCGATACCAGCCATCCACATCAGGGGTCACAATCGTGAAGATGACATCGGGGTGGTCATCGCCGACATCGTCGCGTTGGCAAAAGCCGACGCGAGCGTCCCCGGTGAGGGTGTAGATGCGGCAGGTGGTCTGGTCGCGCCAGAGGCGGAGACCGAGAACCTCTTCGTAGAAGCGGGCCGTCCGTTCCAGGTCGGCAGTGTAGAGAAAGGTGATTTGCGAATCAATCGGCGGATGGGACATGGGATTCTCCTAAGAGATGTTGGTAAACGATGGTGATCGGATGCACGGCTTCTCGCCCGGCGCCATCTTCGATTTGAGATTGGCAGGAGACGCCCGAGGCTGCCACAACGGCGTCAGTGTCGGCTGCCCGCACGGCGGGGAAAAGGGCCAATTCACCCACCTGCATGGAGAGGTGATAATGCTCGGCTTCATAACCAAAAGCACCGGCCATGCCGCAGCAGCCTGCGTCGACGACGTCGACCGGGTAGCCCAACGCCTGCAACAGGGCGACGGACGCGTCCACGCCAACGGGATCGCCGTCGTTGGCGGGGGGACGCGCTTTTTGGTAGCAGTGGCCGTGGAGGATAATGCTTGGTAGATTGGTATTTGGTAGATTGGGGACTGGCAGATTGGGGAGGCAAGTTTCCAGGCGGTTGTCGCGGATTAGGAATTCGTCGATCATCCAGGCTCGTGCGGCGATTTGGGCGACGCTCTCATCGGCGGGGAAGAAGTCGGGATACTCGTCGCTGAGCGTGTAAATCTCGGAGGGCTCGATCCCAATGATGGGCAAACGCCCCTGGGGGTCCCGCTCCGTGATGGCGGCGATCAGCTTGGCAGCGTGTTTTTTGGCCGCCCCGAGGAAACCTTTGGAAATCAACGTGCGCCCGGCGCCGACCACGGGAAGTATCTCGGCGCGGTAGCCTGCCCTGGCGAGGACCTCCACGGCCGCCTCCAGTCTATGGGGATAGAAATGCGCGCTGAAAGCGTCCGAAAGCAGTAAACACGGGGCCAATTCCCGCCCATCTAATCCCCGATCCCTGATCCCCAATTCCTGTTCTCTGAACATTGGCAACATTCTCTGGGGAGCGAGTGCAAACAGCCGGGCAAAAAATTTCCACAGCGTCTGGTTGTGCATCAGCGCGTTGACGATCGGCCGCAACCGGGAGCCGAGCTTGGCGAAATGGTGAAAATAGCCGAAGAGATAGTCGCGCAGCTTGCGCCGGCGAGAGCGGTAATACTGCTCCAAGAAGGCGTACTTGAGCTTGGCCATGTCCACGGCGGAGGGACATTCCGACTTGCAGCCCTTGCAGGCCAGGCAAAGATCAAGCGTCTGGAAAAGATCATCTCCGTCGATATGTTTGCTGGTCGGATGGGATTGCGCGCTGATCATGGCGCGCAGCAGGTTGGCCCGGCCGCGGGTGGCGTAGATCTCTTCGCCCGTGGCCTGGAAGGAGGGACACATCACCCCCTCGAGCTTGCGGCAATCGGCGGAACCGTTGCAAAGTTCGATCGCCCCGTCCAGGCCGCCTTGTCGCTCGAAGCTCAATGTCGACGGCCAAGGGTGCGTCTGATACTCGGGCCCGTAGCGGAGATTCTCGCTCATCGAAGGCGGGTCGACGATTTTGCCCGGGTTGAGAATCCCTTGCGGGTCAGCAGCCGCTTTGAGGGCGCGGAAGCTGTTCACAATCTCGGGTCCATAGAGGTCTTCCAACCATTGCGAGCGCGCCAACCCGTCGCCGTGTTCCCCGCTGGTCGAGCCGCCCATGGCGATGACAAGCTCCGTCGCCGCCGCGGCGATCGCTTCCATCCGTTCTGCGCCGCCCTCTGATTTGAGATCGACGATCGGGCGGGTGTGCAGACATCCCGCTGAAGCGTGGGCGTAGAAGTAGGTCTCGGTGCCGTGTTCGGCCGCGATCCGCTCCACGCCGCGGACGTAGTCGCCGAGATGCTCGACGGGCACAGCCAGGTCCTCGATGAAGGCCTGGGTGCGCCGGTCGCCGGGGCGGGATTGCAAGATACCCAACCCGGCCTTGCGCACAGCCCAGACCCGTGCCTGCGCTTCGGGTGATGCGACGATCAGCGCGTCATCGCTGAGGTGGCGCGCCCGAGAGAGCAGGCGATCGGGATCGTCGCCGGAGAATTCGACGACCAATAAGGCGCCGGGAAGATGGCTCGTCCCCCCAGGGATGAAGTCCAACTGGCGGGCGTAGGCGGGCACACTGCTGGCTAATTCGAGCAGAACGCGAGGAATTAATTCTACGGCGGAGGGTTTCGCCTCCAGGATCGCGGGTGTGGCATCGCAGGCCTGGGCGTTGGAATCGAAAGCCAGCACCGCCAGGATGGTATCTTCCGGTTTGGGCACCAGGCTGATGGTGGCTTCGCGGATCAAGGCCAGGGTTCCCTCCGATCCGGCGATCAGTTGGGCCAGGTTGATCGCCCCCGGAGAGACGGGCGGATAGTCCCCCTGCCAGTGGAGCGGCTTGGACGGCGACCAGGGCAGCAGCGTGTTGAGGTTGTACCCCGCGGCGCGCCGCCATGTGCGCGGCCATTTCGCCTTGATCGTGGCAGCCTGCTCCCGGCGAATTTCTAAAGCCGCTGTGTAGAGTTGGGCCAAACGGCCCTTTCCCTGCGCAAGCTGTTCTGCCTGGGCAAGCGGAATTTCGGCCAGAGTCGCCCTGCTGCCATCAGAGAGAACGACATCGAGGGCTTGTAAATGGTCGCTGAACATGCCGTAGACGATCGAGTGCGAGCCGCTGGCATTGTTGGCGATGCAGCCCCCCAGCGTGGCCCGGCTTCCGGAGGCCGGGTCGGGGCCAATGTGCAGCCCGTAGGCCGCCGCGGCCTGATTCAATCTATCATAAACGACGCCGGGTTCCACCACAGCATAAGCCGCGCCAGGCTCACCTGGTTCGATCGCCCGGACCGCGTTCAAGTACCGGGAGCAGTCGACGATCAACCCCTCCCCGATGGCCTGACCGGCCAGCCCTGAGCCTGCTCCGCGGGCGATCACGGGAGTCTCGTATTGGGCGGCCAATTCCACGATGGCGCAGAGTTGATCCAGGGTGCGCGGAAAAGCGACGCCCAGCGGCTCGATCTGGTAGATCGATGCGTCGGTACTGTAAAGCGTACGCGTGGTGGCGTCAACGCGGGTTTCGATTTCGGCTTGTTCTAATGCGTGCAGAAGGTCTTCTGTTAAGCAGGGCATAGCACCACATAGATAGGATGAACACGGATAATCTGCCAAATTATACCTGACTTCAAGGGAGATCATAAAATTCATCCATCCCCTTCAACAACACCGATTTTTTCATGTATAATCTTGGCTATCTTGCCAAGGTTCCAGAGAACGCATCTTCAAGAAACGGGAAACGTGTAGCC
>CAZJBA010000210.1:0-4776 GCA_964544065.1 uncultured Anaerolineales bacterium | reverse complement strand
GCGGCGTAGAAACCCCGGCTACGCAACCGTTTCCCCAAAATATTGAGAAGATACGCCATTAAAAAAACGTGATAAGACCTCTCTGTTTAATTTAACTGATTTTTTGAGGGCGAGTTTCGAGAAACGGGGTTATGGCATGATTCTGGAACCGTAATAGCGCCGTATCGTTATGTTATAGTTTGGTTAACGGTGGTTTCTGTCTTGATCAAAATTGTGTTAAACTTGTCGGTATCATTCGACTTCGTTTTCAGGAGGCCAACGATGGATGCTAAAGCCGGTGCCCAAATTAGCGCAAAAGCCTTTGTTCAATCTGTGATCATCTTGTTCGTTCTCATGCTCGTCGCCGGAGGTTTGACCCGCTTGATCCCGGCGGGAGCCTATCAGCGCGTCAGCCAGGAGGGGCGCGATTTAATTGTGCCCGACTCATTCGAGTACGTGCAGCAACCCGACTACCCGGTTTGGCGCTGGTTGACTGCTCCGCTTGAAGTGCTCTGGAGCGAGGACGGTTTGGTCGTCATTGTCATCATTTTGTTCATCTTGATGGTCGGAGGTGCCTTCGCCGTTCTCGAGCAGGCTGGCATTCTCCACGCCGGGATCAGTAAAATCGTCCAAACTTTTGGCGGCAAGAAATATCTGCTCCTGTTGGCGATCAGTCTCTTCTTCATGACGCTGGGAGCGTTCTTCGGCATTTTCGAGGAAGTCGTCCCGCTGGTGCCCCTGGCCCTGGCGTTGTCTTATTATCTCGGCTGGGATGCCCTGGTCGGTTTAGGTATGAGCGTGTTGGCTACCAACATGGGTTTTTCGACCGCGATCACCAATCCCTTCACCATCGGGGTGGCCCAGAAGATCGCCGGGCTGCCGCTTTTTTCGGGGGCCTGGTTCCGCCTGCCGATATTCCTGGTAGTCTACGCGATTTTGGCCCTGTTTTTGGTCCGTTATGCCCGCAAGGTGGAACGCGACCCTGAAGCGTCGCTTGTCTTCGAGGAAGATCAAGCCGGACGGGCAAAATACAGCCATTTCGATGTCGAAGCAATGGCTGCATCCAGCCCTCATTTGGGCCGGGCCGTGGCCTGGTTTTCCGTGTTCGTGGTCTTGATTTTGGCGATTTTGGTGGCGGCCCCTTTCATCGCTGCGATTTCGGATTATGCTCTCCCACTGGTTGGGATTCTCTTTTTGATTGGTGGCCTGGGTGCCGGATTGTTGGCTGGCCGGAAACCCGGTGATGTTTTCTCCGCCTTGTGGCAGGGAGTTGCCGGCATCGCCCCCGGAATCATCCTGATCCTGATGGCGGTGAGCATTAAATACATCGTCGTATCCGGCGGCATCATGGACACGATCCTGCACAGCGCCTCCCGACCTTTCTCACAAGCCAGTCCATTTCTATCGACGGTGATGATCTACGTCCTGGCCCTGGTGATCGAGTTTTTCGTCGCCTCCGGCTCGGCCAAAGCCTTCTTGATGATGCCGATCCTCTTGCCCCTGGCCGATCTGGTCGGCGTGACTCGCCAGGTCACAGTCACGGCCTACTGTTTCGGTGACGGCTTTTCCAATCTGGTCTATCCCACCAACCCGGTTCTCTTGATCGTCCTGGGGCTTAGCGTGGTCAGCTATCCCAAATGGCTCAAATGGACTTTACCCTTGTGGATCGTGGTCATCTTGGTCACATTAATCTTCTTGGGGATTGGCGTAGCGATCGGCTACGGGCCGTTTTAGAGCTAAAACGAAATCTTGTTCCCAGCATTCTCGGTCGCGATCTGGTAGTAACCCACAACTCACGACTCCTACCTCCCACCGTTGCCAATCCAACCATTTTGCAATACACTTAACAGGCAGGCCTGGATCAAGAGCCTCGACCGATCGCTTCCTTCGCAGCCGCGTCCCTCTGGAGCAACCGCAATGAAGAGTAGATGGAACTTTCTTCCCTTTCTTTTTGTCTTAATCATTTCGATAGCTACGTTTTTCCCGCTTGTTCTGCAGGCTCCTGTCAGCGCGGCTCCTGTGCGTCAGGGTGATGACCCCGAACCGCCGGAGCCTGCGGTCGAGCCGCAATTGCACGCGGAGTTCATGGTGGAAGGGGAAGCAGGGTATATGATCCAATTTCGCAGCCGCTCCAATCTCGACTTGGCCTATCAACTGGATTGGGACACGCGCGGCCGCTTTGTGGTCAATACCCTCAAAGAGACAGCAACCAAGTCCCAACAACGGGTGCAGGCTTATCTGAATGCCAAGGGGGTCGATTATGATACCTTTTGGATTCAAAACGTCATCTTGGTCAATTCATCCAAGTTGGACACGTTCAACGGCTTGAAGAGCTTCGTTGAGATCGACTCGCTTCGTTCGCGGCGTTTCCCCATGTTGCACGAGCCCGTCGACATGCAGCCGGTTCAGGTGAACCCAGCCGCGGGGGTGGAATCGAATCTCCAGCATGTCGGGGGGGATCAGGTTTGGGGCCTGGGCTACGATGGTTCCGGAATCATCGTAGCCAATATCGATACCGGCGTTCGCTACACTCACAAGGCTTTGGTGGAGCAGTATCGCGGCAATCTCGGCGATGGTATTTTCGATCACAATTACAACTGGTGGGACCCCGAACTGGGCGGCAGCGATGCGGAACCCAATGACTGGCACGGGCATGGCTCTCACACCATGGGGATTATGGTGGGCGATGACGGGGAGGGGAACCATGTTGGCATGGCGCCGGGCGCGTCCTGGATCACCTGCCAGGCCTTTGAAGGCAACGATAGTGAATTGTTGGAATGCGGAGAATTTTTATTGGCCCCCTGGGATTTGAACGGCCAAAACCCCGATTCTTCCAAACGGCCTCATGTGATCAACAATTCCTGGGGCGATTGTGTCAAATACCTGGATACCTGGTATCAGGGCATGGTCGAAAGCTGGCTGGCCGCTGGCATTTATCCTGTTTTTTCCAACGGCAATACCTCCACCTGTGGCTATGAAGAACCGCCGGGCTTGAACACGGTTGGCAACCCGGCCCGCTATGGCAATGTCACCGGCGTTGGTTCGACCGGCAAGGCCAACGGTCAATACGCGCCTCACTCCAACTGGGGCCCTAATGAAGATGCCGACACGCTCAATCCTGGCGACCATCCCAATATGAAGCCCCAGGTCGTCGCACCGGGTGTCAGCATTCTTTCGGCCTATAATAGCGGCGACGCCGACTACCGTCAAATGAGCGGCACGTCCATGTCTGCGCCGCATGTGGCCGGTTTGATCGCGTTGATGTGGGATGCCGCCCCTTGCCTGATCGGCGAATATGTCGCCACCGAGACGATTCTCCAGGCCAGCGCCGATCCGGTTCCCTATGACGACGGCACCGGCAATGGCGCCGTTTCCCCTAACTACGCCACCGGCTGGGGCGAGATCAACGCGGTCAGCGCGGTTCAAACCGCCAAAGATTATTGCGGCGCAGATTTTCGAATCGACGCGGCCCCAGAAAAACAGAGTGTTTGCGCTCCCGCAGACGCGTTGCTCGATGTCAACGTAGAACAGGTCATGGGTCTTGAAGACCCGGTCACGCTCAATCTTCTGGATGCCCCCGAGGGAGCCAGCGTTGCTTATAGCTCCAATCCGGTCACGCCTCCTGGCAGCAGCGTCTTAACCCTGGGTACCTCTGACGTCGTGGAAGCAGGTCAGTATGAAATTGAAGTGACGGGAGTCTTTGATGAGATGATTCGCACCGACAAGGTCATCCTTGATCTTTATACCGGAGTCCCTTCCTCTCCCTCGCTGGGGGATCCCCTTGATGAAACCGGTTCCACCTCGGTGGCGCCAACCTTCCGCTGGGAGCCGATCGAGCAAGCCTCTTACTACCGCTTGGAAGTAGCCGCTGATGCAGCCTTCACCGAGATGATCTATACCGTTGATGTGGCCGAAAACACCCACACCATGACGCAATGGCTCGAATACGGCCAGGAATATCACTGGCGCGTCAGCGCGGGAAATGATTGCGGTCTCTCCGATGCAACCACCTCCAGTTTTGAAACAGGCGCCCCCGCCTCCATCTTAGTCGTTGATGACGACGATAACAAACCTGATGTGCAAACCTACTATACCGACGCGCTCGACGCGCTTGATTATGATTACGACGTGTGGGACACCTGGAACAGCGATGACGAGCCCGACATAAACCAATTGGAGCCTTATCAAGCTGTGATTTGGTTCTTGGGCGACGAGTGGGAATCGCCGGCCGGCCCCGGAGAAGATGGCGAATCGGCGCTGGCATCTTGGTTGGATTCAGGCCATTGCCTGATGCTCAACGGCCAAGATTACTTGTGGAACCGCGGCGTGAATGAGTTTATACAGACATATTTCGGCGTGGAAGACTTCGAGAGCGACATTGTCCAGACGAGCATCACCGGAACTGGGGGCGGTTTCGATGATCTTGGCCCCTACGAATTAGATTATCTCTACTTCAACTTCAGCGACGCTCTGACTCCGAACGATTCTGCCTCCGTGGCCCTGACAGGTGATAAGGGCAATGCCGGTCTGATCGTCGACAACGGTGATTACAAAACCACCTTGTGGTCTTTCCCCTTTGAATCCATCCCCACCGAAGCCGAACGCCAAGAATTACTCGATACTTTCTTGTCCTGGTGCGGTTTGGAAATTTATCAACTTTATCTCCCCCTGATCGGGAATTAGAGCTTGTGCGTTACGAGCGCTTGTCCGTCCCAGACGGAGAAGTGTTTGTATCGCCGTTTTGGGTCCCTACCCGGTGAGTATTACTTCTAAAGAAATTGGGCAAAGCTTCGCTTC
>CAZJBA010000209.1:3517-4784 GCA_964544065.1 uncultured Anaerolineales bacterium | reverse complement strand
TTGGCCGTCTGGATCAAGATTGGGCCGCCGTCCGGCTGTTGGAATACGGCGCCTATCCCGACATCATCCGCCTGCTGGGGTACAGCCGCCTGCTTGAGGGCTGGCCTCGTTGGCGGGAGCGCATCCGCAGCCAGAGCCGGAAGCGGGGCTTTGATTTTCTGGCAAGCTGGTTACCCGAACACCACCCCGAACTGCTATCCCAATAAGGGCATCATGTCTGTAAACGACGCTTTCTATCAAAAGGAGCTATATCCCTTCCAGGATGACGTCCTCCAAATCATCGCCCAGAGTGAGACCGGGTTCTATCTAACCGGCGGGACAGCGGCCTCACGCGGCTACCTGAATCACCGTTATTCAGATGATCTTGATTTTTTCGTCAATGACAACCCCAATTTCAGCCTCTGGGCCGATCGATTCATCCAGGGGCTGCGTTCAAACGGGGACTGGCAACTGGAAATTCTCTCTCGATACGATCGTTTTGTGCGCCTGAATCTCACCCAGCCTGAGATCGCGCTCAAGCTAGAGTTGATCAACGATGTGCCTTCTCGCGTGGGGAAAGTGACCAATCATCCCATCCTGGGCAAACTCGACAGCGCCGAAAACATCCTGGCCAACAAGCTGACCGCCTTGATCACCCGGGAGGAACCAAAAGACCTGGCGGATGTATGGGGTTTTTGTTGTCAGATGAACCTTTCAATCACCCAGGCCATCACCGGGGCGCAAGGAAAAGCGGCAGGCATCTTCCCGGCAGACTTGTCCAGGGTCTTGCTGAGCGCATCCAAAGCCGATTACGACGTCATCCGCTGGATCAAGCCTCCCCGTGCCGATGACTTCATCCATGATCTACACGCCCTAGGCGAAAAACTCATCTTGGTGGATTAATCACAACCTATGGGGAAACCACGCTCACCCTCTGCACTTGTGTTGACCGCGCCTCCTTGAAAGAGCAGGATCAAATGCCCTCTTACCGCGAAGAACTGATCTCCCAAATCCCCGCCGCCCAACTGCTGATCAACCTGGGGTACGACTACCTGACCCCCGACCAGGCCCTGGCCCTGCGTGACGGACGTGAGCGCAACGTCGTGCTCACTGACATCTTGGAACCCTGGCTCAAAGAACACAACCGTTTCACCTACCGAGGGGAGCAGCGCCGCTTCAGCCAGTCCGCCATCACCGAAGCGATCCGCCGCCTGACCGACATCAGCCTCAACGCTGGGCTCACTCACACCAACGAGACCATCTACGAAACCCTCACCCTGGGCATCTC
>CAZJBA010000209.1:0-3417 GCA_964544065.1 uncultured Anaerolineales bacterium | reverse complement strand
GAAATCCGCCCCTTGTTTGCCTATGCCCAGATTCTGATGGCCGTCAGCACCAATCATGCCGCCTATGCTACCACCGACACGCCCAAGAAATTCTGGTCGATTTGGAAGGAAGAGCGGGACGAAGCCCATGCCGGGCGCGTGCAAACCTTGATCAATACCGCTCCCGATGAGAATCTCCTGCCCGACTTCTACGCTTGGCGCAAAGATTCCTATTGGGTCCGTCAAGCCTTCCAAGATAAAGGCGACCGCCTGCCCACCGAACAAGACCGCACCATCGTCAGCCTGCTCGATCCTGCCCGCCTCTTGGAGCTGACCTACCAATTCATCCTCTACGATGGGGGCAAGAAGAAAATCGCCCGCTACCAGCAATACTTTGCCGTCAAGGCCACTCTCGACCGTGTCGCCGCCCTCAATGCCCAGGGCGAGCGCACCGGCGGGGTTATCTGGCACACCACCGGCTCGGGCAAATCCCTCACCATGGTCATGCTCGCCAAAGCCCTGGTGCTGAACCCCAATATCAAAAACCCGCGCGTCGTCCTGGTCACCGACCGGGTCAACCTGGACGCTCAAATCTACAAGACCTTCGCCAACTGCGGCAAGGACGTCGTTCAGGCCAAATCAGGCAGGCACCTGATCGAATTGGTTCAGTCCAAAAAAGCCGACATCATCGCCACGGTGATCAACAAGTTCGAGACCGTCGCCGATGAACGGGTCAAAAACGATGACGCCAATGTCTTCGTGCTTGTCGACGAGGGCCATCGCAGCCAATATGGCCAAATCCACACCAAAATGCGCCAGGTCTTCACCCGCGCCTGCTACATCGGCTTTACCGGCACTCCCCTGACCCAGCGGGAGAAAAACACCGCCCGCAAGTTTGGCAGTTTCATCCACAAATACACTATGCGCCAGGCCGTCGAAGACCGGGTTGTCGTGCCCCTGCTCTATGAAGGCCGCATCGTTGACCTGGACCCGAAACAAGACCAGCTCGACCGCTGGTTCGAGCGGCACACCCAAGACCTGAGCGACGAGCAAAAAGCGGACCTGAAACGCAAAATGAGCCGGGCCAAAGTGGTCAGCGACGCCGAGCAGCGCATCCAGGAAATTGCCTACAACCTGTCCGAGCATTTCACCCGCCATTTCAAAGATGAACATACCGGCTTCAAAGCGCAACTGGCCACATCGAGCAAACGAGTCGCCCTGTTGTACAAAAAGGTTCTTGACGAATGCGGCTTGTTGAGTTCCTACGTGGTTATCTCCCCACCGGATACGCGTGAAGGCCACGAAGATACCGACCCGACCAACCTGCCAGCCGTGCAAGCACATTGGGAAAGAATGATGGAACGGTTTGGCACTGAAAAAGCCTACAACCGCGAAATCCTGGAAGATTTTTCCCGCCCCGATGGTGTCGATCTGCTCATTGTCGTCGACAAGCTTTTGGTCGGCTTCGATGAGCCCCGCAACACGGTTTTGTACATTGATAAGCCGCTCAAAGATCACGCCATCTTGCAGGCCATTGCCCGCGTCAACCGGCTGCAAGAAGGCAAGGAATTCGGCTTCATCATCGACTACCGCGGCATCCTGGGAGAACTCAACGAAGCGATTGAAACCTACGATGCCCTCGCCGATTTCGACACCGAAGATGTCGCTGGCACCATCGCCGATGTCTCCGCCGAAGTCGAGAAACTACCCCAACACCATTCCGATTTGTCGGCCGTCTTCCAGGGGGTCAACACCGACGACAACGAAGCCATGGAACGCTTCTTGGAGCCCGAAGATCAACGCCAAGTCTTCTACGATGCGCTCACAACCTATGCCCGCACACTCAAGGTAGCCTTGGCCAGCGTCGAATTCTATGAGCATACGCCCGAAAAAACCATCCAGACCTATAAAAGCGATCTCAAATATTTTCACAACCTGCGCATGTCGGTCAAGCTGCGCTATGCCGAAGCGATCGACTTCCGCGATTATGAACGCAAAATCCGCAAGCTCCTGGACGCCCACATCGACTCTCAGGGGGTCAAGCAGCTCACCGCCGAAGTCGAGATCTTCGATCATGACCAATTCAACCAATTGGTGGACGGCTTATCCACGCCCCGCGCCCGCGCCGAAGCGATTCTCTATCATCTGAAGCGCACCGCCATCGAAAACATGGAGACCGATCCGGCCTATTACCGCAAATTCTCCCAGATGATTGACGACACCCTCCAGGCGATCAAAGAAGGCCGTCTGATCGACCTGGAAGCGCTCAAGCAGGCCAAACAATTGCAAGAACAGGAAACCAGCGGCGTGCGCTACGACATCCCCCAGCGCTTACGCAGCTTGCGAGATGCTCCCGCTTACTATGGTGTGATGCAAGAGACCTTGCAGGGTGATCGCTTGCCCGAAGCCATCCTGGCCGATGTGGCCGCCCAGGTGGAGACCATCATCGAGAATCGCAAAATCGTCGATTGGACCGATAACGTCGATGTTTGCAATCAAATCTGGAACGCCGTCGAAGATCATTTGTATAGGATCGCCGATGAGCACGATGTCCGTTTCACCGGCGTGGAGCTGGATGAGATCATCAACCAGGTGATCGACATCGCCCGAAAGCGCGCATGACCAACCAGCAACAGCACGCGATTCAATACGGCAACACCACGATCGAATATGCCCTCAGCTACACAGACCGCGAGACCTTGGCAATCCACGTTCATCCGGATACGCACGTCAGTGTCGAAGCTCCCATAGGCAGCGAATTAGCAGAGATCGAGAAGCGGGTTCACAAACGAGCTTCCTGGATCGTCAAACAGCAGCGAGATTTCGAGCGCTATTATTATGAAGTCCCGCCCCGCAAGTATGTCAGCGGCGAGAGCCACCGCTACCTAGGCCGCCAATACCGCTTGAAAGTGCTCCCCAGCCAGGATGGAGAAAGCATCAAGATGGACCGGGGCCGCTTTCTGATCCATACCAGGGAGAAGGATAATCGGGAGAGAAAAAAGCAACTCCTGGATGACTGGTACCGTGGCCATGCCCAGCGTGTCTTTACCGAACGGGTCAAAAAGTGGCATCCCCATTTCCAACGCTATCACATCCCCTTGCCCCAAGTCGTCATTCGGCGGATGAAAACCCGCTGGGGAAGCTGCACCGCTGAAAGGAAGATCACCCTCAATTTAAAGCTGATCCAGGTTCCCAAGCATCTGATTGACTATGTCATCGTCCACGAGCTCAGTCACATCGTAGAGCACAACCACAGCGACGAATTCTACGCCCTGCTCACCCGCATCATGCCCGATTGGGAAGAGCGCCGTGAAACGTTGAATCGGTTTGAGTTTTAGCCTAGAAGATTGATCCTTTTCTCATGAAATCAAAATTTTTCATCATCGATGATGACGCATCTTCCCAACAACGTCTGACAAGTCTTCTCAGTGCGGAAGA
>CAZJBA010000208.1:0-4805 GCA_964544065.1 uncultured Anaerolineales bacterium | reverse complement strand
TCCCGCGGAGTGGCGTTCTGGCGGCTTTGACAAGCGCAGCGTTTTTTTAATTATTTTCTCCGCGCCTCTGCCTCTCCGCGCCTCTGCAGCAGAGCGATTTCCAAGACCTCATCCATGTGCTTGACCTGGCGGATGTCCAACTCATCCAGGGCCTTCTGGGGCACGTCGACGAGGTCTTTCTCGTTCTCCGCGGGGATGATCACCACCTCCAGGCCAGCACGGTGGGCCGAGAGCACCTTCTCTCTTACGCCGCCAACCGGCAGAATCCGGCCCCGCAGGGTGATCTCGCCGGTCATGCCGACGTCGTGGCGGACGGGCCGCCCGGTGAAGGCGGAGGCCAGCGAGGTGGCGATCGTGATTCCGGCGCTGGGGCCGTCTTTGGGGATGGCGCCCTTGGGGACGTGTAAATGGACGTCAAGTTGCTGGTAACGCTCCGGGTTGATTTCCAAAGCATCGGAGCGAGATTGCACATAGGAAAAAGCCGCCTGGGCCGATTCTTGCATCACGTCGCCGAGCTTGCCGGTCAGTTGCAGCTTGCCCTTGCCATCGACCAGCACGACTTCCACGGGCATGATCTCGCCGCCGCCGGAGGTCCAGGCCACGGCGGTGGCAACGCCGACCTCGTCGTCGCGCTCGGCCTGGTGGTGGAAATACTGCCGCGGGCCGAGATACTCTTCCACGCCCTCGGAATCCACCTCGTGGGAGAACGTTTTTCCCTCTGCTTTTAGGCGGGCTATCTTGCGGCAAATGCGCCCGATCTCCCGTTCTAAATTGCGCACTCCGGCCTCATAGGTATAGGCGCGAATGATGTGCTTCAAGGCCTGATCACCGAACTTTATCTCCCCCTCCTCCAAACCACTCTCCTCTTTCTGCCGCGGGATCAGGAACCGGCGGGCAATCTCGAGCTTCTCCTCTTCAATGTAACCAGGGAATTCGATCACTTCCATCCGATCTAATAGCGCAGGCGGAATGGTGGCGTCAGTGTTGGCCGTGGTGATGAACATGACCTGGGAAAGATCGTAGTCGATTTCCAGATAGTGGTCGGAGAAAGCGTAATTTTGCTCCGGGTCGAGCACCTCCAAAAGGGCGGAGGAAGGGTCGCCGCGATAACTGACACCCAGCTTGTCGACCTCATCGAGCATGAAGAGGGGATTGGCCACGCCGGCGCGTTTCATCGTCTGGAGGATGCGACCCGGCAGCGCCCCGATATAGGTGCGGCGGTGGCCGCGAATCTCGGCCTCGTCACGCACGCCGCCCAGGGAGACGCGCACAAACTCGCGCCCCAAGGCCGCGGCGATGGAACGGCCCAACGAGGTTTTGCCCGTGCCGGGAGGGCCGACGAAACACAGAATCGGTTGTTTGGCCTTCTCAGATCGCAAACTCCTGACGGCGATATACTCGAGGATGCGGTCTTTGGCTTTGGGTAAACCATAGTGATGCTGATCGAGGATTTCGGCCGCCTCCGACACGTCCAGATTATCTTCGGTGGTTTCGCTCCAGGGCAACTCGATCATCCAATCCAAATAGCCGCGGATGATGCCCACTTCGGGCGAGACCGGCGGAATGTGATCGAGGCGGCGAAGCTCCTTGAGAGCGACTTTCTCCGCTGCCTCGGGCAAATTGGCCGCCTGGATGCGCTCGCGCAACTCGGTGATTTCGCTGGCATGGGGATCGTCCTCGCCTAACTCGTTCTTAATCACTTTCATCTGTTCGCGCAAATAAAATTCGCGTTGGGTGCGGTCGACCTTGCTTTTGGTCTGGGTTTGAATCTGGTTCTCGAGGTTGAGCATTTCCAATTCCTGCGCCAACAAGCCGCCGACATAATGCAACCGCTCATACGCATCGGTCATGGCGAGCAACTCAACCAGAACGTTAAAGTCAGGCGAAATCGCCGTCGCGATCATATCGGCCAGGAGGCCGGGGTCGTCGATATTGCTGGCGTAGAAGTAGGCATCTTCCGGATAACGCCGGTTGATGTTGACGCAACGCTGAAAAAGGTCCAGAACGGAGCGCATGGTCGCTTCGGTTTTCCGATCGACCTGAGCATTCTCGAAGATGGGCCGAACACGGGCATACAGATACGGGTTGGTTTGGGTAACCTCGACCAATTCGACTCGCCGACGCGCCTGGGCCAAGGCTGAGCTGGCTCCATCAGGGATATCGATCAATTCCCCGACAGCGATTTCAACGCCGATGGGATAGAAGTCTTCTGCACCGGGATACTCAACGCGGGGATCGCGCTGGGCGAATGCCAATAAGGTTCGATTCTGGGTGCGCGCCTCTTGAATGGCCCACAACGTCTTTTCGCGGCCGATCAACAATGGCGATACCATCTGCGGAAAGACGACCACGCCGCGCAGAGGCATCACCGGCGCTTCAATCAGGCCGTCGGCATTCGGGTAAAGATCGTTGATGCCGTACAACTCTTCGGTACGCTGGTATAACTCCTCGGTGCGAGCTTCGTAATCGCGCCAGTCCCAATCGTCATTTTGCATAATCTCAAAAATTCCTTTACAAACTCAACAAAAACTTTAACGCAGAGGTGGAGAGAGAGGGTGTGAAAAACACGCCTTGTAAAAAACACGGCTAGGGCGCAGAGTTTTTAAGGCTCTTCGTGGAAAAGTGAGGTTGATCCGTGCTCATCCGTGTACCAGTTTTAATCGCTCAAACCAGGCAATCCGGCCGGTGGCGGCCACAAAAATGCTACCCGTCACCAAAATCAAGGTCTCATCCGGCGCTTCAGCCAGGGCGGCTTCCAGGGCGTTGCCCACGTTGGGGATGACCTCGACGGGTTTACCCAAAAATCGAGCTTTTGCGGCCAAGCCGCGGGCTTCCATGGCGCGGGGATGGTCGGAGGCGGCGCAATAAATCTTATCGATACGCTCCCCGATCGCCTCTAAAATGCCGTTAACGTCTTTGTCCTCGGAAACGCCAAACACAAGCCAGATGCGTCGATGGGGAAAAAATTCGTCCAGGGTTTGTTGCAGCTTGTGCGCTGCCCCGGGATTGTGAGCAGAATCAACCACGACCGGCTTGGGGCCGCGGGACAACACCTCGAAGCGAGCGGGCCATTGCGTCCGCGCGAACCCGCGCTGGATGGCTTGATCCGAAATGGTCAAACCTTCCTGGCGGGCGGCTTGTAAGGCGAGATAAGCTGTGGCCGCGTTGTCGACCTGATGCGGCCCCAACAGCGGAATCCGCAAGGTCGTTCCATCAGAGGGAAACCCATCCATCGAAGACCAAACGGTGAAGGTTTGACCCTCCAAGCTGGCACCCTCGCGGCGATAACGGTACTCCTGCCCCAAACGAGTCAAAGCTGCTCCCCGTCGGGCGGCAATCTCCTCAACCACGTGACGGGCCGAATCCCCTTGGGGCGCAAGCACAACCGGCGCACCCGGCTTGATAATGCCCGCTTTCTCGGCGGCAATCTGCTCAATCGTATCGCCCAAAATGGAGGTATGCTCCAGGTAAAGGGTCGTAATCACCGAGACGAACGGGTCGACCACGTTGGTAGCGTCCAGGCGACCTCCTAACCCGACCTCGATAACGGCCACATCGATCTGCTGGTGGGCGAAATACCAGAAAGCCAGAGCGGTCGAAATCTCAAAAGTGGTCAAGCGCGGGATCGCCTCCACATACGGCTTGAGCTCCTCGGTGAACGTGACCAAATCGGCCCGCGGCATCGACTCGCCATTGATCTGAATGCGCTCCTCAAAATCCTTGAGATGCGGCGAGGTGTACAAACCGACCTTGTAGCCCTGCTCGCGCAAAACGGCGTCGCAAAACGAACAAACCGACCCCTTGCCCTTGCTTCCGGCCACGTGCAAAACCGGGTACTCATGCTGCGGATGGCCCAGCGCCTCCACCAAAGCTTCCATACGCCCCAGGTCAAAATTCTCCGGGGACAAATTTTGCTGGTGCGTCAGGCTAAAATCGACGTAACTATAAATATAATCTAAGGCCTGTTGATAGCTTGCTTCCAAATCGTTGTCCATAGCAAAAAGATTGTACTCGCTCAGGTATCAAGTTGCAAGCAAATCGAAAACCCCAAAATGCGCCCACAATCCTCGCCCGCTTTTGGTAAAATACACCCTCGTGTTTAAACTTATCAAAATGTTGATCAAATTTTCCCTTTATCTTGGATTAATCGGCCTGTTGATTCTTCTGATCCCGCGGCTGATTACCCGAATCCAGGCAAAATCGCGGGTTGCAACCGTCGAGCAGGTCTCACCTCAACGCGTGGCGATCGTTTTTGGGGCTGGACTCTGGCGTGACGGCTCGCCGACGCCGGTCTTGCGCGACCGCATCGCCACCGCCGCGGAACTTTACTTCGCCGGGAAAGCCGAAAATTTGCTCATGAGCGGGGACAACCGTTACGATGATTACAACGAACCCGCGGCGATGAAAGAATTCGCCCTCAGCCTGGGCGTCCCCGACGAGGCCATCGTCCTGGATTACGCCGGGCGGCGCACCTACGACACCTGCTACCGGGCCCGGGACATCTTCCAGATCGAGGCTGCCATCCTGGTCACCCAGCGATTCCATCTCGATCGAGCTTTGTACATCTGCAATCAACTGGGGGTCTCTGCAACCGGCGTCCCCGCAGATCGGCGTACCTACCGGCGCGGCTCGCTGACCTATTGGCGCACTCGCGAGGTCATCGCCACCTTCACCGCCATGCTGGATGTTCACCTGATCAAGCCGGTTCCCATCCTCGGCGATCCGGAGCCAATTTCCGAAAGTAGCCACAAGGTTCATAATTGACTTGGTAAGCGTTCACGCCCCCCGCTAAATAGAACGCAGAT
>CAZJBA010000207.1:0-4806 GCA_964544065.1 uncultured Anaerolineales bacterium | reverse complement strand
CACACATCAGAAAGGTGGGAGGCGCGCACACATCAGAGAAGGACCGTACTCCACCGGCGTGGAATTAGGATTTATCCAAAAACAACTTCGCGCTTTTCCATCCGTTTTCGGTGTCTTCCACAAGCAGGACAAAGCCTCAAGAGTGTCATTCTTGCCGGAGGCATGCAGAGCAAGGGTGTTTTTCGCCGTGCGTGCCTACGGCAACCCGAAGAATCTCCTGCTTTCATACGAAGGAGACTCTTCGGTCGTAAAGAACACTCCCTTGCCAGCGGCACGCCTCCGGCGAGAGTGACATGTCTTTAGACTCCAACTCTTTGAGATGATCAAGTAAAAACCGCGAAGTTATTAATGGACGAACCCTTAGTGTCTCGTCGTGGAAGACAAATACGCCTCCACAAAGTTTAGAGCCTCCTGGCGAGACCCCACCTGCCCGACAACCTGAGCCTCCCTGACGGCCTCGAGCAATTCACCGATCAAGGGAGAGGGGTCGAGATCAAACGTCCGGATCAAATCATGACCGGAAATCAAAGCGGGGGGATCGACGCAATCGGCGGATTTTTGCCACCAGGCATCCAACAGAGACCGGACGACGTCCAATTGCCGCTCCCAACGTTCCTGGGGCATGGTTTGCCCGTAGGTTCCCAAAAGGTCGGCCAAGCTGAGCAAACCGATTCCCACCCCGGCTGCGCCCGTATCCCGAAAAAAGCGATAGACTGACCGGCTGCTAACGCCGCCCTTTTCATGTGCCAGCCAGGTAGGGCGCATGTGATGCTTGACCACCGTCTCCAGCCACGCGATTTCCTTGTTGCTTAGATGAAGCTGGCGGGCCCGTTCCGCCACGATGCGAGCGCCTCCGTGCTCGTGCTTCAAAAAGCGAATCCGGCCGGTCTCCTCTTCCTGTTGGCTGCTACCGGGTTTGCCAATGTCATGATAGAGAGCGGCCAAGAACAACAAGGCCCGTAAGGGGCGTTCCATCACAAGCGTTGAGCGGAGATACTCGTCGATCTGCTGGCGATAGCGTCCCAGGCGATGCGAGACCAGCGCGTTGAAAAGGTTGGCGTCAGCTTCAGGATCAAAGTCTTCCGTGAGAACACGCAACAACCGCTCCAGGCCGCGCACAGCGCTGAGGGTGTGTTCCCAGGCATCATGCAGGTGAGGTCGGGTTTGAGCCAGCCCTTTCAGCGTCTCGAGTTCTGGCAAAACGTGGGGCAAGGCCCCCAGCACATCCGCCGCCCGGATCGAAGCGGCCGGACGCGGCCCAGCCAGGATGCGCACCAACTCGAAGCAAATCCGC
Source organism: uncultured Anaerolineales bacterium (assembly GCA_964544065.1). GTDB lineage: Bacteria > Chloroflexota > Anaerolineae > Anaerolineales > UBA11858 > JAYELX01. The sequence goes on along the minus strand of CAZJBA010000207.1, from coordinate 3,512 downwards.
TCCGGGGAAACTTTGGGCAAAGCCGAAACAGCTTCCCGCATCTGCGCGCGGGTCTCCGTGGTGATGCTTAAATCTAGACCGGCGGCCAAGCGAATGGCGCGCAAAACCCGGACGGGGTCATCGCGAAACGAAGACGCCGAGCACGCCCGCAAGGTCTTGGCATGCAAGTCCGCCGCGCCGCCCAACGGATCAAGCAAGGCCTGCGGCGAACGGACCTCCACGGCCATGGCGTTGACGGTGAAGTCGCGGTCTCTCAAATCGGCCTGCAAGTCGGGGCCGCGCAAGGCGGCGAAATCGAGATTGTGGCGTTGGCCCTCTTCGGGGGTGAGGATGACCCGGGCGGTAGAACGTTCGGCGTCCAGCGGGTAATACGCAGCCCCGAGGCGATCGGCCAGGCGACGAGCAAGTTTGAGGGCATCGCCCGGAACGGCAAAATCGAGGTCGTGGCTGGGTTGGGATAACAAGGCATCTCGCACCGCGCCGCCAACAAGGTATAAGCGCGCCCCCCGGGGCAGGACGGCGCGAACTTGATCTAACAAAGGCGAAAATTGGAGCGGATTCTCGGTAGGCACGTAGGACACTTGGGGTTTTTCCTTGTAGCGCGATTGTTTGGCTGCCTGCAGGGCTTGTTGGGGAAGACCCCCTTGGCCCACAATTTTGTCACCCACGCGGGCAATCCAGCGGCCAGCATAGGGATTCGAATCAGCTTTCATCAACGGTAGCACCTTCGAGTGAGACAGATTCTCCTATTCTGGCGGCGTGTATTCGTCCGTATCCACGATTCCAACAAAAGGCAGGCCACGGTAGTATTCATCCAAATCTAACCCATAGCCAAATACAAAGGCATTCGAAATTTCAAAACCACAATAGGTGATGGGAATGTCGACCTCCCGGCGCTCGACTTTATCGAGCAGGGTGCAGACCCGCAGGCTGGCGGGCTTACGCACGGAGAGGAGTTCCATCACCGAGGAGAGGGTGTGACCGCTGTCAATGATGTCTTCAACGATGAGCACATCTCGGTCGGTGACGGATTCGCGCAAGTCCATGGTCAGGCGGACCTGGCCATCCGACTGGCGGGCGCCGACCCCGTAGGAGGAGACGGCCATGAAATCGATCGTGTGGGGGATGCCGATGTGGCGCATCAGGTCGGTCAAGAACATGACACCTCCCCGCAAGATGCAAACCAGGTGGAGGCTTTTATCGGCATAATCGCGAGCGATTTCAGCACCCAGTTCGATGACCCGGTTTTGAAGCACATCTTCGGGGATCAAGATTTCTTTGAGAAATTTATGATAATCTTCCATGAGACTCTTGTGTGATCTAGTTGCGGGGGATGCGATGGTGTTTGCGGCAGCGGGCTTCATAGAGTTCATCGGCGCCAACAATGACGACCGGATCGTTGTAATGGGCGGGGCTGCCATTGACGAGGCGCTGGGTGCGTGTCCCCGGCTCGCCGCAAACCACGCAAATGGCGTGCAGCTTATCGACGCGCTCGGCTTTGGCCATCAACGTAGGCATGGGGCCAAAGGGCTCGCCGCGGAAATTCATGTCCAACCCGGCCACAATCACGCGAAAGTCCTGGTCGGCCAAGTCTTGCACGACGGAAACGATCTGATCATCAAAGAATTGGGCTTCATCCACCGCGACGACGGTAGTTTCGGCCTCCAATCGATCGAAGATTTCATCCGCGCTTTGGATCGGCGTGGCCTCGAAATTGTGGCCAGCGTGGGAAGTGACTTTCTGGTCGGCGTAGCGATCATCGATGGCGGGCTTGAATACCTGCACCTGTTGCTTGGCGATGGTCGCTCGACGCAAACGGCGGATGAGCTCCTCGGTTTTGCCGCAAAACATGGAACCCGTGATGACTTCGAGCGAACCGGTGTGATGTTTCATAGATGGCCTCTTTGATGGATAAAAAGAAAACAGGCAAATGCATGATTCACATCTGCCTGTACGGTACCATTATTTAGGATGTTGCGCAAGCGTTACACGGATATTTCTTTGGCTGCTTCGGGCAATTCGTACCCTTGTTTGCGCAAACTCTTTTTCAGATCGGCTAACGATTTACGGCCAAATCCTTTAATATCCAGCATGGCCGCTTCACCACCTTCCAGCTTTTCCAAGGCGTGCTTGACTTCGGTGATCTCTGCATCCTCAAGAACGTTCTCAACGCGGGTGCCCAAGCCCAAATCGGTGATGGGGAGATCCGGAGAAACTTTTTTCTCTTCGCGAGCTTTCTTCTGCTCCAAGTACTCCTCGCGCGCTTTGATCTTCTTCATGAAGCGCTCGACCTGACCTTCGGTGTCAACGATGCGTTGTTCGCCGGTGAAGAAAGGATGACATTGAGAGCAAACGTCGGTGTGAATCTCTTCTTTGGTCGAACCTGTCTTCCACGTGTTTCCACAAGCACAAATGACCGTGGCCTCAGGATAATAAGTAGGATGAATATCTTTCTTCATAACTTGTTCACCTACTCAATTGGAGCCACGCTGACGCGCTTGCGGCCACCGCGAAGGGTCTCAAACTCGACATGGCCCTCGGCGGTTGCAAAGATAGTGTGATCTTTGCCTAAACCAACATTCAGACCTGGTTTGATTTTGGTGCCGCGTTGACGAACCAAGATATTACCGGAAATGACATATTCTCCGCCAAACTTCTTGACGCCTAAACGCTTCGAATTACTGTCTCGTCCATTGCGGGTTGATCCGCCACCTGTTTTGTGTGCCATAAGTCTTCTCCCTACTTGACAATCTCGTCAATATAAACCCGCGTGTACTGTTGACGATGCCCACGAGTGCGGCGATAACGTTTACGCGGTATATATTTATAAACGATAATTTTCTTATCTTTGAAGTGTTCCTCGACCGTGGCCTTTACTTTGGCCCCGGCGACGGTAGGAGCGCCAACGTCGACCTGGCCATCGTTCGAAATCAACAAGACCTGATCGAACTCAAATTGAGCGCCCTCTTCCAGGGACATGCGATCGACATCGATCGTCGCGCCTGGGACGGCTTTATACTGCTTGCCGCCCTTATCGACAATTGCATAATTCATACATTCCTCCAAGCTTCACTTCACGCCGCCCGCTCTGCGCAGTTTTTCGACAACCCGCCGAGGTGCGGGGAAGTTGGGGTAACATGTTAACATTCACACAGTTGCCCCAGGGTTGTCCCACTGGGGCCGCATTATTATACAGGGGTTACGGAAAGCTGTCAACGCGAATTTTGGGCCGCATATGGCATCTTCTCAAAAAGCTGGGGAGACGGCCTCCGGCGTGGAACTTTTCCGCCAGGGCGTGCATACCCAAAGGGCACACCGTGCAAAAACCAGGGTAGAATGAGCAGGCGACATCGAAAAAGTTCAACTTCTTTCTCTGAACGTTTTTGGAGACCCCGAAATATTGAGAAGATACCGCATATGCCCTCAACTGTTGTCAGGCAATAATCTACCGCTGGCCAAGGGCGGCAACGGGGACGTTGCCTAGATCGGACGTAGATTGACCGGATGTAGAT
>CAZJBA010000206.1:0-4815 GCA_964544065.1 uncultured Anaerolineales bacterium | reverse complement strand
GACACTCCCAGGGTCCCGCCCCAGGATCACTGGAGCGAGCAACTTGCAGAAAAGGGCTGCAAATTGCGGGATCTATTGTAACACACCCCCGCAGCGGCCACCTGCGAGGGACTTTTTTGTATCGGAGACAAGACGGCCGCCTTCACCCGTTTTGTCTTCAAAGGGAGTATCGCTATGACGCAACAAACGCAAACCCGGAAGATCGAACGTGGCCAGATCGCTGCCAGGCTGAAGAAGATCCGCCAAGGCTGGGAAGAAGCCCTCGATGGGGATTGGCAAAGCAGGCCCGACATCGCCTTGCTTCTCAGCGACTTTGCCGAAGCCATCGACCTCACAGAGGAAGAGCGGATCACCACTTTAGGAGCGACCATCGCTGACGTGGAGGCGCTATGAAGGGGCAAACGCGCAACCACTTCATCGGATACGGCACCCTGGAACAATGGCACCAGGCTGCCCAAGAAGACAACCGGCCAGCCCCCAGAGCCTACGCCAACCTGATCGAAACCCCCACCCCAGGACAATACAACATCTCGATCAACCGCCTCTACGCGATTATCTCGAGGCTGGATCGTGATAACAACGTCCACTACTGCCGTTTGCGCCTGGGCAGCATCCAGATGGTCGCTGGGCGCCCGTTGAACGGCGACCATGAGGCAATCAAAGAAAGGGCCCAGCAAGGGTTTGATCTCCTTGGAGCATGGCTCAGCGAACAAGGATACGAGATCGTCCCGGCCTTGATCGCCGTGCCCAACGACCTGACCCTGCTGGATGGCTGGGCTGACTTTTTGACCTTCGACAAAGCCGAAAAACAATTCTATCGAAAGGGGGACATGACAGCATGATCACCCTGACGATCGAATTACATACCGAAGAAGATCACTTTCCCCTGGATCCTTTCGTTGCGCTGCTGCGAACGATGGCCGAAGAACTGGTTGCGGCAGGCGTGGACTACCAAGGCCAGCTGCCACCCATGCCCTACGACAACGAATATGGAAGCGACACCGCCTGGGGCTCTTTGAACATCAACGAGGCAGGCGACTGATGACCACCGTAATATCCTTCCACACTTCCAGCGGGGAAGAAGGCCGCTGCGACGCCAGATGTCATAACGCAGTCTCGCCCGATTGTGATTGCATCTGCGGCGGGGCCAACCACGGCGTGGGCACGGCACAAGCGATCGAAAACACCCGGCTGATGGCAGACCAGATGATCGCGGACTTTGCCCAAAAACACAACATCACCATCGGCGAGCTAAAAACCAGCGTTCCCGATCACGTCTACCAGACCGAAATGGAAACCCTGCTAGCGCAAGTAAATCCTCTTGCCAGGAAAGCCCAAGCATCAAGACAAACCACCCAGCGACAACCCAGCCAATGCCGATACCAGCAGGCATCGATGTGGGAGGCGGCGTGACCAAATCCCTGGTTGATTTGTTGGAATGTATTCGCTGCGTAAGCCAGCCTCTAGGGTTACTGGCGGCTAAATTTCCACCCCTAAATGGAGAACAATGACAAACCAAAACCATACGATCAAGAGCAAAGACGAACGGATCACCGTTAGGAAAGAAAATGGCCAGATCGCGGTCTACCACGAGCAAATGCCCGACTGCCGCCTGATCTGGCAGGACGGCTTAGCCCTAATCGACGGCGAACGCACGAACGTAGCGATCATGGCCGATGCTGACATCACCTTCATCGAAGAAGCGGTGAGGGCCCTATGACCATTGACCAAGCCAAACGCGAAGCTAGACGGCGGCTGACTCAACGGCCCTACGGCCACCGCCAATACTACGTCGTCTACGACCCCGACTACGCCCAGCGATACGGAGAAGACCAAGCCTACGCCCTGGTGACTGATGCAATGCTGGAACAGTTCTACCCCGACAGCGACCCTGTCGCGGCCATCCCGGAGATATCATGAAAAAGATCATCCAACCGGTGAAACTGGACCAGCTCGTGGCCCAATACGAAGCCACCCGCGACCTGATCATCGAGGGATACCAGTCTCTCAAGCAAGCTCAGACGCTGGCCGATGAATACTTTCCTGGACGCTTTGTCAGCGTGGTCGACAGCCGCATCCCCGTCGAGCGAGCGGCTGAAATGGCCCTGGGGCGCTTGAAGAAGGGCGTCTGGCGCCAAATCGTGCACCAAACCGGGGTGCGCAAGATCCTGTCGATCAAGAGAGCCAGAGAATTGGACACCAACCTAGACGATGCTGACAACCTGCCCGACATCAGCGTCCAAAGCGTCCTGGACTACCTGGCCACCTTGCGGGAAAACTCAAAAGATCTGGCAAGCGAATCGGTCCAGGAAGTCTTCCGATGGCTGCGGCCCTATGACCACTACAAAACCAACGACCACTGGCAAGTGGGCAAAAAGGTGATCTTGAAAAACTGCGTCGAGCTACGCGGAGGCCAATTCCGGGTGAACTACTACATGCGCCCGGAACTGTCTGCCCTGGATCAGGTCTTTCACCTGCTCGATGGGGCTGGGATCCCCGATGGCTACCACTGCCCGCTGGTAGATGGTTTAAATACCCTCAGCTATGGTGATAAGGGCGAGACGACCTATTTCGAATACCAGGCCTACAAAAACGGCAACGTCCACGTGACCTTCAAACGCCCAGACCTGGTCCAAGATCTCAACCGGATCGCCGGTGGCGAGATGGTTTTGAATCACTAGCAGGAGACAGCCATGAATGCACAACGACGCTTTGACTTGGAAATCTGGACACACCCTCACAAGGAGACGGGTGCGTTTTGCGAGTGGGAGGTCGCCAGCCTATCGGGTACCGACATCCCGATCATGTTTATCGAAACGATACCCGAGTTCGAGCGAAATGTGGATATATTCCGGGGCTGGGACATCCAAGCAGGCTTTCATTACCGAATGGGTGTCCTGGCGGAGATGGACCCTGACCGGGGCTGGTTGATCAACGAGATCGCCTATTGTGCCAGGGTGTAACGTGAGCAAGGACATCATACAAGCCAAAACGCTGCGGACCTTTCAAGCTGCCCGGTTGAACCCCTGCTGGGATGTGTCCCGCAAGCTCCCCTCGGGCTCGCTGCTGCAGATGCGCTATGGCCACGGCGAACTCACCCTGGCGCTGCGACGTGTGGACACTTGCCCCCCAGAGAGCGAATGGCAGGCGGTAACCGCCGCCTTGCCCCTGGCCGGTGAGATTTCCGCTCATCAAGGTGAGACCGACAAGGGCTATTTTCTCTACGCCCGGAACATCTCTGTCATGGAACAAGCTCAGCCAATTCCCCAACCAATCATGAGGTAGCCATGGCGACCATTCTTGGAACCATGCCAGTCGACATCATCCAAGCCAGAACACCTAAGCGTGAGCGGGCATACAGATGGGAAGTCATCGATGCCCCAGACGCCTTTTGGTTGGGCCGGATCTTCCGCAAACTGGACATCACGATCACGGCCAAGAGCGGAGAGTGGCCCAACGGGATCGTCTTTCAACACATAAGCACCAAGAAGATGTTGGTCTATTGGAATGGCCAAATCCTGGACCTGCCTTCGCTGTCGTCTGCGCCTCGATCTGCCGGTAAAGGGTCTCACTAATAGGAATTTGGATGAACGTGCACAAACTGCCCTCCAAGATGAAACACCTGCGCATCAACGTTCGCTTTCAGAAGCACCACAATGTACTCGCGTTGTTGTCATGGTTTATTCTGACAATCATCTCCATGAGCGCGTGCGCTGACATGGCTTACGAAAACGTCAATACCGCGATGCCGTCGGTGCCCACGATGCTGCCGGGTGCCCACCAGGATCACTCTGCCGCCCAAGCGACGCTGGCCGCGGGCCAAGCCCAAGCGCAGAACCTGGCAATTCAATCCACCCAGGTGTCCCTGAACATGACCCAAGCTGCGGCCACGGACACCTACTTCCTGCGCCAAACCGAACGCGCCCAGCACGAGAGCGCCACGGCCCAATCCCAACGAGCTACCGCCAGCCAACAAGCCCATCTCCAGGGCCTGACCCACACCGCAGAGATCGAACAAACCCAAGCTGCCCAGGCGACCAACACGGCCTACGCGATCCAAACAGCCACCGCCTGGCCCCAAACAGCCACGCCCCTGGCAGCCACCCAGCAGGCGATCATCGCCCAGGCGGAAGCGGCAGCACGGCGAGCCCACTGGGAACAGGTCCTGATCCCCTTGAGGGTGATCTTCTTGAGCTTGCTTGGGTTTGTCATCTTGGTCTTGCTCGTCCTGGGCGGGGTGCGTGCTTATCGCCGGTTGCTGCCTGCTCTTGAACTGCGTTTGGGAACGATCCCGCGCGGGCCGCACGATGCCCCCTTGCTCTTGCTCAACAACCTGATCATCGACCCGGACCGCAACTTCGGCCCGGCCCTGCACCTGGGGAAGGGTAATGCTGAAACCACCGGCTTGGCACCCACACCCCAACTGCAAGAGCGCTTAGTCGCCCGTGACCAGGCGGTCGATCTGGCCCGCTCGCAAGGACCAGGTCGATCACGAAGACAAAGTGCTACCATCGAGCCCTTCACCGAGATCCTTGAAGCACCCGCTTCCAGCGTAGAGATCGAAATAGTAGAACCCGACCAGGTCCAACCCTGGCTGGATGAAGTCGAACACAACCTACTGCCCTCCGGATCTTCTCGAAAGGAGTGACCCAATGCCCACAACCCGCTATTTAGCCGCTGCCCGCACGGTGGCCAAGACCATCTCGACCGTCTTAGACCAACGCACCGCCACCGACCCGGCCATGATCAGGCGCTGGCTGCTGACCGAACACGGCGCCCGCGTCTGGCTCTTTGGCGTCCTGGATGATAAGCGCC
>CAZJBA010000205.1:3486-4881 GCA_964544065.1 uncultured Anaerolineales bacterium | reverse complement strand
AACCGGCGAACTACCTTCACTTCGCTAGAACAAACGTTTAATGTGACATTGTCAAATTAGTGAAATTGTTATGAATGGGAAGTGAATTTTGTCGATGCAATCTTCGTTCACTCCACGTTCATCGCGATGGGAAATATGAACCATTCCCAGAATTGACTTCAAAAAATTGCCACGAGTTAAGTTATAATCCAAGTATGGTTGATCAAAATATTTTTGTCCCTCCGTTGGATCAGCGTGAACATATTCCTATGCAGGTTGTTCAGGCTGTTGTTGATCATATAGCCAGAGAATTTGATCCGGAGAAGATCATCCTTTTTGGCTCACATGCCTATGGAAATCCTCAACCCTGGAGCGATGTTGATTTGCTCGTGGTTATAGATACAAATCGGAATCCGGTTGAAGTCAGTCAAGATATTTTAAAGGACTTGCCTGCTTTTATGTTTAGTGTCGATGTTCTCGTTCGGACACCGGCAACGATCAAGCGTCGCCTTGCTTTAGGAGATTCGTTTCTAGAGGAAGTCATTTCTCGGGGAAAGATTTTATATGAAAGAGCTAACTCGCGAATGGATTCGGAAAGCTGAAAACGATTATCGTTCAGCGGTTGTTTTGCTCCAGCATTGCTTACTGATTTACGCTCCTTGGATGGGTATGCTGTAGCCGTTCGCTATCCGGGAGCAACATTGACATTGAAAATGGCTGAAGATGCGCTTGAAACGGCGTCGCGGGTTAGAGCGTTTATTCGGGGGAAACTCGATTTGCCTGCTGACAATTCTTCTTAGATTAACTGGCATCTAAACACCGAATCAGTACATTGCGCCGGTGCCCCCGCTGGCGGTGCTCGAAGAGATATACTCCTTGCCAGGTGCCCAAATTTAAGTCTCCCCCGTCGATGGGGATGCTCAGGCTGGTAGCCGTGAGCATAGCGCGCATGTGCGAGGGGGAGTCGTCGCTCCCTTCCAGGGTGTGTTGATGCCAAGCCTGATCCTCGGGTGCCAATCGTTCCATGAACGCTTCCAGGTCCAGGCGGGCGGTGGGGTCGTAACTCTCGCTGATGACCAGCGATGCGCTGGTGTGCTGCAAGAACAAGAAACACATTCCCTCCCGGATGCCCCAAGCGCGAATCCGCTCACGGATGCTGTCCGTAAACGGATAAAGCCCCTTGCCGCTGCTCTTTACCTGGAGGCTGTCTTTATGCCACTGCATAGTTCGCCGTTCGTAGTTTGAAAGGTTTTTTAGTTGGCACGAAGCACGGCTATGATCGTCGAGGGTCTCCTGACCCCGACGAGACAATGACCGAAGGTCTCCAGGTTTTTGCACTGATTGCTTTTGGCCTGATTTAGAGCTAGGAGACCTACGGTCGTTCCACGTGTTCGGTCAGGAGACCTTCACACAGCG
>CAZJBA010000205.1:0-3386 GCA_964544065.1 uncultured Anaerolineales bacterium | reverse complement strand
GGTCAGGAGACCTTCACACAGCGAGTCGGGCTGAGAAGCTACTATTGCAAGAAGTTAAACGGATTGACCTTGGTGCCGTTGTAGACCAATTCGAAGTGCAGGTGAGCGCCGGTGGATTTTCCCGTGCTGCCCAGCCCCCCGATGGTCGTACCGCGGGTCACGCTTTGGCCGCAGCTAACACCTACGGAACTGAGGTGGGCATAGGCCGATTGCCAGCCATTGCCGTGATCGACCACAATCAGGTAGCCGAAGCCGTACTCACTCCAACCGGCGTAGACGACCACGCCGCTGTCTGAGGCGAAGATAGCATTGCCAACGTCGCCGCCGATGTCGATGGCCGGGTGTACGGGTGGATTATAGGTGTAGCCGGAAATTTGGCGGCTGGTGGTGGGCCAGACGAAACTGCCCGTCCCCAGGGCGCCCTCGTAGACCGAGCCGCAGTGTCCCCCGCCGTAATAGGCTGCCGAGGCGGGATTCTCTCGCGTGATCGCCGGGGGACCCCAATCTTTGATCGGGCGCCACCCGCCCGGAATGATCAGCCAGCTTCCCGGTTCGATGTCCGGGTTATCCATTTCGGTCAGGTCAATCCGATTGCCTGGATATTCCAGGATCGCTTCGGGTTCAGCGTTGAATTCGTCTGCCACCGCGGCGATGCTGTCGCCTTCTTGCCACTGGTAATAGATTCCGTTGGTCGGCAGGATATTGAGCTCCTGGCTGGTCTTGAGCAGGTGGGGGTTGTCTTCGAGCACGGTGTAGTTGCCCCACAAGATCGTTTCCGGCTTGAGACTGAATTGGTCGGCGATGCTGAAGATGCTGTCGCCCTGCTGGACGGTGTAGGTGGTCACATCGACGCGCGAGCGGGTCGGGATTTCGGTGTCCATGCTGGCGGCGCGGGTGATTCCGCTCGTTTCGGGGGCAGGATTCTGAATCAGGTCGGGCAGATCAGCTTGCCCCTGAGTCTGATTCTCCGTGGTGGGGGTGGCGGGGATCTGAGTCGGAGCAGCCTGGGCTGGGGGGAAGGTTGATTCCGTTGGGTGGAGTCGATTCCATCCCAAAAGAGCAGCCACGCCGACCAGCGCCACGGCCAGGACGTTCATCAAGATCAAACCAATTCGTTTCAAGAGTTTCATAAGCGTTTATGCGTTTTCTTCGGATTCTACTGCGTAAGGTTGATGCAGTTGGAGGGGTTGTTTTTCGTATTTGCGCAGGCTTTGATTGAGCATCTCGACGAAAACGGAAAAGCCCATCGAAAAGTATGGGTGTTTCCTTCGTTCGCGTGAAAACTATTTGTAATTCGTCGGCTAGAGTCTAGTACAAACCGGCAGAAATGGCAAATAGATTATCTTGCGGCGTTCGTAGTGAGCCACGCAGCGCAGTCCAGCGGAGTGGCGTTTTGACTGATTTCAACGGCACGCTCCATACGCAGGTGCGTTATAATTGCCGTCTGGCTATTCTCTTTGAGTAGCTACTCAGCCTATCCTTGAAATGTCATTGCGAAGCGGTGTTTTTTCCGCTGAAGCAATCCCCTGGAGTGTCTGGGAGACTGCTTCGGGGTTGCCAAGACACGCAGAGCGAAAACGCCCCTCGCAGTGACACACTTGAGTAGGTATGTCTTTGAAAAGATCATCTATGCTGACAATTGCGGTAACCATCATCTTGTTTGGCGTGGGAGCTTTGACCCTGGTGGGGCTTGGCGCTTTTGGGATCGTTTCTCGACGTGAGAGGGAACACCGGGCTATGTGGCTTTCGTTTGGGTTGGCCCTCTTGGGAGCGGGATTCTTTGTCGGGGCGGCCTTTGCGCCGCCGCTCGTGAGATGGATCGTTTTGGGGAGCGTTATTGCGCTTGCCCTCGTTTCGGCGCTGCTCTTTTTCCTCCCCGTTGGGCAGATCGAGGTGGGGCCGATTACCCCCGCTTCCCGCTTCGACGAGCGCGAAATCATGTTCGCCCGCGCCCATCTGGAGCCGGGCACAACGGACTATGAGAACTACTACGCCCAGCACCCGGAGCACAAAGCCGCTGACGACCGTTTTCGCGCCCTGCCGGGTTTGCTGGCACCCGAAGCCAAGTTTTATGACCCGTTTGCTTTTGCTTCTCCGCAGGCCAGTTTTTATCTGACCGAGGCTCTGCGCGAAGCCGTGGATGGCCCGGTCGCGTCCGAACGGGTGCAAGCCTCTCCCCGGCAGATGACCGCTTATCTCAAAAGTTTGGCCCGTTTTTATGGCGCCTTCGATGTTGGCGTGACGGAATTGCAGCCTTATCACGTCTACTCTCACATTGGCCGCGGCACGGGCGGGTACGGCGCGCCCATCTCCCTGAGTCACACCCACGCGATCGCTTTCAGCGTGGAGATGGATTTCGAGATGGTCATGACCGCGCCCAAAGCGCCTACTTCGATGGAGACGGCCAAGCAATATGTCGAGGCGGCTCGGGTGGCGGTGCAGTTGGCCCAGGCCATTCGCGGGTTGGGCTATCCGGCCAGGGCCCACATCGATGGCAACTATCGCCTGATCGCCCCGTTGGTCGCTCGCGATGCCGGGTTGGGCGAGATTGGCCGCATGGGCTTGTTGATGTCTCCCAAGGTGGGGCCCAGATTGCGCATAGGCATTGTGAGTGCCGACTTGGAGCTGATCCCCGATCCCCGCGAGCCCAACCGGGCCATGCTTGATTTCTGCACCATCTGCGAGAAATGCGCTCACAATTGTCCTACTCAATCCATCCCCCTGGGGGATCGAAAGATGATCGCTGGCGCCTTGCGCTGGCGGATCGACGCCGACACCTGTTTCCGCTATTGGAACCGGGTCGGCACCGATTGTGGCCGCTGCATGGCCGTGTGCCCCTTCTCCCATCCCGACAATGGGGCCCACAGCCTGGTCCGTTGGGGGATTCAGCGCTCGGGCTTCTTCCGCCGCCTGGCCCTGTGGCTGGATGATCTCTTCTACGGGCGGAGACCCAAAGTCAAACCCGGGCCTGGGTGGTTGATCGATCCTCAAACGGAAATCATGGCTTCCAACAACGGTAATGGCGAAGTTCTTTGATCAATCGGCAGTTCAAAAATCAAATGGGTGCGTTTCATTACGGTTGGAGCGCCGATTGAGTGCTCTGGAACGCCTTTTCAGTTCCAGAGTGTATCGAAATCAAGCGGGTTGAGACGAAAAATCCATTTTCCAGGCCGCTCCACTTGGTTTCGATATAGCTTCGCCTACTCAGTACAAGCGATACACCGAAAAAGCATCGGCTACCCTTCGACTTCACTTCGCAAGCTACGTTTCGCTTCCCCTAGCGGGACGCAGAGCGAGGACACTCGACCAGCGTTTGCTCCATTACATGAGAGGGTGGTGGTTAGATAGTAAGTGACGCCTTAAAAAGCAGACGAGACTATAGTGCT
>CAZJBA010000204.1:3224-4892 GCA_964544065.1 uncultured Anaerolineales bacterium | reverse complement strand
TAAATGTGATTGCTCATTTGCTGCGGTATAATTTTTTTATGCTACCACGAATCGAAGCCAGTATAAAGCAAGATATCAATCTCGAGCCTGGAGGCCGAATCCTGGTTGGCGTGTCTGGTGGGCCGGATAGTTTGTGTTTGCTGGATAGTTTGGATCGACTTGGCTACGATTTGATCGTTGCTCACCTCCACCATGGTCTCCGCCCCGAAGCGGATGAGGAGGCCGCGCACGTTCAGCAGGCTGCTGAAACCCGGAACCTGCTTTTTGTGCTTGAAAGGCGCGACGCCGGCGCTTACGCCGATGCGCATAGCCTTTCGGTGGAGGAGGCAGCCCGAGAGTTGCGCTACCAATTTCTCTTCGCTCAAGCCCGGAAGCATGGCGCCGATGCCGTCGCGGTGGGGCACAACGCTGATGATCAGGTTGAGACCGTGCTGATGCACTTTTTGCGCGGGGCCGGTTTGTCCGGCCTGAGCGGGATGCAAGCTTCCACCTTGCCCAACCCGTGGAGCGAAACGATTCCGTTGCTGCGGCCTTTGCTTTCCATCGATTCGGATGAGATTCGCGCCTATTGCCAGGAGCGGGAACTCGAACCGGTTTTTGACCGCAGCAATCTGGATACGAGCTATTTCCGTAATCGGCTGCGTCATAATCTCATCCCCCGTCTCAACACCTATGTGCCCGGGGTTCGCAAGCGCCTGTGGCAGATGGCGGAGATTCTCGCCGGCGATCATGCCGTTCTGTCTGCGCTTGTCGAGGATACCTGGCAGGATTGCATTTGCGAGTGCAGCGATGGTTTTGTGGCCTTTGATGCCCACGAGTTGGCCGATCAGCCTTTGGGCCTCCGACGTCTCCTGATTCGCCGGGCGGTGGCTGCCTTGCGATCTGATATTCGCGATCTGAGTTTCGAGGCCGTCGAGCGTGCCCTGGCAACGCTGGGGCGGCCTGACAAGATCGGGAATCTGGCTTTGGGGGTGTGGGCTCTCCTGGAGGGGGATCGCTTTTATTTGCTCGACAAAGAAGCCTGGGATGATTTACCCCGGGCGCAATGGCCGCAACTCCCGGAGGGGGTCGATAGCTTGACTTTGCTTGTGCCCGGCGTGTTGGCTTTGTCCGAGGGGTGGCGTTTGCGGGCCAAATGGGTTGAGGGTCTGGAATCGGTTTGGGACGAGATCATCACCAACGAGGACCCCTATCGGGCCTGGATGGCGTTTCCAGAGGGGGAGCCTGCTCAACTTGCGCTGCGGCGTCGCCGCTCCGGAGACCGGATTCAGCCCTTGGGGATGGAAAATCAAACCATAAAAATTTCCGATTTAATGATTAACCAAAAAATCCCCCCGCGAGTGCGTGGGCGTTGGCCCTTGGTCTGCGTGGGGGAGCGAATTGCCTGGGTGGCCGGCTTGCGTTTGGCTCATCGTTACCGGGTGAGGAAGTCCGCCCCCCGGATTGTCCATCTGCACATGACTCGAGAATCCTAAAGGAGAGCCGCGTGCCCGCGTGGGGGCGTTATGCCGCTTCTCGGATGACTAATTTGGCGTGGCCTTCGCGCTCTTCTCCAAAGGGGAGGATGCCGACGGTGAGTCGCTGATCCTCTTGGTGGAGCTGGATGCGAGCGAAGTTGATCTCGGTTTTGCTGCTGGGGTAGGGGAGAAATTGGTCGATTTCCCAGCC
>CAZJBA010000204.1:0-3124 GCA_964544065.1 uncultured Anaerolineales bacterium | reverse complement strand
CGGTCGCCGTCTTCGGCGACATCGTCGGGTTCAGCCTGCAAATTGTTGCGCATGATCACCTTGACCTCCTCTTCGGGCAGGTTGAGCAGGTCTCTGATTTCTGCTAGCGTGGTGCCTGGCTCGATTTGGATGATTTTTGCTTCGCCTATGGCCAGGTCGGGCAGGTGACGGCGCAAAGTGGCGAAGACAGTGATGTTTACTTGGATCATATCGGTCTGCATGCTCATATGGGCTTGGTGCGTGTCCACAAATACGTTGGTGATTTCAACCCTCACAGGTCTCGAAGTCCTGTGAGGGTTTGGCTACTTTTATGACTTGTGATGGTACTTTACCATAAAGAGATAAAGCGTACAAACTCTCTATAAGTTCATACCACTAGCGCGGGCATGTCCGGCCCGAAAAGCCCCAGCCGATCACCGTCTTCGATGCGGATGGACAAATCCCATACTGGGCGACTTTGTTGGCGCACTTGCTGGTAGCCCAAAAAGTGGGCGAATTTTGTGCGCGAGGTGAGTAGTTTATGGTTGATGAAAATGGTGTAAAGCTCCTCCGCGTCAATGCCAACCCGGTCGAGCAGCTCTTGCAGGGTTTCATTTTTGACCGCTTCCACTTCGATGACGCTTTGCCCGGCGGGGCTGTCGTCGCGAGCGTAACGGCGTAGTTTTCCGTACAAATGAATGGAGATCATAAGTTAAATAGAGAGAGACTTGCAAATGGGCCGCAAGTCTCTCTACTGAGTCTAGAGATTAAACTTCAGTTACCCAGGCGTAAACCTCATCGAGGTCGTCGTCTGCCATCGTCCATTTGACGTCATGGGGGGGGAGTTCTTCGTAGCGCATGAACTCGGGGAGACGATCGTCGGCGGGCGTGAAGCCGGCTTTCATGTTGAAGAGACGCTCCATTTTGAGAATCTCTTTGCCAATCTCAATCACGTCGTCGCCGCTGATGTCGAGTCCGGTCACGCCGGCAACGGATTCAGCCATGCCAGCCCAGCCTTCTTCGATATCAAGGATGGGGAAAGCAATGAAGAGGCAGTAGCCGGTGCTGTCGATGAAGGCCGTTGCGGCCTGGAAGGTGAGGGAGAGGCCCGCTTTCTCATCGTTGGCGAGCGGATCCACTTTGCCGCCCACGCCCGCGATTTCGGGGGCGATGGTGTAACCGGCGGTGTGGTCCGCGCCCATCGTCGTGGTGGCGTAGGTAACGCCGATGCCTTTGATGGCACGGGGTTCGTACGCGGGCATGGATTGCCCCTTCACCGTGGGGACGCGGTGGACGCCGAAGGCCTTGGCTGTTGCTTCCACGCCTTGGCCGTAGATTCGTCCAAGCGGCGTTCCCTTTCGAACCTCATCGAAGGTTTCAAGCGCGCCTTCTTTGTCGCCGAACTCCAGCAGGCCGGCTTCCATAGCGATGGCGATGGTGTTGCCGGCTTCGATGGTGTCCAGGCCGATATCGTTGCATTCGCGCGTCATCTTGGCGATGTAATCGAGATCGTCGATGCCGCAGTTGGCGCCCAAAGCCCAGGCGGTTTCGTACTCCACGCAGGAGACCAGCGCGCTGCCGTCTTCGTCGGGATAGATGTTGGAGCATTGGATGATGCAGCCCGGGTGACAGCTGTGCCCGGTCATCCCTTCGCCGCCGCGTTCTTCCACGACTTCGGCGGTTTTTTCGCCCGAGTTCAGCGCCGCGCCCTCAAATTGGCCTGCACTGAAATTGCGGGTGGGTAAGCCACCGGCCTCGTTGATGATGTTCATCAACACGTTGGTCCCGAAAGCGTTCAGGCCGCCATCTTTCTTGGTCAAGTCGTGCGTTTGGATCGCCTTCGACAGCTTGCGGCGACCCTGCTTGAACAGGTCTTCGTCGGCGACGTCAACACCGGGGCCGTCGGTGTCATCAACGACGATTGCTTTGACACCGCGGACGCCCATGACCGCGCCCATGCCTCCCCGTCCGGCGTAGCGGCTGGGGCTGTTTTCGGGGTCATTGATGGAAATACCGGCGTTGGATAGTTTCATCTCGCCGGCTTGGCCAATGCCGATCACGGCAGGCTCATTGGGATATTGCTCCCAAAGGAGTTCATCAACCTCGTACATGCCTTTGCCCACCAAGTCGGAAGCGTCTTCGAATTGGACTCCATCCTTGTCGATGACCAGGGTGTACCATTTATCATCCTCGGGGACGCCCTCAAGGACGATAGCGGCTAGCCCCAGCTTGGCAATTTTCTGCCCGGAGAGGCCGCCGGAATTGGACTCCTTGATCGTGCCGGTCAGGGGGCTTTTGCCGCCAAACGAGGTCCGTCCGCTGCTGGGCGCAGCCGGTGAACCTGTCACCCATCCTGGTGCGATCACCAATTTATTGTTGGGGCCCAGCGGGTGGCAAGTTGGTTCGACCTCATCGACGGTAATTGCCGAGGTGAGGCCGCGGCCTGCCCAGCGGGCCCACTTTTCGGGGACCTGCTCATAGCTGGCGTTAAGATCACTCATGTTAATTCGTAATATTTTTTTTGCCATCAAGAACCTCCTTATAGGGTAGGTGTGAGTAAAAACCGAACAGAAAGGAAACTACTTGTCTTCTCTATAACTATGATGCAACGGACCATGTTCTTTCAGAGCGGCTTGCAAACTTTCAGACATTTTGGCGCCATCGCGATATTGATAGGGCCACATATACCCTTCAGAAAAAATACCTACGTGATCGCCGTCTGATAGTGGTTCCTCGTTGGCCGCATTTAGACCGGGCACATCGCAGAGAACCGCACTGATGAAAAGATAACCACGGTCTTGGGGCGAAATGTCCAGATGATCGTACAAATCTTTGATCTTGGCACCGGCCTGAATCTGGGCGTCGAATTGAGCGATGTATTTCCCTCCTCGAATGCTTGCCAGCTCGCCATATAATGCAACCTCGACAGTGATCATATTGTTGAGATGTTTTTCTGTTCGTGAGAAGACTTGGAATATCGTTACTATTATTATATAGCCAACCTGGTAAATTATTTGAAAATGTCTTCTGTTAGTGACAGAATGCACCTGTTGGAGATGACATTTATAATTTGAAAAATATTTACCTTTAAAATAAAGTTTAATCATACTGCTTTGATGCGACCTGCTGCTTATGGCTAGAAATC
>CAZJBA010000203.1:0-4902 GCA_964544065.1 uncultured Anaerolineales bacterium | reverse complement strand
TGAGGCTCTCGAAGGGTGAGGCTCTCGAAGGCGAGACTCTTGAAGACAGCGAGAAAGGTTAAACACGAAATGATGACAAAAACACCACCCCCAACCGACAAATCCCAATCCGACTGCTGTAGCAGTGATCCTTACGCCGACCTGCCCCCGGAGCTACGGCCCAAAAACAAGACCTGGAAATCCAGCCTCCGGAAAGTGACCTGCCCCGGCTGCGGCGTGGAGTTTTGGACCAACTCGGAGAAAAAACTATGCTCGGACTGCCGAAAAAATGGAGTTCAAATTCCTCAGAAGGAGAAAGAGAAGTGAAAAAGACTCTCCAGGTTGTAGTCGAAGATCAAGACCTGATCGAGTTGATGCGCGTCCTGATGGATGACGATGCCGAGGGCGCACTTGCTTTCCTCAAAACGCATTTCAAGGGTAAGGCCCGCAAGTTACTGGACGGCGGTTGAAAGGTGATCATAAAAACGCCTGGTGCAGGCATCCCTCAAAGGTATAGAAATTCAACCAGTCGAGAATCTCAATGATTGGCAATGCAGACCGGCGAATATAAATGAGTGATCAATCCTATTTGACATCTATCAGTTTGAGTCAATCTACCCCTTGCCTGGCCGAGCCGGATAAGATTATCGTGACTGGGCAGCCTTCCCGCTCGTTGGACGATGTCTTGCCCTATCTGGCAGCACTTCCCGATGTGCTCGGCTATAATCCTGAAACGCTGATCCTGACCTTCCGCCGCCCACATGGTTTTATGACTCTCTATCCCAACCGGGTCAGTATCACGCAGGTGAGGGATGTAGAAGAAGGCCTGGAACTCTTTGCCGCTCTGACGGAAGCCATCAACGCTACCTGGGAGAACCGCGCTGCCCTCAAACCCGTCCAAAGCCGCAAAAAGCCACCCGGTCACCTGGATATTTATGCTTTGCTGCCAAAGACGAACTGCAAACAGTGCGGCGAAGCTACTTGTCTCGCTTTTGCTGTCAGCCTGGTGACGGGCAAATGTATTTTGGCTGACTGCATCCCCTTGCAAAAAGAAGCAGCGTATCATGAACGCAGAACCACACTAGAAGCTATGCTGTAGACAATGAAAACCTATGAAGCGTATTTATGTCGAGATCACGAACCAATGCAACCTGACTTGTCGCACTTGTGTACGTAATGTTTGGGGCGAAGAGACCGGAAATATGTCCGGCGATGTCTTTCGCCGTATCTTGAAAGGCGCGCTGGAACTACCCTCCAAGCCGGAGATTTTCCTGGGGGGATACGGGGAACCTCTTTCCCATCCGGATTGTCTCGCCATGATTGAACGGGCAAAATCCCTGGGGCTGCGCGTCTCCTTGATCACCAACGGAATCATGCTGACAGAGGCCATCTCTCATTCCTTGATTGATATCGGCCTAGACATGTTGTGGGTATCGATCGATGGGGCCTCCCCGGAGAGCTACGCTGATGTGCGTCTCGGCGCCAAGCTCCCGCAAGTCATTGCTAACCTTGAGCGATTGCAAACGCTCAAAACTGACAAATTTGGATCGTCAACCTGGGTTGGCCGCCCGCTTGTAGGGCTAGCTTTTGTAGCCATGAAGCGTAACATCAAGGATCTGCCGGCCATATTGGAGCTGGGGAAGCGGCTGGGCGTGAACGAATACAATATTACCAATGTGTTGGCACATACCGCCGAGCTACAAGAAGAAGTGTTATATTCGCAAAGTCTATACAGGAGCTCATCTTCATCCGATCGTGATGTGCGTCCGCACCTTAATTTTCCCCGCCTGGATGCAGAAAAACTTCCCAAAACAATACCGAACAGTTTTCTTCCCAGAGAGTATCGCATCACCCTGGCCGATGAAGCAATACCCCAAGTCGACAACCGTTGTCCATTTTTGGAGCGTGGGTCTGTAGCTGTTCGATGGGATGGAAAGACGAGTCCATGCCTGCCATTGATGCATACCCACGTATTCTACCTGGATGACCGCAAACATACTTCGTATGCGTACCAGGTGGGGGATATCAGCGAACGCGGCTTGGCTGATATTTGGCACGACCCAACGTATACTTCTTTTCGACAACGTTTGCGCGCTTTCGACTTTTCTCCCTGCACGACGTGTAATAGCTGCGATATGGCCAACGATAATTTGGAGGACTGCTTTGGCAATACCCATCCAGCTTGTGGGGCTTGTTTGTGGGCGCAAGGCTTTATCCGCTGCCCGTAAAAATTTCGTCAAAGATGTGCCTATCCGGGGCTTCACTACCGCGATTTGCTCACCTGACTCACCGCCCTGCAATGGAGAGGCGCTCGAATTGGTCGCCGTGATGCGCGGTGGAAGATGCTTACAAGATTTGAAAGGAGTGTTTTATGGCTGAATCGATAGAAGTTTACGGAAAACGAGGGTGCCCCTACACGCGGGCGCTGCTGCGGAAACTGGATAGAGATGAGCGCGACTACGTCTCCTACGATGTGGAGCAGGAGCCCCGCCGGCTTCAAGAGATGTTGATGCTCAACGGAGGACGAGGTGAAGTGCCGACCATCGTGTGGCCGGACAAAGGCGTGGAAGTTGGATTCCACGGCACTTGAAAGGTGTAGACAATCCGACCGGAGGTCGGAATGGACATTTGTGTAGGGTAGGAGGTAGCGAACTGATGTGTAAAGAGCTAATGCAACAAGTTGAGCAAGTGGAAGCGAAAGCCACACCGGCTGTCTTGGAGGAGGCTGTTCGAACCTTGCTGCGCGAGGGCGAGGACGCAGGTGGGGGGATCAATGCCGACCGTCTGGTCAAGCATCTGCTGGATGATCCAAAGTTGAGGGATGAGGATACGGTAAAGGCCTACGAACGGCTCAGGCCGGCGTTCCGCGCCGCGTTTGAGCAGATTCCGTCGCTCTTCTACTTCGAGGGGGATTGATGAGCCCCAGATGCTATCTTCCCGGTGGGAAGATCTCAGCAGTGAAAGGGGGCTCCGCGAGCCGTCAAGGTGTCAATTTGGTTTTCAAAGAATGCTGATAGCTCGTTATCCGGCTTGGGATAGTTCGTGTCCCTTTAGCGCCAAACCTCCGACGATGGTTGTAAACGGGTTGATTTCCTTAATCCGGGCTGCGCCAAAGCGGTCTGCCAGCAATTCTATAAAGGCCGGAATCTCTGAGGATCCGCCTGTGCGGAGGACGGCATGGATTTGATCGCTTTTCAAGCCGCTTTTCAGCAGCAATTCGTCAATCGCATGAGCGGTCCGGCTCAAATCATCCTGGAACAAACGCTCGAATTGCGTGCGCAAGATAATTTCTCGCAACCGTAAATCCTCCCTTTCATGATCAACGCTGTCAAATCATCTCCCCCTAGCAATACACCATCGCTCGCAATGACCTGGGGCTGACGTTTGCCGCCAACTTCCATGATGGTCATATCGAGTGTGCCGCCCCCAAAATCGAATATCAGGGTGTTTTGGCGTTCGATCTGGGTTTGATGATAAAGGTAAGCGCCGCCAACTGGTTCGTATTCAAAATATACTTCTTTGAAACCGGCTAGATGGGCGGCTTCGAGTAGTTTTTGTTGGGCCCTGGCATCGGTTTGGGGATCATCCGAAAACTTCACCGGCCGGCCGATGACAGCCTGTTCTACTACTTGGCCGGCGGCTTCTTCGCATTTGAGACGCAATTGCGTCAACAGGATGGCGATCAGTTCTTCGATTGCATAATAGCGCTCGAAGACCTGGGTTCCTTTGTAGTCAGCCGATCGCAGAGCAGTCTTGATCGATTGGAGCAGGCGGCCTTTTGCACCGATGTCGACATCTACGATCACCGGTTGGTCGTAGATGATGGGGCTTTTACCACCGGAAACCGTAATGGTTATTTTTCCCAAATCTTGTTTGGCCCACACAGGCCGGCGCCCGGTCTCTTGCTCCAGGTACTTGCGGATGGCATGAGTCCCCACGGAAACCTCAAGCTCCCTCGAAATATAGATCATGGAGGGCAATACGTTCGGGTTGAGATTATCGGGATCTAAAGAATATAGTTGTAATTCACCATCTCGAAAAAGGCCGATGGATGAATTGCTGGTTCCAAAATCAATACCGACAAACATTAACTTTCCTTCTTGCGTATCCTACCAACCGGATACGCCAATTTGATCCGACATTTAGCAGACAAGCCTCACCAAAGCCTTTCCCTGGCAGCAAGCGAAAGCTTGCATTCCGGAAAGGCGTTTTTTTGTGTACAGTATCTGCCTGAAATGCTGATGAGATTAAACCAACCAGGATAAGATGAACAATTCCCCAGTTCACTGCGCGGCAGAGCCTGATGTAATAGAAACTCATTCCCTGGTCATGGCAGCGCTCATTTTACCAGAAACAAGAGAGAATGCCGAAAAAAAGATGTGGAACAGCAAGTCTAATATGGAATCTCTACGAGAGTTCTCCTCCACCAATGGTTTGATTTCAGCACACATCGAATGCTCATGCCTCACTTTTTGCCTTTTTCCGCAATTTTTGGACACGCTCTATCATTTCGAGTTGTATTTAGAACCCCTGCCAATTATTGCCAATCTTTGCAAATACAATGTTTTGCGCTATAATCTCGCCGGTATCAACAGATTGAAATTCATAGCAACAAAGACTTCTGCTTTTTCAGGGAGCAAATCATGGATTTTCAAGAACTTACCGCCGTTGTTCGATTTCACGGGCATTTTTGCCCTGGACTGGCCATCGGCGTGCGCGCGGCGGAACTGGCATTGCACAAAATCGGCCCGCATGCCGCCGACGAAGAAGTCGTCGCCATTGTCGAAACCGATATGTGCGGTGTGGATGCCATCCAGTTCATGACCGGCTGTACCTTCGGCAAGGGCAATCTGATCTACTTGGATTATGGCAAGAACGCCTTTACCTTCATCCGCCGCTCCGACGGCAAGGCGCTGCGCATCG
>CAZJBA010000202.1:3038-4921 GCA_964544065.1 uncultured Anaerolineales bacterium | reverse complement strand
CCGGTCATGGCCCGGTCTTGGCGCAGGGGCACATCGGCGATGCTGGAGAGCAGCGCGCACAACTCCGCGGCGGAGGCGCTGTCGCCCTCGACGCCGCTGTAGCTTTGCTCGAAGGTCAGATGGGCTGTCAGGCTCAACGGTTTCTTGTGGCCGTAGCGCCGACCGAGCAGGCCGCTGATGATCATGACCCCCTTGGTGTGGATTGGGCCGCCAAGTTCAGCCTGGCGTTCGATGTCCACCACGCCGTCATTGCCGGGATGAACCGCGGCCGTGACCCGGTTTGGGCGGCCAAAATGATAGTCGCCCCGCGCTAGCACCGAGAGAGCGTTGACTTGCCCTGTGGCTTTACCTTTGACGTCGATGAGCAAGGTTTCTTGTTCGATCAGTTCGTGGGTGCGCTCTTCGCGTAAATTATCCCGGTAAGCTTTTTCCTCGATGGCTCGGTTCACGTCTTGGGCGGTGACCAGCTCTTGACCTTCCCGCTGAGCCCAATAGGCGGACTCGCGCACCAGGTCGGCGATGCGCCCGAAGCGAGTCGAGAACTTATATTGGTCGCGTGCCATGCGAGAGCTATGTTCCACGATCCGGGCGACAGCAGTTTTGTCAAAAGAGGGTAAGTCGTTGTCCTCCACCACCGATTTGACGAAAAGGGCGTAATCGTTGGCGTTTTCACTGGTCCGATCCATGATGGTGGCGAATTCAGCCCTTACCTTGAATAATTTGGAGAAGTCGACGTCGTGCTGGCGCAAAAGTTCGTACAGGAGTGGCGGGCCGAAGAGCACCACCTTGATCGTAAGCGGGATCGCTTCTGGCTCGAGCGATACCGTGCTGATCAGGCTCATTTGGGCGCCCAGGCCACGGATGCGGATTTCTCCATCACGCAGGGCCCGCTCGAGCCCCTCCCAAGCGTAAGGGTTAAGCAACACGTCCCGGGCCGGCACGAGCAGATACCCGCCGTTGGCGCGGTGCAGCGACCCTGGCCGGATCATGGTGAAATTGGTTTGGGTCGCGCCCATGACTAGCCGATGCTCGATGCGTCCGATCAAGTTGTTGTAGGTGGGATGGCTCTCCATTACCACGGGAGCGCCCTCTAAATTGCTGTTGTCGACTAACACATTGACCTCGTACCGGCTCATCCATTGTTCAATTTGGGCCGCTTTCTCCTGGTTGCCGCGGAATTTGTCCACATTTTCGACGATGTCACTTTGGACGGCCTCTAGGTGTTGGGTTACTTTGTCGAACTGCTCATATTTTTCCCTGACGTTTTCAAATAAATGCTCGATTGCAAAGACTGCGGTATGTTTGTCTAATTTTTGAAACCGCTGGTAATAGCCCTCGCCGATGGTCTGAATTTTGCGGATGGTTTCCTGGGTGTCATGTTGCAAGCTGCTTTGGAGCTTTTTCAACTTTTCTTGGTTTTGCTCGGATAATTGCTCGATCTCCTCGGGCTTGAGCGGTTCACCATCGGCGGTTGGGATGATCGCGATCCCTGACGGTGTCCGGGTGATGGCGAAGTTGTTCTCTTTAGCCTTGGCTTCCAGCTTTTTGAATGCCGCTTCTTGCTCTGACTGCATTGCCTGGGAGAGCTTGTTGCGCTCTTGATTGTATTCTTCGCTGGTGAAGGCCTGGCGGATTTCTTGTTTGCACCGGTCGATCAGATTTTGGCAGTCTTGTTTCAGCGCAGGCGCCTCCCCCGCGGGCAGATTGATCGCCTTGGGGTTGTGGGGGTTATCGAAATCGTTGACATAGCACCAATCGTCGGGTGTGGGATCGTTGATCGCCTTGCGCTTGAGATACTCACTGGTCAGGGTGGTGCGGCCAGAGTCGGGCAAACCGGCCACAAAGATGTTGAAGCCCGGCCCGGCCACCTCGCTGCCCATTTC
>CAZJBA010000202.1:0-2938 GCA_964544065.1 uncultured Anaerolineales bacterium | reverse complement strand
CCTCCTGGTTGCGGCCGCCCAGGCCTGGATTCTGGCGCAGGGTCACGGTGGTCTCTCCCCCGGCGATCAAGCAGGCCGGCCGCGGGATGGGCTCGTCGCTGGCGATGATTTGCCCCCCGATGGCTGCCAGCACGGGGCCGATGGTCCTGGCCTCACCTTGCAGTCGTGTCGTCAAGATTAGAGGGTTGAATCCCTCTTCGCTGGCCTGCTGGGCCGCGGCCTGAGCGGCTTGATAATTGTTACCGATCAAGACGTTGGTGACGCGCTCGAAGACCGGATCACCAGGTTTGGCCGTTTCGGGAATCTCCCCCTTGGCACCCTTGCGGAGATGTCGACTCACCGAGCGGGGAATCCCCCCCTTGCCTTCGAGAATCGCCAACGCCTGGGCATATGTAGTCGGATCGGGCACGGTCGGCCCGGAGGCGATCACGTCGAGGGGATCGCCGACCACGTCGGAGAGAATCAGGGCGACCGTTTCGGCGGGATGGGCTTGACGGGCCAGGTTGCCCCCCTTGACCTGGGAGAGATGTTTGCGCACCGTGTTGATGGCGGTGATGTCCGCTCCGCTGGCCAACAGTGATTCTGTCGTAGCTTGCACGTCGCCCAGCGAGATGCCGGGGGCCGGTGCGGTCAGCAAGGCCGAACCCCCTCCGGAGATCAAGAAGATCACCAAATCTTGTTTTTTGGTATTTTCTAACGCGTTGAGAATCTTCCCTGTCGCCCGCACGCCGGTTTGGTCTGGGACGGGATGGGCGGCAGTCAGGACTTGCAAATTGGGATGTTGGCTTGTCGCGGGTGTTTTGCTGATGGCGATACCGCCGGAGAACTTGTCTGCGAGAATGGCGGCAGCGGCATGGCACATCGGCGCGCTGGCCTTGCCGAAGCCGAAAACGAGAACGCGTTCATAGGTATCCAGGGCGTAGTCTCGCCCCGCGATGGTCAACGTGGAACCGCTTCTCCCCATGTGGCGATTCACCGCCGCGCCGGGCTCGACGGCGTTGATCGCCGCAGCCAGAATGCGGCAAACCGCCTCGCCATGGGGCGAAGCACGCAGCGTGTCGGTTGAAAATCGGGATGGCCTCATTGGGGAAATTACGGGGCTTTTATAAAGTTCATGCCCACTGGCTACTCCTCGAGCGGCCGGATGCAGGCGGCGTGGTCGTTGCGGGGGTTGTTCACCACCGTTGAGACGGGATAGATTTCCATCGCCTCGCTCGGATAAGGTTTCAGCAAAGGATCGAGTTTCTCGCTTGATACGTCGCCGGGCGTGAGCCAGCGGTCGTAGTCCTCCGGTGACAGGATCACGGGCATGCGGCTGTGAACCGGGGCGATGACCTCGTTGGGTGCTGTGGTGATGATCGCACTGGAGAGAATCTCTGAGCCGTCGGGGCTTTGCCAGCGCTCCCAGATGGCGGCGAAGGCAAACGGATCGCCCGATGTCATCCGGGCGTAATAGGGTCTGCGGGTCTCTGTTTCCCACTCGTAGAATCCGTCGGCCAGCACCAGACAGCGGCGGTATTTGTAAGCCGCCTTGAAAGAAGGCTTTTCGGCCAGCGTCTCGCCGCGGGCGTTGATCAAGCGATTGCCGATCTTGGGGTCTTTGGCCCAAAACGGGATCAAGCCCCAGACGAAATAATCCAGTTTGTCTTCCCCCGTGTTGGCCACCACCGGGATGGGCTGGCTCGGAGCGATGTTGTACCGCGGCGGAAGGGCGTCGTCAGCCTGGGGCAGGGTCAACCAGGGGAAAGCTTGTTGAAGTTCATCGGGTGTAGCTGCCAGGGTAAATCGTCCGCACATTGTAACCTCTTTCCTGCTTCCATGATACTTCTGTAAAAACTATCTTTTTTGGACACGGAATCAACGGATTTGCACGGAATTCTTGGAATGGTTCAGAAATGTGCAGACACTTCGCTTGCCAACGGCACGCAACAACGAAGGTGCGCAAGGCGAGGCGCGGGAACTCGACCGACGTTCGCTCGAAAGTGTCTACTAATTTTTCTAAAACATCCGTGTCTTTCCGTGTTCGTCCGTGCTGCTCTGCGTCTCTCTGCGACTCCGCGTTACGCTTTTGCCGTATCGATCAGCTTCTCCACCTGGTAGCCCGCTTGTTCGGCGTCCGCTTCAAGCGATTTGGCTATTTCGAAGCATCGCTCCAACATTTTCTTCCGCCGGGTTTTGGAAAGTTGCTCATCGGTCTGGGCGTTGATGATGGCGACGGCCAGCATCCAGCGGAGCAGCAGGGCGAAGGACTCTTTGTGCAGCCACAGCACGCCATCATAACGGTTGAAGCGCAGCAAGCGTTGAATCGCTTTTCCCTCCAGCCAATTGGCCAGCAACTCGCCTCGGTCGAGGGATTGTTGGTACCATCGCTGATGCTCGATCAGCGCCTCGACGGCCAGGGCACCACCTTGCGCATAGGCATCGTCGATGTCGAGGGCGCTCAGAGCCCTGGAGACGACGTTGCCCAGCAGCCAATCGCGGTACCAGCGGGCGCTGCGTTTGGCCCAGTCGATGTCTTCATCCTCCGGGGTGATCGCTTTGCCCAGGTTGTGGCTGAAGAGCCAGCCGAATAGCACGCCCCAGAAGAGAGTATCCGCTTCAGGAAGCAGCAACCAGGCCCCCATGGGAGCATGTTTTTCCGACTCCCCTTCGGTGGACTCCAGCAAAGGCAGGATCAGCTTCCATTTTTGGATCATCTCCCCGGCCAGGACCTCGCTTTCCACTTCACGCTCTAGCATGGTCTCGATCTGTTCAAATAATCGGATGGCTTTTTGACTCAGCTCTTCCCCGGTGGTGGCCGGGACGGGCGCAGATTCTAACAGCCAGGTCAGCATCTTGGCGCTGTATAGTTCGCCAAAGGAGGTGTGCAGCGGCTGGAGCAATCGTTCCCGCAAAGCCTCCTCGATGCTGGGGACGCCGCGTCCCTCCAGATAATCGC
>CAZJBA010000201.1:0-4944 GCA_964544065.1 uncultured Anaerolineales bacterium | reverse complement strand
GGCACGCCTTTGGCGATCTGCGTTCTATTTAGCGGGGGGCGTGAACGCTTACAAAATTAGATCACCATTCTTTGACAACTACGCGGGTGCTGCCATCGCCGACGATGGTCACGTCCCCGGTATCGAAAGGGACATCCGGCTGCACCCAACGGAAAATCCATTTGGCATCATCGGGGGGGGTGTTGACACAACCATGCGACATGGGCTCGCCGTAGTTATTATGCCAGAACGTGGAGTGAATGGCGACGCCCTCTCCGACGAACAAAGATGTCCAGGCGATGCCGGGTAGATCCCAACCCCCTACAGCCGTACCTCCAGCCATGTGCAAAGAAAATAATTTGCGCCAAATTGGAAAACCTGTAGCGCTACTGAGGGGTGTTGAGTTCTCTTCCTTTCCAGAGGAAATGCGACAATAATACACTTCCGTATCACCTTCGAAACAGGAGAGCGACTGTACATGGTAGTTGATGTCGATGACAATGCGTTTGTCATCCACATCGGGATGGATGGGTTCCAACTCCTGGCGCGTCACCGGGCGGAATCCCTCTGCCGGGGCCCAAAAAATGTCTCCCGGGCTGCCGTAGCGCTCGTTGATGCGGTACCAGACCTGGCCTTCTTCGTCGGTCTTCATCTGGTCAATCCATAAAACCTGGCTGTAGTACATGCGTGGCGGCAGGCCGATTTCCTGGCGGTATTGCAGCCAATGGGAGCGGGCCGGAGGGTTGGCCAAGACTGCTTCTACGTAAGGAACGGTCGCTTCCACCCACATGCCGGTCTCTTCACCAAGTTGGGGCAGGGAATCAACTGGCTTGTTGGGACGATTCTCAACCGGCTGCACGTAAGGAGACCAGATGTAGCCATCAGGGGTCTCCACCCAACGTTGATTGTTGCGCCACGGCCAGCGACCGACCACCTCGCGCAACCAGGGCACAACAGCATCTTCGTACAACGCACCCACGGATTGAGCATCATGATCGGGCTGGGCTTTGACATCGACCATGCCCTCGCAAACACGTCCCAAACGTTCCGCTTGGGGAAAGTCCGGTGAGGGCAACAAGCGGCGCCACGGCCGCAGGGAGAGCCCCCCCACACCGGTGGCGGCTAACCTGAGGAAATCACGACGAGATAGTTTAGACATAACCTTTTTCATCCTTGATGATTGTTTCGCTTAAGGATACCATTCTTTTCACTCGTGCGTTAGGCCACAATCGAGTATACTTTTCTTAGTGCGTACTCGGTGCCTTCTCAATATTTCAGGCAAGGCGATCGCATTTAGAAACATGTAAACGTTGAACCTTGCTCTTGAGCCCCGCCCCTGGAGCGTTTTAGACGTCGAGAAAGGATAATCATCCAAAATGTCCGTTGAATTTAAGACGCGGCAGTTTCGTAAAATCTTACCAGGTCAACCAGTCTATAATTTTAGCAGTATTAATCGATTTATGTCGAGATTGAATTGTCAATGATAGTTATCTTCTCAAAGATATAGGAAAAGAAGGAGAATCAATGTCATGAAGCCACTTGCTCATACCTACGATCAAACCGATCAGCTCACCGCTAACACACTTCGGATTCTATCCATCGAAGCGGTTCAAAAAGCCAATTCCGGCCATCCCGGCCTACCGCTGGGAACTGCCGATATCGTCACCGTGCTGTGGACGCGGTTCCTCAAGCATAATCCCGCCAACCCGACCTGGCCCAACCGAGACCGGTTTATCCTCTCCGCAGGACACGGCTCGGCCTTACTGTATAGTTTGCTGCACCTGAGCGGATATCCGCTTTCTCTGCAAGAGCTGAAGCGTTTTCGCCAATGGAGCAGCCACACAGCCGGTCACCCCGAATATGATCCCGCCCTGGGCATCGAAGTGACCACCGGGCCGTTGGGACAAGGCATCAGCAACGCGGTAGGAATCGCCTTGGCCGAACGTTGGTTGGCGGAGCGATTCAACCAACCCGAATTCCCCCTCGTAGATCACCACACCTACGTGCTGGCCTCAGACGGCGATTTGATGGAAGGCGTCTCGCATGAGAGCGCCTCCCTGGCCGGACACCTGAAATTGGGCAAGTTGATCGTCTTCTTCGACGATAATCGCATCTCGATTGATGGTGACACCTCCCTGAGCAACAGCACCGATGTGTTGACGCGCTTTGAGGCCTACGGCTGGCAAACCCTGCGCGTCGACGGGCACGACATGGACGCCGTCGATGAAGCCATCCAGACTGCACAGGCCGAAAGCGACCGCCCCACCCTGATCGCCTGCCGCACTCACATCGGGTACGGCAGCCCGGCGCAGGATACCGCCAAAGCCCATGGAGCGCCACTAGGAGAAGCAGGCGTCGAGGCGACAAAAGAATATTTCAATTGGCCCTTAGAGCCAAGCTTCCACATCCCTACACAAGCGCGAGAACGGTTCGAGCAAGCCAGGACAGTTGGGCAGAATCACAATACCCAATGGGAAAAACTATTAGCAGATTATCACCAACAACACCCTGGCCTGGCCGCGGAATGGAATCGATTCATCAACGGAGAACTCCCCTCCGGATGGGAAGGAGCGCTGCCAGACTTCAGCGATGAAAAAGCAATGGCCACCCGCGCCGCTTCAGCCAAGGTGCTCGCCGCCCTGATGCCCGAACTCCCCTATTTGTTGGGCGGCTCGGCAGACCTGACCGGCAGCAACAAAACCAAAACGAGTCATCACACGGAGGTAAAGCCGGGCGATTTCAGCGGCAATTACATTCACTACGGGATTCGCGAACACGGTATGGGCGCGATCATGAATGGGCTGGCCCTGCACGGGCTGCGACCTTACGGCGGCACCTTCCTGGTTTTCTCCGATTACATGCGCCCTTCCATCCGGCTGGCTGCCATGATGGGACTACCCGTCATCTACGTTTTCACCCACGACAGCATCGGATTGGGCGAAGACGGCCCCACGCATCAACCGATCGAACACGTGCCTTCCCTGCGGCTGATCCCCAACCTGGTCACCCTGCGACCCGCCGACGGCAACGAAACCGCTCAGGCCTGGAGGGTGGCCCTAGAACGTCGGGAGGGCCCTACCGCCCTGATCTTGACCCGCCAGGGATTGCCCCAAATCACGCCGGTCGACAATGACACCGAGCGTGGCGCTTACGTGTTAGCCAATCCAAACGAAATACCTGACATCGTCTTGATCGCCACCGGCTCCGAAGTCAGCCTGGCGCTGGAGGCAAGCCAGCAATTGGCTGCTAAAGGGATCGCCGCTCAGGTCGTCTCGATGCCAAGTTGGGAGCTCTTCGATGCGCAACCCGCCAGCTACCGGGAGAGCGTGCTGCCGCCGAAGGTGCCCCGCCTGGCTATCGAGGCCAGCGCCCCGTTAGGTTGGTCCCACTACACCGGCAATCACGGAGCCGCCTTGGGCTTGAATCGTTTTGGTGCCTCAGCGCCCTACAAAACCATTTTCGAACACCTCGGTTTTACGGTCGAAAACGTGGTGAATAGAGCGGAAGAGTTGCTATAAGTTGGTATGTTGGAAATTGGTAAACCGGGATCGAAAGCACCAATATACCAACACACCAATATACCAATCATCATGAATCTAAAACAACAAGCAGCACAAAAAGCTCTCGAGTTTGTTCACAGCGGGATGACGCTGGGTCTGGGTTCTGGCTCAACAACGCGCTATTTTGTCGAGATGCTTGGAGATAGGCTCGCCCGCGGCGATCTGACCGACATCCGCGGCGTGCCCACCTCAGAAACGACAGCCCAACTGGCCCGAAAATTGAACATCCCCCTGACAACCTTGGATGACTACGAATATCTGGATTTGGCCGTAGATGGCGCGGATGAGGTCGACCCAGACCTGAATCTGATCAAGGGGCTGGGGCGCGCCCTGTTGCGGGAAAAAATCGTCGAGATTCACGCGCACCGGTTTGTGGTCATCGTTGATGAAACCAAAACCGTTCCCCGGCTGGGGAGGCGCGGCCCGCTCCCGGTCGAGATGGTCACCTTCCAAGCCGAGGCGCACATCCGCTGGCTGAATACACTGGGGTGCCGCGCCGAGCAATGGTACCAAGACGACGGCTCGCCCGTGGTGACCGACAACGGCAACTACCTGGCCCGCTGCTGGTTCAAAGATGGCATCTCTGACGCCTATCAATTAGCCCAAGCCCTGTCAACCCGGCCCGGCATCGTCGAGCACGGCCTCTTTTTGAATATGGCCACCGAGGTGATCGTGGCTGGGGAAGAGGGGGTGCAAGTTTTGAAACGATTGGAGACACACTCATGAACGTTACAATAGCCCCTTCGATTCTTTCTGCTGATTTTGCCCGCTTGGGGGATCAAGTCCGAGAGGCGCTTGAGGCAGGGGCGAAACACATTCACGTCGACGTGATGGACGGCCACTTTGTGCCTAACATGACCATAGGCCCCTTGATTCTCTCGGCGTTGCGGCCAATCGCCGATCAGTACGGTGCGGTTTTGGACACCCATTTGATGATCGAAAAACCCGAGCGGCTGATCCCCGCTTTTGCCGAGGCCGGGGCCGACCATCTCACCGTCCACGTAGAGACGTGCCCCCACCTCCACCGCACGGTGCAACAAATCCGGGACCTGGGCGTCAAGCCGGGAGTCACGCTCAACCCCGGCACGCCGCTATCAACGTTAGAGGAGATTCTCCCTTTTGTTGATCTGGTTCTGATCATGTCGGTTAATCCCGGCTTCGGGGGGCAATCCTACATCCCCACCAGCAGCGACAAAATCGCCCGCCTGCGGCAAACGCTCCACGAGCGCAATTTATCCCACGTCGAAATAGAAGTCGACGGCGGCATCAAGCCCGATAACGCCGCCGAAATCGTCGCCGCCGGTGCGAACATCCTCGTGATTGGATCGGCCATTTTCAACCAACAGGCCAGCATTGCAGAGAACATCAACGAGTTTCGGGAAGCGCTCTAAGCTAAAACGCCACT
>CAZJBA010000200.1:0-4999 GCA_964544065.1 uncultured Anaerolineales bacterium | reverse complement strand
TGACGTTTCTCATTCATCTTCCCTTTTTCTCCTATGGTCGATATAGTTGATACGCTGGCGAAGCGAGAATCAGTATATCACAAACAGCCGGAGCTTTGTTGATCTGCTTGTGACCGTGATGTTTGCTCTGCAATTGTGAATTTTGCTCTGGCAAGGGCTAATAGATCGGCAAACTGGGGTCAACCTCGGTGGCCCAGGCGTTTATGCCGCCCTTCAAGTTCTTGACTTTGCGAAACCCGGCGCTGGCTAAGATTTCCAGGGCGCGGGTGGAGCGGGAGCCGGCCTTGCAAAACAGCACAATTTCCTCGGCGCTGTCCAACTCGTGCATTCGAGAGGCCAATTCCCCCAGGGGAATCAGGTCAGCGCCTTCCAGTTTCGAGATTTCCAATTCGTGCGGTTCACGTACATCGATTAAGTGAATGTCGTTTTCTTCCAACCGTTTTTTCAGTTGGGTGGCGGTGATGTCCCAGCCTTCCCCGGCGGAACCTGCGTCGCGATCGTGGGCGGGCATGCCACAGAATTGCTCGTAATCGATCAATTCGGTCACTTCCGGGTCGTCGCTGCAAACCTTGCATTCCGGGTTTTTGCGCAAATTGACAAAATCGAAGCTCATAGCCAGGGCATTGTAGAGCAGCAACTTGCCGATCAGCGGCTCACCGATGCCCAAGATCAATTTGATCGCTTCCGTAGCTTGGATTGTCCCGATGGTGCCCGGCAAAACGCCCAACACGCCGCCTTCGGCGCAAGAGGGCACCAATCCCGGTGGGGGCGGCTCGGGAAACAGACAACGATAACAAGGACCTTCTCTGGCGTCGAACACGCTGGCTTGGCCATCGAAGCGGAAAATCGACCCATATACATTGGGCTTGCCGGTCATCACGGCTAGATCGTTGACCAAATAACGAGTGGGGAAATTGTCCGTCCCGTCGATGATCAGGTCATACGGATCGGCGATGGACATGGCGTTTTCTGAGGTGAATAATTGGTTATACACATCCACTTGAATATCGTGGTTGATGTCGAGCATGCGCCCGCGCGCTGACTCCACCTTGAGGTTGTCCAAGCGGGACTCGCCGTGGATGACTTGTCGTTGTAGGTTGGAAAAGTCGACCACATCGTAATCAACCAGTCCGATACGCCCAATCCCGGCTGCGGCCAGGTACAAAGCCACGGGGGATCCCAATCCCCCGGTGCCAATGATCAAGACAGAGGCAGCTTTGAGTTTCTTTTGCCCCTCCAAGCCGACATCGGGGATCAACAAGTGACGGGAATAGCGGTGGATTTCTTTATGGGATAAAGAACGTGTCATAATCTCGATTCCCGTCCTCCAGCAATGCTGGGGATAATCTTAAGCGTATCGTCTTCTTTGAGCGAAGTCTCAACGCCCTCAAGATGATGGACATCTTCTTCGCCCAAGAAAAGCCGGACGAAAGGGCGTAATTCTCCCATCTCTGAAAAGAGATGCTTGTTTAATTCGGGGTGCTGCTTGACGAGATCGTCAAGCGCTTCGGAAATAGTGTTGCCTCGTACTTGAATTTCAACTTGACCGTCCGTGTAAGGACGCAAGGGGGTAGGGATTCGTAAAGATGCCATGGTTACTCCAATAGTCGGATTGATTCTTCTTCGAATTGTGAACGATCTTCCAGCAACCGCCATGAGCGCGACGCGACTGCACGTCCCTTTTCTACGCTGGTGATCAGGTAAGAAAACCAGGGCAGGGCCAACTCACGGTCATGTTCTGAAGGCTGACTGGGATGATCTGGGTGGGAGTGGAAAACGCCGATCACCTCCAGGCCGCGCTCGGCGGCGATCTCTTCGGCGCGCAGTGTGTCTTGTGGAGATATCAAATAGCGATTGTGCCGGGCTGCCTCCTCGCGGGCATTGGTCAATGCCACAATCTCAGCGACCAGCCGCGAGGTCGCGCTCGTTTTTCCCAGCAAGAAACCGGCACCCTCTTCGGGATAGGTTTCTTCGCCATGGGTATGGATTCGTTGCAGCAACTTTGGTCTGATTTTCAATGCCATCGCATTTTCCTCGATTGGGTCAAAGTATCGGCTACTTCCACAAGGTTTCATCGCTGAGATACTTATAACCGGCATCAGGGAAAACGGTGACCACCACGCCGCGATCCAATTTCTCGGCCACCTGGAGGGCGGCCACAGCCGCCGCTCCGGAGGAGATACCGACAAAATAACCTTCCTCGCGGGCCAAGCGGCGGACCATTTCGTGAGCCGCTTCGGTGTAGACTTCCACGATTTGATCCGGCGTGTGGGGGTCATAGATGCCCGGCGTGATCGCAGTTTGCATATGTTTGAGCCCCTCCAACCCGTGGAAGGCGGCGTCGGGCTGAACGCCGATGATTTCCACATCGGGGTTGTGTTCGCGCAAAGCCCGAGCGACTCCCGTGATCGTGCCCGATGTGCCCATCCCGGCCACAAAGTGGGTGATTTCTCCCCCCGTCTGGGCGATGATTTCAGGCCCGGTCGTTTTGTAATGGGCCTGCCAGTTGGCGGGATTATCGTACTGGTTGGCGTAGTAGTAGCGGTCGGGATATTGCTCGGCCATCTCCCGGACGGTGGTAATCGCCCCATCGGAGCTTTCTTCGGCGTTGGTAAAGATCAACTCGGCACCCAAGGCGCGTAGAATAGCGGCTCGCTCCGGGCTGACATTGTCGGGCATAACCAGCGTGACTTCGATATCCAGCGCGGCGCCAAAGGTGGCATAAGCAATACCCATATTGCCCGAGGTGGAATCCAATAGCCGCATGCCCGGTAAAAGTTCACCCTTGAATAAAGCTTCCCGGATGATGTTGAAGGCGGGACGGTCTTTGACCGATCCGCCTGGATTGAACCATTCCGCCTTGGCATGGACGCTTACCTGGGGGGAGATGTGTTCGGCAACCTGCTTCAGGGGCAAGAGCGGGGTATTGCCAATCGATTTTAACAGCGCCATCCCCTCGAGATTCATGGACTGGGGGCTGGGGGCTACCGTTGGTGTTACTTTTGTTTGTAATGGTGTCAGCATTGTGTCTCCTGTAAAAAAACGACCAATAGACAAGCAAAAAGGGCAGCGGGCTCACCGCTCCAAGCACACTTATTTTGTGCCTGCGGGGGGTCGGGACTACCCTTCGTCAGTCTATTGGTCGGAAATGTTCTCGAATTTGTACTAGGACGAGACGGGCAGTGCTACGATCCCCGCCTCATACAGATGCAACGTAAACGCATACGAAACTCCAGTTTTTCTATGAACATATTGATACATATTATCCCTGAAAATCCTGGTTTGTCAAGGCTTAAACCAAAAACCCGATCTCTTGGCGAGACCGGGTCTCGTTCTCTTCTCCTCCCAACCAACGCCGGGCGTTGACGATCGCGGCAGGGCCGACATCTTGCACCAGGCATTTGCAGGCCAGTTTGTTGACGCCGGTTTATGCGCATGGCGCAAGAGCTGCACACGCCATGGGCGCAAGAGCGCCGAAACGCCACCGAATTTTTTTCTTAATCTTGATGAAGGAGCGTTGTTCTGTAGCCGGGAGAATTCATCTCCCGGCGGACTTCAATGCCGCAATCCGTTCTTGGGCCAGTTTGACATACTCCGGCTCGATTTCATAGCCGATGTATTTGCGCCCCGCTTTCGAGGCGGCCACGGCGGTGGTGCCGCTGCCCATGAAGGGATCGAGGATCACATCCCCAGTGAAGGAATACAATTGAATCAACCGCTGGGGCAATTCCTCGGGAAAAGGCGCCGGATGCCCCACCTTTTTGGCCGACTCGGTGTTCATATCCCAAACCGACTTGGTCCAGGCCATGAAGTCTTCTTTTTCGATCGTGTCTTGCTGGCCCTGGCCGCGCTTGCGGCCAAAAACCCCTTTTGAAAAAATGAGAATATATTCGTGCACATCGCGCAACACCGGGTTGGAGGCCGATTTCCAACTGCCCCAGGCCATCGAGACACCCGCCCCGGCGCCTTTGTTCCAGATGATCTCGCCGCGCATCAGGAAGCCGATCTCTGTCATCATCAGGGAGATGTGATCGCTCAGGGGAATGTAGGGCTTGCGCCCCAGGTTGGCGACGTTGACACAAGCCCGGCCTCCCTTGACCAGGACGCGGTACGTCTCGGCGAACACCCGCCGGAGCATGTGCAGGTATTCTTGCAGGGACAAGTCCTGGTCGTAGGCTTTGGATGCGTTGTAGGGTGGCGAGGTGATCATCAGGTGGAGCGAGTTGTCCGGAATCTGCTCCATCGTTTCGGCGCTGTCGAGCAGGATCGTGTTTTCAAGCTCTTCCGGAAAGGGGTTGTCCGGGCCGACGTCACGCTCCGAGACGGTGAGATGCTCATAGAGGCGCGAATCATAATACGGGGACGAATCGTGGTTGATCCGCGCCGTGGTGCCAAAATTACTGGTTTGCGATCCTTTGCTCATGATGGTTTTCTTTCTGGGTAGCGGTTGGGGTGATGCGGTTTTTTTGCCGTTTATACAATCTCGAGGAATACTTCCGGATGTTGTTCCGCAATTCGCAATAAGGATTTCGCCGGTCCACTTGGTTCTCGTCTATCCTGCTCCCAATCTTGAATTGTCCTCACGCTTACGCCCATTAACCCTGCAAATGCTGACTGCGACAAGTTTAGCCGTTCACGAATCTCTTTGGGGTGTGATGGAGCGCTTAATTTGCGCGTTACGAGATCGACCTGTCCTTCCTTGAATGCTTTTACTTCTTTGATCCCTTCTAATATTTCCAAACCAATATTTCTTTCAGACATTTTTGATTTCCTCTGCTATTCTTTTCAGTAGATGACTTGGAATTGTATCCCGCTCACTTTTCCCATACACTGTGAGCAGCCAAATCTCATCTTCACTAACTTTCCAATAATAAATCACTCGGATACCACCACGTTTGCCTTTTCCGCGAATTGCCCAGCGTATTTTTCTGGCACCGCCGGATCCCGGAATGATAGCACCTCTGTCAGGGTATCTGAGCAGATAGACCTGTAAGCCTAG
>CAZJBA010000199.1:0-5070 GCA_964544065.1 uncultured Anaerolineales bacterium | reverse complement strand
CCATTTCCCTTTGCGCATCTTCAAAATCGCCAACAATGAACTCATTCACGGCATAGGCAGCGAAGGTGCGTTCGATCAGGTCGAGGTGCTCTGTCGCTTCCAGGTCAACGAGATAGGAGATCAAAAAGCCGTTCAGCGTTTCGTCGTTTGTGGCGTAGTTCTCCAGCACGGAAACCAGCGCCGAGATGCACCGATCCCGTGTCTTCGGATGTTGGCCGCCGATGGTTGCCAGGGTATAAGCAGCCGCGACGCGGGCATAAAGCCCATGGGTGGGATCAAGCAAATACGACCAACTGGGTTCGATGGCCGTCTCGCCAAACTCGGCCAACATATCCGGGATCTCCTCGGTCACAAATTCATCACTGTCAACGTCGATCTGGTACAAAATGCCTAGAAAAACGGGGATCGCTTCCTCAGCGTCCAGTTGCGTGAGAGTCCGCCAGGCGTGAACCTGGGCATATACCTCTGGTGGGGCATTGTCATCCTTGTCCCAGGGCAGCAAGCGCAAGTGATCGTCTTGGACGAGACGGATCAAATCGGGAATATGCTCGTCGGTGAAACCAAGTTCGAGATAATCTCTGCGTTCACCGATTCTTGTTTCGCCTAAATCCAGCAATTGGGAAACGGGGTCGGGAAAAATGTGGTTTTTCATGCTTCGTCCTCAAACTCCTTCAATTTTTCTTGAACAAACGTCAAGAACTCCTGCAAGGCTTCTTTTGGATGATCAGAAATCATGCTTGGTTGCACGTTTTCTTCACTACCATCGTGGAAGTGCCTCGGAAATGTAGAAATCTCCGGGTGATCAGGAGCATTATCATGTCGATGGATTAACCCCCTGACTGCCCGTTGCTCCCAATGATAGGAATAACGACCTTGCGAAGGACTCACCCACACGTCAAGATAAGTTTCATCGCCAATAAAAAGCCGTAACTTTAGAGGTAATGATGATCTTCGATAAAAAAAGCGCCAATCGGTGACGATATCCCCAAACTGTCTGACCGCTATCTCGACAAGTTGTTCATACATCTGAAACCTGGTTCAGCAAACGTTTCAATTGACTTCGATATATTTCTAATTGCTCCCATTCAATAGAGTCTTCCCAGGCAGGATGGCTGTAGATTTCTCCCTGTTTGATTTGTTCTCTTAATTCAGGCACATCAGCAGCATGATAGCGATCCTGTAGATCTGCGATATCGAATTGAACAGCGCGCATTTCTTGGATTAGAAAAGCGCGCACACTGCGCTGAATCAATCCATCTATCGGTATACTTAATTCCTTTGCTACGTATTCAACTTCTGTGGGGATATGTATGGCGCTCATAAGTCTTACTCCTGATTCAATTATAACAGGGAGGTGGAAACCCCAGTCATCTCAAAAACGGATTCCCCCTGCGCTCCTCGCCCACCGATGTCTCGGGGCCGTGGCCGGAGAGGATGCGGGTTTCGTCGGGCAGGGTCAGGACTTGTTGGCGGATGCTGCCGATCAGGGTGGCGTGGTCGCCGCCGGGCAGGTCGGAGCGGCCAATACTGCCCCGGAAGACGACATCGCCGCTGAAGAGCAGATTTTCCCCCGCGCAGTAGAAGAGCACGTGGCCGGGAGAATGACCCGGCGCGTGGCGGACTTCGAACCGGTATGCCCCCAAATACAAGATTTGGCCGTGGGTGAGGTGGATGCTCGGCCTCGGGCCGGGGTCGCTCAGGTTGACGCCGAACAGGGACGCGCCCCCATTGGCCTCCCACAGGGGCAGGTCGGCGTCGTGAAGGGCTACCGGGGGAGGCGGATCGAATCCGTCGACGACGCCGGCCGCGCCGCCGAAATGGTCGAAGTGGGCGTGGGTCAGCCACAGCGCTTGAATCTGCCAACCGCGATCTTCGGCTGCCTCCCGAATGCGGGCTCCGCTCCAGGCGGGATCAATCACAACGGCATCGTTGGTTTCGGTGTCGGCAACCAGGTAGGCGTTGGTAGAGGCGAGTCCGAGGGTGAAGGAAAGGATTTCTAGCATAGGCGGTCATGTTTGCAAGTGGGCAAGTATGTAAGTATGCAAGTTACAAGTGTGCATGTTGCAAGTTGCAAGTTGAGAGTTACAAGTGAGTCGGATTGATCCGACTTCCGCTATCACGGTGTGTGCCTTGCTTCGCACACCTGCGGTGACGGCAAGCCCGCAATTCATTCGCGGGCGGGGCAAGTAAGTCATCAATTCATCAACCGGGAAGAGTGAGCGAGATTGACGTCACCTCAGCAGGGCCATCCAGGGAACAAAGAAGTTTATTGAGAACGTTTCGCCCCAAGACGATTTCATCTCCATGTTCATCACCGACTACAAATATCCCCGGCATGGAAAAATCACCAAAATCAATATCAACAGAAAATAACTGTACGGAGCGCCATTCTCCCCAATGGCTGCGAATACGGGTAGCTCTTAGAGCAGGAGCAAGGATTTGACGCAGATAGTCCAGGGGAACCAATGAACCATCCGAACCTGTATCTAGCAAAGCATCTACATAGACCGTATTCAACCCTTCCTCGGGATTAGAAAGTCTCACCCGCACCATCGGAAA
The DNA here is from genome assembly GCA_964544065.1 of uncultured Anaerolineales bacterium. Taxonomy (GTDB): domain Bacteria; phylum Chloroflexota; class Anaerolineae; order Anaerolineales; family UBA11858; genus JAYELX01. The sequence goes on along the minus strand of CAZJBA010000199.1, from coordinate 2,511 downwards.
GGGAGGCTGATAGGCTTGATTGTAAACGTATTTTTTCGCCATCATCTTGAATCCGATCCAGTTTCGAAACCTTTACGCGCCAAGGGAGTCTCGGCTTTCTCCTCGACCAGGGTGATCATCACAGGAGTGCGGCCAAAACGTTTACGAACGCGCTGGCGCAACGTTTGAAAATCTCGATCATGATCTACAACCTGACCGTTCCGCATGGCGATGTACTGCCCCAAATATTCAGGCTTCAATTCTTGATGGCGCTTTTGATACAATTCGGTTTCTTCGGAAACACTACGGCGTTCTAAATCCCATAGATAATAGCGAATTGCCTGGGAGAGCAAATCATCAATGCTGGCATTTTGCTCTCGAGCAACTTTTTCAACTCGTTTGTACAATTCAGATTCAACCCGAATGGTCTCCATTTTTCCTCCAGTTCAGGATTCAGGCTCTTCTTGATCCTTCGATTTGAAGCGTTTTCGCAGCCAGGCGATGATGTCGTCAGCGCTGAAGACGGCGCCCAGCACGGTGCCGATGCCGCCCAGGATTCGGGCTGTGCGGCCGCTCATCCCCAGCAGGGTGACGACGCGGATTTCGAGCGGCTGGGGCGGCATGGTCAGGCGTGGGGATGAGCCGCCATCGTGGGGTTCGAGCAAGATAATCATCAGAGTTCGGGGGACTATTTTGTTTATGCAAACTATTATACACCAAAGAAGAGAGGCGATGTGTGCCCTCACATGTTGTCAAGCAGGGTTGTGCCAGCTACCATGGGCAGCAACGAGGACGTTGCCTAGATCGATGTAGATTGATCTAGCCGACGTCTCGTCGGCGTTTCCCCATGTGCTCGAGGTTTGCCGTCTGACAACTCTTGCGCTCACACGAGGCGATTTATCACTTGGTTTTGAGATCAAAGCATGTTAAACTGAGATAGTACCTTAGCAATGAAATTCTTGCACAAAAACAAGAATCTTCAACCACTAAGGACACGAAGGAACACAAAGAGAAAGCTTGAAAACGTCTTTGTGTACTTCGAGTCCTTCGTGGTTATCCTTTTGTGTTCCGGCTCGTCCGGATTAGGTTATTCAATCAGATTTTCACGGAGGCTTTGCATGGCACACTATCCCCCTGAACCGTTTCGCATCAAAATGGTGGAGCCGATCCGCGTGATTGGCCGAGAACAACGTGAAGAGGCGCTCGAACGAGCCCATTACAATGTGTTTGCGTTGCGCGCCGATGAGATTTTCATCGACCTGCTGACCGACTCCGGCACCGGTGCGATGAGCCAACATCAGTGGTCGGCGATGATGGAGGGCGACGAATCATACGCCGGCGCAAGCTCCTATTTCCGCCTGGCGGAAGCCGTTGATGAAATTTTCGGCTTCCGCTTTTTTGTTCCCACCCATCAGGGCCGGGCAGCGGAAAATATCCTTTGCGCGGTGGCGCTGCTCGAAGAGCCCTCCTACGGAGCGAAGGAGGGCCAGTACGTGCCCTCGAACATGCATTTCGACACCACGGAGGGCAACATCCGCGCCCGCGGCGGGCGGCCTACCAACCTGGTCATCGACGAGGCGTTCGACCCCGGCTCGCAACATCATCCCTTCAAGGGGAACATGGATCTGGACAAGCTGCGCGCTTTCATCGAAGAGACGGGTCCGGAACAGATTCCCTTTGGGATGATCACGATCACCAACAATGCCGGGGGCGGGCAGCCGGTCTCGATGAAAAACTTGCACGCCGTTTCGGCGATGTACAAAAAGCACGAGATTCCCTTTTTCATTGATGCCTGCCGCTTCGCCGAAAACGCTTACTTCATTAAAATGCGCGAACCGGGCTACGCCGAGAAGAGCACGCTCGAAATTGCCCAGGAGACGTTTGCTCTGGCCGATGGCGCCACGATGAGCGCCAAGAAGGACGCGATCGTGAACATCGGCGGGCTCCTGGCGATGAACGATGAAGACCTGTTCGAGAAGGTCAAAAACGAGTTGATCTTGCGGGAGGGATTCCCCACCTATGGCGGCCTGGCCGGACGCGATCTCGATGCGATTGCCACCGGGCTGCGGGAGGGATTAGATGAAGATTACCTCGCTTACCGCCTGGGGCAGACCGCCTATCTGGCCGAAAAATTGATCGAGGCTGGAATCCCGATCATCGAGCCGCCGGGAGGCCACGCGGTGTACATCAACGCCGGGGAGTTGCTCGACCAGATCCCCCAGCCGGACTTTCCCGGCCAGGCGTTGGCCGTGGAACTCTACCGGGAGGGCGGCATCCGCGGCGTGGAGCTTGGTTCGGTTGCCTTCGCCTATCCCGACCCCGACACAGGCGAGATGGTCTACCCCGAGATGGAACTGGTCCGCCTGGCCCTGCCGCGGCGGGTCTACACCCAGGCCCACATGGACTTCGTCGCCGAGACACTGGCGGAGATCAAAGCACGCAAAGATGAGATCGGCGGCTACCGGATCACCTACGCCCCGAAACTGATGCGCCACTTCACGGCTCACTTTGAGCCACTGTAGAATCCACAAA
>CAZJBA010000198.1:0-5108 GCA_964544065.1 uncultured Anaerolineales bacterium | reverse complement strand
TTTGAGAGGAGCTGCCCCTAGTACGAGAGGACCGGGGTGGACAGACCTCTGGTGTTCCAGTTGTACCGCCAGGTGCATCGCTGGGTAGCCACGTCTGGCAGGGATAACCGCTGAAGGCATCTAAGCGGGAAGCCCGCCTCAAGATTAGATCCCTCATCCCGTTAAGGGAGTAAGACCGCAGGAAGACTACCTGCTAGATAGGCGGTGGGTGTAAGCACAGCAATGTGTTCAGCTTAACCGTACTAATGGTCGAGGGCTTAAAGATCGTGGTGTGGAGAATTCAGAACTTTTCGAACACTTATCTATTCAGTTGGTATTCTTAAAATCAATAAAACCTTTTTGGTGATCGTAGCGGCGGGGATACACCTGGCCACATTCCGAACCCAGCAGTTAAGTCCGCCAGCGCTGATGGTACTTGAGGGGAAGCCCTCTGGGAGAGTAGGTCATTGCCAAAAAGGTTTTATTTTTTAACCCACCTGCGTGGGAATTTTGACCCTCACGGAGGTTTTTTGATTCAGATGTGGCCTGCTGGCCTGTGGCATGGGCTGGCCCCGGAACGAATCCCCCGCCTCGGAACGGCTGTCCCCTGTGAGGGCGTCTGAGACTCTTGAAGCAAATGTTTCATACCCCGTTCTTTCTACCGGGCTTCGGAATCCACATCGGAACGGCTTGCATGTATTCTTTATAGTCCTCCCCAAAATGCTCCAAGAGCAATTTCTCTTCGTATTTGGCGATCAAATGCAAAAAGACGACGGCCATGATCCAGACTGCTGCGGCAAGCAGCGAAATGCGCAGGAAGAGTAAGCCAAGGTAGAGCAGAATCTCGCTCAGGTAAACGGGGTGGCGGACGATGCCGAAGACGCCTTTGCGAATCACGGTGGGTTCTTCCCTTTCTTCTCTAAAAACGATCGACAGACCTCTATTGGCCAGGTAACCCGAGAGGATCAGCAAACCGATGCCGATGGGCACCCTGATTCCCGAAGGAACATATTGATTCAGCATGGTTGTGTACTCCAAAAAGAAGCTGTCGCCAATCCATACCAGGGCGAAAGTGAGCGCAAAACCAAGTTGGCCGGCATCGCCAAGTTTGTGTTCGCCGATCAGATCGTCGCGTTGGTGGTGTGTTTTGTGTTCCATATGTTTTCCTTTCGTTTTTGATGATAGCATGTTTATCGTAAGTTACGGCGCGCTGTCCAGCGGAGTGGCGTGTATATTGAAGACTGATTAAGCCGGAGATGGGAGAGGTTCCCGGGAGAGTCCCTTCAAGCTCAGAGTAGCAAGGTCAAGATTCATGTGTTTCCTTTCTCCTTAAAACGGGTAAGTATCCAGCAGAGCGATTGATTTCCTTGCTATAATTGTAGCCTGTTTTGAGTGCTCAAGAAACCCATTTACATATTTGAGGATAACTTATGAGAACAAGCATACGCTCCAATACGCCCTTGCGCGGCACGATCACGTTGCCGGGCGATAAATCCATTTCTCACCGGGCGGCGTTGTTTGCTGCCCTGGCAGAGGGAACCAGCCGTTTTGAAAATTATCTCGTCGCTGGTGTTACCCGAGCAATGTTGGACTCCCTGGCTATGCTGGGGGTTGACTGCCATTTGGAAGGGACGACCCTGACCGTCCGCGGCGATGGGCTGAGACCCTGGAGCGATGCCGAAAAACGCTTGGATTGTGGCAACTCGGGTACGACCCTGCGAACGCTGACGGGCGCGCTGGTGGCGACGAATACGCCCGCCCTGCTGGACGGTTCTCCGGGGTTGCGCCGTCGACCGATGGGGCGGATTGTCAAGCCCTTGCGTCAAATGGGCGCATCCATCCAGACTGCCGATGGGCTCTTCGCCCCGCTGCGCATAGGCAAAGCCGACCAGCTCACGGGCATCGACTATCACTTGCCCGTTGCCAGCGCACAGGTCAAAACTGCTCTACTCCTGGCTGCCCTGGGCGCTGAGGGGGCGACGAAGCTCACCGAGCCGGGACCATCCCGCGATCACACCGAGCGGATGTTGGCCCAGATGGGCGCTCAAATCGAGATAGACACCGCCGCCCGTGCTGTCTCCCTGGAGCCTCCTTCCGAGCCGCTTTCTCCCTTGGCCTTCACCATCCCTGGCGATTTTTCCTCAGCGGCGTTTCTGATCGTCGCTGCGCTGATCACGCCCGGTTCCGAGATCACCCTGCGCAGTGTCGGGCTCAATCCCACCCGCACCGGCCTGCTTGATGCGCTTCGGGCCATGGGCGCTCAAATCCAAATTACACTTACAAGGGCGCAGGCCAACGAGCCGGTCGGCGATCTTGTGGTTACCTATTCGCCCGATTTGCGAGGCATCGAAGTGGACGGCGATTTGGTCGTTCGCATGATCGATGAATTCCCCATTTTTGCCGTGGCTGCTGTGCACGCACAGGGCGAGACCATCGTACGTGAAGCGGAGGAATTACGTTATAAAGAAACGGATCGAATCCATGTTTTGGGGGAAGAATTTAGCAAGCTGGGGATTCCCATCCAGGAACAGGAGGATGGATTCTCGATCCGCGGCGGGCATCCCTATCATGGAGGCAATGTCTCGGCCCGCGGCGATCACCGTTTAGGCATGGCCCTGACCGTGTTAGGCCTGGGCGCCGATGAAGCCGTCACCGTCCATGGCGCTGAAATCATCGCCGAATCCTTCCCCAGTTTCTTCGCCAAGCTCGAAGCCCTCGGCGCGGAGTTGATCGGATAATGGGTGTTATAATATTTTTCAGATATGGACACTTGAATAGGTTTAGATCGTAAGGTTGGGAGCAGTTTGAGGAAGGATAGTTTTCGATGCGGATTAAACAACTTCAAAAGGAGATAGAAGCGCTCTCAGGCGAAGAATATATTCGCTTACGGCAGTGGTTTGCTGAAAAGGATTGGGAGCGGTGGGATGGACAGATTGAAGCCGATGCAGAGTCGGGCAAACTCGATTTTTTAATCGAGGAGGCACGAACGGCGAAAAAACAAGGAGCATTGAAGGATCTGTAGATGCATCATGCCACGCCTCAATTTTGGGATCAGTTTGACAAGTTGCCTGACCAAATGCAACGATTAGCGCGCAAAAATTTTGAGTTGCTGAAGCAAAATCCTAGACATCCCTCACTGCATTTTAAACGGACCGGCCGGTTTTGGTCGGCGCGAGTGGGTTTGAGCCATCGTGCTTTGGCAATCGAGGATGGTTCGGATTTCATCTGGGTTTGGATTGGTGACCACGATAGCTATAACCGGATCATTGATTAGTCAAATTTATCAGTTTGGTCTAATCGGCCACCCGCTAGAGCATAGTCTCTCGCCACAATTGCACCATGCCGGATTGGGCGCGCTCGACTTGGAGGGGGAATATCGTTTGTACGAGATCCCGCCGCTCCCGGAGGGGGAAGAAGCCTTGTCCAGCTTGCTGGAAAAGATTCAAAGGGGGCAAATCCACGGTCTCAACGTGACGATCCCCCACAAGCAAAATGTGATCCCCTTGCTCGATGAACTTACTCCTGCTGCTGAGGCGATCGGAGCGGTGAACACGATTTTCGCTCGCGGCGATCGCCTGATTGGTGACAATACCGACGCCCCTGGCTTTTGGAAAGATGCGTGTCAACGTCTAAACGTGCACACGTTCGAACGCAAAAACGCGCTACTGTTGGGCGCGGGCGGTGCGGCGCGGGCGGTGGCCTATGCATTGCTCCGTCACGGCTGGTCCCTGAACGTTGCCGCCCGCAGATTGGAACAAGCTCAAATCCTTTGTGATCAATTATCACCGCATGGGGGGCAAATTTCGGCAGTAAAACTAAGTAACCACCCACTGTCCACTACCCACTCCCTACTCTCTACTACCCACTGTCCACTGCTTGTAAACTGTACCCCCATAGGCATGCACCCGCATGTGGACGCCTCTCCCTGGCCTGGAGATGTACCCTTTCCCCCCGATGCCGCTGTGTACGACCTGGTTTACAATCCCCGCGAGACCCGCCTGGTGTGCGATGCACGCGCCGCCGGGCTGTCCGCCGTGACCGGACTTGGCATGCTGGTCGAACAGGCCGCCCTGTCACTGGAACGCTGGGTGGGTCGGGATGTACCGCGGGAGGCGATGTGGGCAGCGGTAAAGGATGAATGAAACAAGAAGGTTGGTTATTGACGCTGGGGTTGGAAACGATTAAAATCTAGACAGGCTAGACAGAAATGGAGGCGTTCGATGAACACGAGTTGGCAGATGCAGGAAGCCAAAAATAAACTTAGTGAAGTGGTCGACCGCGCTCTTGAGCAAGGCCCACAGCTTATCACCCGCTGGGGCAAGAACACGGCGGTGGTGATCTCTTATCGCCAATATGAAGAAATGTGCGCTTCTCAGGGGAAACTTTCGGAGTTCTTTCGCCGTTCGCCCTTGACCGGTCTTGATCTTGAGCGGGACAAAAGTTTGCCGCGTTCGGGGATCGATCTGTGAATTATCTGCTTGACACTTGCGTTATCTCAGAGTTAGTCTCAAAGCAGCCCAACCAAATAGTTGTCGCTTGGGTCGATTCGTTGGAAAGCGAGCAAGTTTATCTCAGTGCGATCACGATTGGGGAGATCACCAAAGGGATCGAAAAGCTGCCGGAATCAGAACGCAAACGTGATTTGAAGGTATGGCTCAATCACGAACTGTTACCGCGCTTTCAAGGCAAAATCCTTCCCTTGGGTACGGATGTTTTCATTCAATGGGGGCGTTTGCTCGCTCAATTGGAGGCCGACGGAAACCCGATGCCCGCGATCGATTCCTTGATCGCGGCGACAGCCTTGACTTACGGTATCGCACTGGTTACTCGTAATGTGGCAGATTTCGATTCGACAGGGATAGAGATCATCAACCCATGGGGATAAAAATTTTGCTTCAAACTCGCCAACTCCACACTCAATATCATTAAGATAAGAGTGGAACGCCGGTTTGCGAAGCATGCCTGCCCAAAGGGCCGCAAAGCGTGGCAAGTGTTTTCAACCGTCGCTGTGCATCCCTGCGGGAGGGCGAAAATGTATCGAAACCAAGTGGAGCGGCCTGGAAAATGGATTTTCCGTCTCAATCCGCTTGATTTCGATACACTCTGGAACTGAAAAGGCGTTCCAGAGC
>CAZJBA010000197.1:3677-5113 GCA_964544065.1 uncultured Anaerolineales bacterium | reverse complement strand
TGAGGCTCTCGAAGGGTGAGGCTCTCGAAGACAGCGGCATTTACTCAACCAGCAGCGCAAAATAGAACGTTGCGCCCTGGCCGGGCTGGCCCTCGGCCCACACCCGCCCGCCGTGGCGTCGGATGATGCGCTGGACGATGGCCAGCCCCACCCCGCTGCCTTCGTATTGCTCTTCGCTGTGCAGGCGCTGGAAGACGCCGAAGAGCTTGCGCTTGTATTGGGGATCGAAACCGGCGCCGTGGTCCTTGATCCAGTAGACGGTTTCCCCGTCGCCTTGCTGCGCCCCGATCGTGATTTGCTTGAGCGCGGCGTTGGCGCTGTACTTGAGGGCGTTCTCGATCAGGTTTTTCCAGACCTGTTTGATCAGGGCCGGGTCGCAGTCAGCCGGCGGCAGGGGCTGGATTTCGACCTCGAAGGCTGCCTGCTCGGTTTCGCTGGCAACTTCATGATATATGGAACGGGCGACCTGGGCCATGTCGACGCTGACGCGGCTCATCTCGGCCCGGCTGACCCGCGACAGGTTGAGCAGATCGGAGATCAGGCGGTCCATTTTGGCGGCGCTCTGCTGGATGACGTCGATAAAACGCTGCCCTTCGGCGTCTAACTCACCGGCGTAATCCTGCGCCAGAAAACCGGCATAGCCATCGATGGCCCGCAGCGGGGCGCGCAGGTCGTGGGAGACCGAATAGGCGAAGGCCTCCAGTTCTTGATTGGAAATTTCCAATTTTCGGCGTTCCGTTTTCAAATCGGCGGTGATCTGGTTGAGGTCTTCCACCATGTAAAGCATGGCTCGCTCGCTGCGGGTCAGCTTTTCCACCTTTTCTTCCAGTGCGGCGGTGCGTTCAGCGACGGTCTCTTCGAGCTGCGCGATCAGGCGGGCGTTCTGCACAGCGACCGCGGCCACATTGGCCATGCCGCTCAGGAGTTCAATATCTTCCTGGGAATAGGCGTCGGGGCGGTTGCTCTGGGCCTGCATCACGCCGATGACTTCGCCCTGCACCTTCATGGGCACGTAGACGGCCGATTGGGTGGAGTCTTCCCAGTCATCGTCCTCGTTTTCCGGCCGCGGGATGCCCGCGCTGACCGTGCCATCCTCGGCGATCTTGTATTGGCTCCCGGCGGAGGCCACGGCCTGACGGAAATCCGGCGCGTAGAACGGCTGGCCGCTGTGGATCACCCGGCTCTGGGTGCCCTGGCCAGGCGGCTCGAGGGGGATGGGGGGGAGATCACCGGCCGCGATCACTTCTCCCCGGTTAACGGCGTAGGCGGCCCGGATTCGTTTGGCGCGGCTGTCGTAAGCGGCGACGATGAATGCATCCGCATCCACCAGCTCACGCACGTGGTCGTAGATGGCGGCGTAGATCGAGTTCAGATCGTGTTTTTCGCCCAGCGCAGCGGACAGTTGGTTGACGGCCACCTGCTGCGCCAGCAGCCGC
>CAZJBA010000197.1:0-3577 GCA_964544065.1 uncultured Anaerolineales bacterium | reverse complement strand
GGTGATATCGAGCATGGTGACCAGGGCCAGGGGTTCGTCTGCCAGGCCGAGCGGGGTTGCCGAGAGCAGGAAGGTGCGCTGCTCTTCTTTGCCCGCGATCTCGAAAGGCAGCGAAGCCTCGACCTGCTGGTGGCTGGCGCCGTTCACCAGGGTGTCCAGGACGGTGCTGCGCACCATGCACTCCTGGCAAAACGACCCAAAACCGCAGCCCTCGGGCGAATCGAGGGCGTGCAGGCAGCGCAGGGCTTCGCCGCCGCGCAGGCCGAGCATGTCCTCGGCGGAGCGCCCTGCAAATTGTGCAGCAAAGCCGTTAACCTGGCGGACGCGGCGCTCTTCATCCACCACCATCATCACCAGTGGGGCGTTGCGGTAAACGGCTTCCAGCAGGGCTTGCTGGTCGGCCTGGGCGCGGTGAAGGGCACGGTAGCGCGCTTTTTCCCTACGCTGCTGAACGGCCACACCGCCCGCAACGGACAGTGCCATGCCTGAAAGCATGGTGATCAGGATAATCGTCGAGCGGAAATGCCATTCGGAGAAGGCTTCATCGGCGTCCACCTTGGCGACCAGGTACCAGGGTGAATCGGGCACGGGCAGCAGCACAGCCGCCACCGCCGCGCCGCGGTAATCACGGCCCAGCACAAAGCCCTCGGCGCCCTGCACGGCCATTACCGCCGGCAGATCGGCCTGGCTCAAGGGGAGGCGAAATTCGAGGGCCGCGTCGGGCTGGTGGCGCAGGTCGTTGAGGAAGAGCACCTGGTCGCCCTCCTGCCGCACCAGCAGGGTTTCGGCGCTCTCGCTGGGCGTGGGCCAGGACTGGATCAGAGGATACAGAAAATGGGCAGCATCATTGATCAACACCAGCACGCCGGGGGACTCCGCCCCGTTCGAAAGTGGCACCACCACAGAGACGTGGGCAGAACGGTTTTCAAGGTCGCGGTGCAGGTCGATGAAAACCGGCTCGCCCGTCTGCAAGGCGGTCTCCAGGGCGGGGAGATATTCGCGGTAATGTTCCTCGTTGCCGGTCAGGCTCCAGCGCTCTGTGCCCGCCCAGTCCACCAGCAGGATGTCGGTGTAGTCGTGCTGAGAAGCCAGGCTTTGCAGCACAGCGCGCAGGCTTTGTTCGTTGGCTTCGTCCGGCCCGGCCAAAAATTGGGCGGCTTCCGTGTACACGCTGGGAGCCAACAGCTCGGCATCGTTAAGCTGGTCGCGGCGCCAGGCGGCGATCTGTTCAGTTTTGAGTTGGGCGATGGCGGTCAGGTTTGTTTCGACTTCCCGCTGCATGACCTGACTCTGGAAGCGATAGAACCACAGGCCGCCGGCCAGCACGAGCAGCAGCGCCGCCGCCAAGGTGACAGGCAGCCAGCGGGGCATGGCTTTCAGGGCCGTTCTGATCCTTTTGGCGCTCATCCAGCCTCCCCCTTCAGGCGGGCAATTTCGTCGCGCAGTTCCTTCATGCGCAGCTCGCGCTCGATGGTGGCATCGTGGAAGCGCTCTAACAATTCTACGCGCGCTTGTAATTCCCGGGTTTTCTGCTCCACCTCGGCCTGCAGGTCGTCCTTGAGCCGGCGCAGTTCGTTTTCGGTCTGCTTACGGGCGGTGATGTCAGAAATAAACCCTTCCAACGAGATCAGCCCTCTGGACGGCGAGAATACGCCCTGACCGCGTTCCCAAACCCATTTCACCGACTGGTCCCGAGTTATGATCCGGTATTCCATTTCAAACGCGATGCGTTTTTGAGTCATCTTTTGAACGGTTTCCCACACATAGGCCCGGTCGTCCGGATGGATCAGATCGTTGTAAGTAATGACCTGGTTATCGATTAATTCCTCCGGATGATAACCGGTGAGAGCAGAAGCACCCTGACTGACGAATTTCATAGTCCAGTTCTGATCATTTAGACAGGAATAAACCATTCCCTGAAGATTGCTGATCAAGGTCGCCTGTTTTCGCTCGCTTTCGCGCAATGTTTCTTCCGCCTGCACCCGCTCAGTGATGTCCATGAAGGTCGTAAGCGTAGCCGGTTCATTTTTGTATTCGATCCGAGAAGAATAAAGGGCTACCCATTTTACGGTGCCATCTTTGGTCACTAGTCGATATTCGTCTACTTGAGGAATATTTTCGCCTTGAATGCGCTTTTGGAAGTTGCCAAAAAATCGCTGCCGGTCTTCTTCGTAAATGAGTTTTGCCAATTCATCCGGCCCCATCCCAACCAGCCTTTCAGGGGGATATCCGCTTATCTGAGCCATCGCCGGATTGGCAAAAACCAACCTGACCGGATCCGATCGAGCGATCACCACGCCCTGCAAGGTACTATTGACGAGTGTTCGATATTTTTCTTCGCTCTCGCGCAGCGCCGCTTCAGCCTGCACCCGCTCGGTGATGTCATTAATAAAGGCAACAAAAACCTTTTCATCCTCAAAATCCATTAGTTCTAGGTGTACTTCAACATCATAGGTACTCTTGTCTTTGCGTTGGTGAATGGTTTTGAAAACAAGTTTTTCTTTGCTCCCTTTAAGCAGCGGGCTAATTAATTGATTAAACTGTTTCTTTGTAAATTCGGATTTTATATCAAGCGGGGTGAGCTGACGTAATTCGCTTTGAGAGTATCCCATGTTTTTTTGTGCCGCTTCATTTGTCTGCACAAATTGCAAGTTTTCTGAATTGAAGATGTAAATCTCGTTCAGTGAATTCTCGAAAAGACGGCTGAAACTTTGGGCCTCTTTTTCGGCTCGTTTACGCTCGGTGATGTCGGCGCCAAGCGAAAGGATCAATTGGAATTCACCGTTTTTGGTGATGATGGTGTTGCTCCATTCGATCAGCCGCCTTTCTCCGGATTTGGTGATGATCTCATTCTCGAAATGGTGGTCGACCAACTGATTATCCACGATGTCATCCCAAGCCTGATAGATGTCTTCCCTCAGTTCTTCAGGGATGAACGTACCAATCCATTCTTTGCCGATGACCTCTTCCGCCTTATAGCCGGTCAACCGTTCCGCGAAACGGTTAAAAACAGCAATCTTCGATCCTTCCTGCATTCCGACGACAATGTTCGGTGCATAGTTGATGAGTCTTTCCGACCATTCTTTTTCGGCTTTGAGCTGCAACTCCGCCCGCCTTCGCTCTGTGATGTCCGTGAAGGTTGCATACACCTGGTAGGGTCTGTCGCTTCCTTCTTTGAACTGCGGTATCGCATTGACGATCATCCATACGTACTCGTTCCGTTCCGGGACAAATATGCCTTGCACATGGTTTTCGCCCTTCTTCCCAGTCCGAAGGGCGATCATGGCTGGGTGTTTCTCCCCAGGCAGTTCGTTGCCATGCTCATCTAAGGCTTTCCATCGCGGGTCCATCGAAGTCTTTCCCTGCATTTGTTCCAGGGACAAACCGAGGATTCGCTCGGCTGCCGGGTTTGCGGACGTGATATTACCCTCTGCGTCCTGGTATACCACGCCCTCGGACATGGTCTCAAAAAGGTTCCTGAATTTCTCCTCGCTCTCGCGCAGGGCGTCTTCGGCCCGTTTGCGCTCGGTGATGTCCAGTACGCTCCCCAGGAAATATAGGGGATTGCCTTCCAGAT